>CAYHQZ010000078.1:0-16309 GCA_964358555.1 uncultured Planctomycetia bacterium
CCGGCGGCGGCGCTTCGGGCAAGCGCGTCAGGAAAACGACCGCAATCAGCAGCACCGCCGCCGCGATGGCAACCACGATGCCGATGGGCCGCCGGGATCGGCGCTCCGGCTCCGGGAGCGGCGCGAGCGAAGGCATCCGCGCGGACGATCTCCTCGGGGCGACGGACGGGCGCGAAACGGGCGCTTCCCGCCGAATCGCGCGCTCGAACGCGGATTCGTCGCCGGCCAGAAGGGCCTTGATCGCCTCCGCAACGGCCTCGGGCGTCTGGACGCGCGATTCGCGATCCTTTTCCATCATCCGTGCAAGAAGCCGGGCCGTGCCTTCCGAGACGTCCGGCGGGAGGGAGGATAAATCCGGGGCCGGAGACGTTCCGACGGCTTGGAGCCTGCGTTCGCGGACGTCCGGGGTGGGCGCCGTCCGGACTGCATCGAGCACTTCGGCAAGGCTCCCGCCCCCGAACGGCGGCTTGCCCGAGAGCGCGGCGAACAGCGTCGAGCCGAAGGAAAAGATGTCGGAGCGAACGTCAAGGGGCTTGCCCTCCACCTGCTCCGGAGACATGAAAAACGGCGTCCCGATCACGGCGCCGGCCTGCGTCAGCGTGTTCTCGGCGGAAAACGGACGGGGGTCCACGACCGCGTCGGCTTCCCCCGCGGCCGCGTCGGAATCCTCGGGACCGGCCTCTGCTTCGGCGCCAGGCCCCACGGCCTTCGCGAGCCCCAGGTCCGCGAGCTTCGCGACGCCCTTGTCCGTGACGAGGATGTTCGAAGGCTTGATGTCGCGGTGCAGGATCCCGAACCGTTTCGCGTGGGCCAGCGCGAGTGCGACCTGCCGGCCGATCTCGAGCACCTCCCGTTCGGACATCGGCCCCTGCGCCTTCAGGATCTGCTGCAGCGTCCGGCCCTCGACGAACTCCATCACGAAGTAGTGCCGGCCGCCGTCCTCGCCGAAATCGATCCCCTGGACGATGTTCTCGTGCTTGAGCACGGAGGCCGCGCGCGCTTCCCGGCCGAGGCGCCGGACGATCGAGGGATTCCGCGACAGCGACGGGTCGATGATCTTCAGCGCGACGATCCGCCCGCGCTCCCGCGACCGGGCGCGGAAGACGACCCCCATCGCGCCCTGCCCGAGGCGCTCGAGCAAATCGTAGTTCCCGATGCGCTCCGACGGAGAGTCCGGCATGCCTGCATCATCCTACTACAGGAGGAGGAACGCACCGAATGCCAGGAGCGCCAGGGCAAGGGCGATCCAGAACCAAACCGGTCTTTGCTCCGGCAGTCGGTCGTCTTCCGAAATCCAGGTCCCGCACCGCGGGCAGCGCTCGGCGTCCTCGTAGACGGGCGCGCGGCAATTCGGGCACGGGATCGTCTCGTCGCCGTCGTCGTCGCGGTACATGGCGAAACCCGAACGCATCCTATCGAATCCGACCCCTACCGCTTCTTCGCGGCCGCGTGGATTTCTTTCGGGGCCGCGGGGAAGTAGCGGAAGAGCGCGGCGCAGAGCCAGCCTTCGGCCTTGGTCTGCTCGCAGTAATACCAGTTGCCCTTCCGGTCCCCGCGCCGCCAGACGAGCTTGTGCGTGGAGCCGGGGAAAGGCTGGGCCGAGAAGAGGAGGCAAAACCCCTTCTCGGCGCCCGGGATCCCCTTCGTCATGTCCTCGATGATCTCGGGGGTGCCTCCCACGAACGCCTCGCGGGAAAGCCCCGTCTTTGAATCGTCGAAGACCCAATTGCCCGCGAACTTGTAGGGCTGGAGGGCGACGATGCCGGGCGGCGGAACGGTCTTGCCGCAGCCGGCGAGGAGGAGCGCGGCAAGGACGGCGGGGACGGCCCGATTCATCACGCGGAAAGTCTACACCCTCCCGGCGGGCCTACTTCTTCCCCTTCACCGGCGTCCGGCCGTCGCGGCCGGGCATGGGGGAGAGCTTCGGGGTTCGCTTCAGGGGAAGCTCGACGCGTTTGCCGCCGTTCAGGGCGGATTCGTAGATGGCGAGGATGAGCTCGGTCGCCTTGCGGGCGCTCGCGGCGGTGACCAGCGGCTCGCGGCCGGTCCGGATGGCGCTGCATACGTCCTCGAACTGCCGCATGTGCGGCAGGTAGGAAATCGCGCGCGGATCCTCGGCGCCGGGGCCGGCTTTCTTCACCTTGGGGCCGAAGCGCTCCACCATCGTCTCGTCGCCTTTCTTGGGCTCGGCGAACTTCCAATCGGTCACAAGCTCGTCCATGAGGTAGGCCGTTCCCTTCTCGCCCGAGATGTGAAGGTAGCGCGACATCCCCGGAGAAGCGCAGGCCGAGCCCTCAAGGAATCCGAGGGAGCCCGACTTGAACCGGAGCGACGCGACCGCCTCGTCCTCGACCTCGATGCGCTGATGCGCGAGGCAACCGGCGAAGGCGACCAGCTCTTTGACGTCGCCCGCGAGGTGCAGAAGCAAATCCACCGTGTGGACCGACTGGTTCATGAGCGCCCCGCCGCCGTCGAGCCCCCAGGTCCCGCGCCAGGCGCCGGAATCATAGTAGGCCTGCGTGCGGTACCACTTCACGATGGCGTCGCAGGACGTGAGCCGCCCGAACCGGCCCGCGTCGATCGCCCTCTTCATCTCGCGGACGCCCGGCTGGAACCGCGAGGGAAAGACCACCGAGAGCACGACCCCGGCCTTCTTCGCCTCCGCGATCATCCGATCGCATTTTTCGAGCGTGATCTCGAGCGGCTTCTCGCAGATGACGTGCTTGCCCGCCTTCATCGCGGCGATCACGGGGTCCATATGCGCCCCCGACGGCGTCCCGACCGTCACCGCCTCCATCCCCGGGTGCGCGAGGAACGAGAGCATGTCCGCGTAGTGGGCCACGCCGAACTTCCTGCCCACCGCCTCCGCGGACTCCCGCCGCACGTCGAAGACCGCGACGAGCCTCATCTTCTTCGAGGCCTGGATGGCCTGCGCGTGGAAGTGCGAGATGACCCCGCACCCGATGATCCCGAACTTCACCGGACGGCCGCCCGCGCTCTTCTTCGCCATCGTGCCTCCCTTGGTTTCGTGAGGGGCGGATTCTAGCAGGGACCTCGAAAGCCGGGGATGACGTGGTGGCAGACCGGAATGGAATCTCCGCCGGAACGCGGGTAGAGTCATCGATGCGGACATAGCGGGGCATGGGCAGGAGAAAAGAGGGCGCGGAATGTAGGCGCAGGGAACAGGGGGGCCAAGAACGATTTGGCTATTTTACTACGTCCCGTATTTTGCTTACTGCGGCTCGAAGTCGCCACCGACGAACTCCTTCGCTTCCTGATGCGCGGGAGGTCGGCCTTCGCCGCCCAGATACCGGTCGGCGAGCTCGAACGCGGATTTGATGTCCGTCTCGATCATGCTGCGGTCTAAGGCCGTCCAATGCTCGTAATGCCCCCGGCCAATCGAAACGCGGATTTCGTCGGCGACCTTTTGCGCGGCTGCCCGGTCGCCAAGAGAAAGATGGCCGCACATGAGTTCAGCCTTCGGGTCGATGTCGTCAGGATACTTCTCGCTGCGCGCGCGAGCATCCTCGCGTTCCTTCTGCAGGTATTCCCGGAACTCGGCGTTCGCGATCTCGTAGCGGCCATTTCTCCACTTCCACACGCCCGTCGGCAGAACGCACATGGACCGCCACCCCATTCCCAGCGGACCGACGATCTCGGGCACGCCGTCTCCGTCCAGGTCGGCGAGTCGAGACAGGTAGCCGTGGAAGATACTCCAGAGCTTCGTGCCACGGACCTCCAGGATCGTCTCGCCTCCCTGATTGTTCCCTCCGCCCCAATCTCTGAAGCAAAGGTCCGTGTAGCCGTTTCCGTTGACGTCGCGGAGCGAGATCGGGCCGACGGTTGGGCACGGCTTCCGCTTCGTGCCGCTGAGTTCCGAGGGCAGGAGCGCCCCAATCCCTGACCAATAGTGGATATATTTGAAGCCGTTCCGGCTCCGCAGCCAGATATAGATTCCCCACGGGCGTTTAAGTTCCTCCCATTTCGGGTACGAGAGGACGATGCGGTCCGCGCGCCCGTCGCCGTTCAGGTCGCCGTCCCAGACGGCGAGAATCTCTCCTTTGACGACAGCGGCGGGATCCGGAAAGGGCGGAGCCGCTCCGCGGCACCCGCCCGCCAGCGCGGCCGCCAGGAGCAGCGCCAAGGCTGCGAGGCGCCTCTCGCCGCAGGCGACCGCGCCAGGCCTGGCTGTAGGCGCCGTAGTAGATGGCCTTGCTTGGCGCCGGGGGCCGGGATGTGCTAGGTGACGAGGGCGATCATCTCCAGGCGATCGCTTCGGACCTCGTCGGTTCCGAGGAAGAGGTTGGGGCGGTCCGGGCGGTAGTGGGCGCCCTCGTCGGTCAGCTCCAGGCGCTCGAGCGAGAAGGGCGCGCGGGCCAGGTAGCCGGCCAGGCGCCGGGTGCCGGATTCGTCGCCGGGGCCGATTCGGGTGCGGCAGTCGGCCCCGAAGCCGTGGCGCCAACCGGGGAAGATTGTCCAGGTCGGTCCGCACGAGCCTTCAGCGCCCCGCCGCCCCGGTCTCGTAGAGATCGACCGCATGCTCCTCGATGTGCCGCCGGAGGCCGGGATGCCGGACCTGGGAAACCACCTGGACGTCGAAAAGATACGGCAACGGAAGATCCTCCAGCTCGCCGCAAATCCGCCCCAGGAGCCGATCGTCGACGGCGCCCCACAGCACGAGGTCGATGTCCGAATTTGGCTTCTCGAAGCCCAGCGCCCGCGATCCGAAGACCTTCACCGCTTCGATCTCCGGATGGCGGCGGAAAACGGATTGGAGCCTCTGCACGGCAAGGTCGTCCAGGCCGAATCTCATGCCCCCGCCGCCTTTCCCTTCAGGAACTGGAAGGCCTGCCCGAATGCCTTGAGATACCGGGCTCGAATCGCAGAAACCGCGGCCTCGAACTTGTCCTTGTCGTAGGCGTGCGACATCAGGTTCCGGTGCTCCAGCATGTCGATCCACGTCTGGCCGTCTTCGATGATCCCCGCGGCGAACGCCTGTTTCACGACCCGCTTGGGCGTGATTTCATCGAGGGAGACGCCGGAACATTCCAGGTAGTCCTTCAGCGTCTTCCATGCCAGTTCATAGGTGTATTCGAAACGCTGGACGACGCCTTCCTTCTCCAGGTCGGAGAGCTTCCCGGCATCCATCTCCAGCGCTTCCCGCAGCAACATGAAGGCGCGCTCGAAATTCTCGAAGCGCTGCTTCCATCGCAATGGATTCATCTCCGGGGATTCTACACGACCCGGATACAAATCCGGGACCTGGAGTTATATCGACCGAAACGCATCTCGCAATTCTCCTTCCTACGGCGCCGAGTAGATCAGGTAGAGCCCCGCCAGGATGACGAGAACGCCGCAGACCGCCTTGAGGACGGCCGTCCCGCGCGAGCGCTCGTTCCAGTCCAGGTAGCGCTGGACGGCGTCGGTGAACGTGCCGGCGAGAACGATGACCGAGCAGTGCCCGACGCCGTAGGCCAGGAGCAGGACAATGCCGTAGGGCAGGCTGCCGGCCGAGAGACGGAAGGTCACCGCCAGCATCGGGGCCATGAAGGCGAACGTGCAGGGGCCGAGGGCGATGCCGAAGACCAGCCCCAGGACGAAGGCGGCGAGCATGCCCTTGCGCTTCATCGAAACCTGCCCCGGCCCCGAGCCCGGCATGGGGATCGCGCCGACCAGGTGCAGCCCGACGAGGAAGAAGACCGCGGCCACGAAGTAGTTCCCGTAGCGCCCCACGTCGCCCAGGATCCGCCCGGCGGCGGCGGTGACGGCCCCGATGGCCGCGATGGTGACGAGAATCCCCGCGGCGAAAAGGAATGCCAGGCCGAATGCCCGCCTCGTCCCCACCCGCCCCTGTCCCCCGATGAACCCCACGATCAGCGGGATGCTGGCCAGATGGCAGGGGCTCAAGAGGATGCTCAAGACGCCCCAGGCGAGCGACGCCCCGACGGCGACGAAAGGCGAGCCCTCCACCGCGCGCGAGAGTGCGGCGAAGAGTTCCTGCATGGCGGCCGGGCTCCTAGGGTTTCTTCGCGGTGAATTCGAACCCCAGTTCCTTCCACTTCTTCAGGATGTCCTCCTTGGAGAAGAAGTTCTCGTGGCGAAAGAGCTCCTTGCCGTCGGGGCCGTAGAAGATCTGCGTCGGAATCAGGCGGATGCCGTATTGCCGGCCCGCGGCGGGATTCTGCCAGACGTCGATGAACACGACGTCGAGCTTCCCCGCGTACTCCGTTTTCAACTCCTCCAGGATCGGGGCCATCATTTTGCACGGGATGCACTTGCTGGCGCCCAGGTCGATGAGCTTGGGCAGGACCGCAGCCGGCGGCGGGGGCGGCTTCCCTGGAACCGTCGGGGGCGATGTTTTTGTAGATGGCGGAATCACTCCGCCGTTGGCGGCCGGCGGGGGAGGCGAACTGCCCTTTTCCTTGAGCATGAACACAGCGCACCCCGCCATGAGGACCGTCGCGACGACGGCGATCTTCGCAAACGTTCCCATGCCGGCCTGCGCCGCGGAACCGATCGTCCCCTTGTTTTCATCGGCCATGACAACCCTCCTTCATCTCGAAGTTGAATGCCTTCCGTCAGGAAATGTACTTCCGAATCTCCTCCGGCGATGCCACCTTGCCCGCGAACTTCACAGCCCCGTCCACGGCCAGCGCCGGCGTCATCATCACGCCGAACTTCACGATCTCCTCGATCCGGGTCACCTTGACAATCTCGCACTCGATGCCCGCGGCCTTCGCCGCCGCCGCTGCGTTCTCGGCGAGCTTTTTGCACTTCGGACAGCCCGTTCCCAGTATCTGCACCTTTTTCATGGAGTCGTTCCTCCGAACAGCGAGCCATAGATCCACCCTGCCGCCGTCGACAGCACGACGACGAGCGACACGAACGCCAACGTCTTTTTCATCCCCATGATCCCGCGCAGGACGAGGATGCTCGGCAGCGACACCGCCGGCCCCGCGAGAAGAAGCGAGAGCGCCGGGCCCTTGCCCATCCCACTGCCGATGAGGCCCTGGAGGATCGGCACCTCGGTGAGCGTCGCGAAATACATGACCGCCCCGAACAGGGAGGCGAAGAGGCAGGTCCACAGCGGCCAGATTGCGCGAACGAACGGCTCGAGCGCGCCGCCCGCGAGCCCCGTCATGGAAAGACACGCCTCCGGCCGCTCTCCCACGAGGGCTTCGACCCATCGCCCCGGGATCAGCGCCTCGTGGCCGGGCCGGCCGAGGAGGAACCCCGCCGCAAGGACCCCGAAGAAGAGCAGCGGAAGGATCTGCTTCGCGAATCCCCAGGAGGCATCGAGCCAGTCGCCAGCTTCCGAGCGCGCAAACCAGGCGAAGAGCGCGACGACGGCGAGGAGGGCGGAAGCGCCGGCAAGCGGCCACTTCACCGCGAACAGGCCGCCCCAGAGGCCGCCGCCCTCTGCGGGTTTCGCGAAATTGGCGAATACGAGGAAACCCACGAGCCCCGCGAAAAAGAGAGAGTCCTTCCAGAGCGCCCGGGGCGCGGAAGGCGGGGGCTCCCCCGCCTGGGCCTCGGCCTTCGTCAGTTCTTCCTTCCGGAAGAGGAAATGCATCGCAAGCCCAATAATGAAACTGAATCCGATGGCGCCTACCGCCCGGGCGATGCCGAGCTCCATTCCCAGGACCCGCGCCGTCAGGATGATGGCCAGCACGTTGATCGCCGGTCCGGAATAGAGAAACGCGCACGCCGGCCCCAACCCCGCCCCCATCCGCCAGATTCCCGCGAAGAGCGGCAGCACGGTGCAGGAACAGACAGCCAGGATCGTGCCGGAGACGGACGCCACCCCGTAGGCGAGGACCTTATTCGCCCGCGCCCCCAGGTATTTCATCACGGACGCCTGGCGGACGAAGACGCCGATGGCGCCGGCGATGAGAAAGGCGGGAACCAGGCACAGGAGAACATGCTCGCGGGCGTACCATCGGACGAGGGCCAGCGACTCATCGACCGCGCGGTCGAATCGCGGCTCGCCCGACGGCAGGAAAAAGCAGGCGAGGAAGGCGAGGACGAGGGCCGCGAAGGCCTTGCCCTCCTTTTTCCATTCCATCGGTCACGTCTCTTCGCCGGACGCCCCCGAAACCGGAGCGTCGAACCAGTGCCGGGTGTTTCGGCAGATCTTCACGAGCATCAGCATGACCGGCACTTCGATAAGCACGCCCACCACCGTGGCAAGGGCCGCGCCCGAGGAAAGGCCGAAGAGCATCGTCGCCGTGGCGATGGCCACCTCGAAATGATTGGACGCGCCGATCATCGCGGCCGGGGCGGCGTCTTCATAGGGCAACTTCAGGATCTTCGCCCACCAGTAGCCCAGCACGAAAATCAGCATGGTCTGGATGAACAACGGGACGGCAATCCAGAGGATCGTCAACGGATTGCCAAGGATCACCTCGCCCTTGAAGCTGAACAGCAGCACCAGCGTCGCGAGCAGGGCGACAATCGTGACGGGCGTAAGCACGCGCAGGAACTTCTCCTTGAACCACCGCTCTCCTTTGGCTGCGATGATCCATCTCCGGGAGAGGAATCCCGCGATGAGCGGGAGCGCCACATAGACGACGATGGACAAGAGCAGCGCCTGCCAGGGGACCGGAAGCCGCCCGACGCCCAGCAAAAACCCGCCCAAGAGCCCGTAGAGCACCAGCATGGACAGGGAATTGATCGCCACCATCACGAGCGTGAGCCCGTCGTTGCCGCGCGCCAGGTATCCCCAGACCAGCACCATGGCGGTGCAAGGAGCGATGCCCAGCAGAATCGTCCCGGCCAGATAGCTCCGCCAGAGCGGGATCGCCAGCATCTTCACACCTTCGTGCAGAACCACGGTTCCCGAACCCTGCGTCGCGCCGAGGGGCAGGTCCAATCCGAAGGGCATCTTCACCAGATCGATCGCGTCCGCTCCGATGAATCCCCTGAAGATCGTCCCGAGAAACAGGATGGCGATGGCATACATCGTGAAGGGCTTGATGGCCCAGTTGACGAAGAGGGTCAGCCACACCGGCTTGCCGCTCCGGCCCGCCTGGATGACCGACGAGAAGTCGATCTTCACCATGATCGGATACATCATGAAGAAGAGGCAGACGGCGATCGGGATCGACACCACCGGCGCGCCGTTGACGAACAGGGACATGCCGTCCAGCGCTTTCGCCAGGCCCGGGGCGGCCTTGCCGAGCACGACCCCGCCAACGATGCAGAGCCCCACCCACAACGTCAGATAGCGCTCGAAGACGTTCGTCATCTTCCGCTCGGTCGCGGGACACGCGGCTGCGTTCATCGATTCATTTCCTCATAGAACCCGGAATCTTTGTCGCCTCGACGGAGAGGCTCGTCACGTAATCCGAGAGACGATTCCCCGCCGGCAGTCGGGTGCGAACCAAGCGGTAGAGAGGGTCGTTCCATTCCGTCATCGCGTCCACGACGCCTGGATTCGAGGCGAACCGAACAGCCGTGAGCCCCGCGGCACGGACCATCGCGCGGACGCGCGAGACGAGAACGGCGCCGGCCACGCAGCCCACGAGGGCACTCGCGGAGACGCGCACGGCGGGCGGGAGCAGGCGAAAGAGGGCGAGGTCCGAAACCGCCACGCGCCCGCCGGACTTCAAGACGCGCGCGATTTCGCGCCAGACCTGCGGCTTGTCGGGCGAGAGATTGATGACGCAGTTCGAGATCACGACGTCGACGCTCGCATCGGCGACCGGCAGGTGTTCGATTTCCCCCAGGCGGAACTCGACGTTCGAAAGCCCCGTCCGCCGACGGTAGGCGGCGATATTCCTGCGGGCGCGCGAGAGCATCTCCGGCGTCATGTCCACGCCGATGGCGAGTCCATGCCTTCCGACCTTTTGCCCCGCGAGGAAAACGTCGAGCCCCCCGCCCGCGCCTAGGTCCAGCACGACCTCGCCGGGCTTGAGGAAAGCGAAGGCCGTCGGATTCCCGCACGAGAGGCCCATGTCGGCGCCCGCCGGCAGCGCCTTCAACTCCGCCTTTCCGTAACCGAGCCCTCGGGAGACCGCGCTCGAGTTTCCGCCCAACGCCTGCCCGCAACAGCCGCAACCGCCCTGCGCAATCCGGGCATAGCCGGACCGAACGGCGCCGCGGATCGCATCGGCGCGCCGCTCCAAATTCGGTCGTCTCATCGCGTGCGCCCTCCCCGGCGACGGGCTCCGCCGCCGGATACGCGATCCGCACCCCCGTTTCCGGCCTCGCGCACCACCGCCTCGACGCAGTCGAGGAACCGAACGACGCACGGGCAGCGAAGCCGGTAGTGGACCCAGGAACCCTTGCGCTCGTCGGCCACGATCCCGGCGGCCTTGAGGATCGAGAGGTGGCGCGAGACCGTGGAGATGTCGGCCCCCACGAGGGCCGTCAGATCGCAGACGCAGGCCGGCCCGCGGGCGAGCCGCTCCACCACCGCGAGCCGGCTCGGGTGGGCCATCGCCTTCGCGACCTTGGCCCGCGCCGCGATCCGCAAGCGCGCGGCGGCGCCCAGGCCCCCGCCGCGTTTCCTTCTTTCTCTCATCATTTTGCAATATGGCCAAATGGAAAAGCGTTGTCAAGGTTGTTCGTGAGGCCTCGAACGTTACACTCCCCCCATGAACGCAATGCTCCGCCGGATTCTCGCCGGGCTGTCCCTCGGCTTCCTCCTCGCCGCCTCGACCGGGTGCACCTACCTCAAGTACCGGGGCGAGGACGCGATGGAGATCATCGACCTCGGAATCACGGTTTCGGAGAAGCCCGGATTCGCCTTCTACTACGACTTCATCCCCGTCATCCCCATCGGAATCGGCTACGTGGACGGCACCTTCGCGGGACTCGGCGGCGGCCGGTTCGGCTGGATGAAGCACTACGAGCGCAGCTTCGGCCTCGTTCTCTGGGGCCAGGAGGAAGTCGGGTTCCGCGAGTACGACAAGGAAAAACCCGAGACGCTTGGCTTCCAGCGGACGGGGCTCATCGGCGTCTTCCAGGGGCCGCTCCCCGGGCCCGATTACATGATTTCCTGCCCCCACTACCTTCACGTCGGCTGGATCGGCGTCGTCGGATCGCCGCGCTACCTCCAGGCGGTGGACTTCGTGCTCGGGATTTTCGGCTTGGACATCTGCTTCGACGACGGCCCCGCCAAGGCGACGTGGGGAGGGAAGTCCATCTTCGGCTACGAGACCCCGGCGGCGGCAACCCCGCCGGCGGAGCCCCCGAAGACCCCGGAGCCCGCGACGGCCCCCGGGATGCCGGAACCGGCGCCGGAGAAGTAGCGCCACCCCGGCGGAAAATCCCCGCGCCGCGCCACGCGTTCCCCCGAAAGGATCGGGGGCCGGTTCGTATACGGAAAACTTCGGGGAGCCTCTTCTTCCCCCGCCGTTGCCCCTCGCGATAACGCTACAATGCCACATGGCTGGACAGCGAAACAGCCGGAAGCGAGAGAGAATGCCAAGCATCGGTTTCCCCGAGTTGGTCGTCATCCTCGTCATCGCCCTTCTCCTCTTCGGGCGGCGGCTTCCGGAGGTCGCCCGCTCGCTCGGGAAGGGAATCTCCGAGTTTAAGAAGGGCGTCCGGGAGATCGACACCGACATCAAGAGCGAAGCCCCGGAGGCGAAGTCGGCCAAGGCGACGGCGGCGGACAAGTCATAACGTCACGCCGGTTTCGCCGTCGCGCGCATTCACGTTTCGCCAGGCGCGCCCCGTGCAAAAAGCAAGCGCTGCTCCAAAACCGACACGGCCGACGACGGCACGATGAGCGAGTGAGAAGCGATACGCCCCCCGCCGCCCGCCCCCACCCCCCCGAAGCCGGCAGGCCACCCGGGCGCTTCATGGAACGAGCACCAACCGGATCATGTTTTCGTTACAACGCCGTTACGGATCCTGTCCGGGGAAGGCTTACCCTGCCCGCATGAGACGAACAGCCAACAAGTCGCTGGCCCTTGCGGCGTTTTTCGGGGCTGCGATTTCCCTCGGCGCGGGCGGGCCGGTGGAACCCGCCGCCCGGGACTCGCAGCCGACGCCGGCGAAAGACGGGATGGAAGCGACGAAAAAGGATGCGCCGGAGACGGGCAAGCCGCCCGCCAAGGACGTCCCGAAGCCTGCGATCGCCTGGAGCGAGGCGCAGAACGGCCTGCAACTCGGCCTCTCCGTCTCCAAGGCGCGCTTCGCCCCGGGCGAGCCCATCCCGATGACGATTTGGCTGCGAAACACGGGCAGGAAGCCGCTCGCGTTTCCCGCCGGCGAGCGGTGGCATGTCTCGTTCGCCCCCAGCATCTGGTCGGCCGCGCTGGCGCCGGAGGGGGAGGGGCGCCGCTGGCCCGTCTCGGAGGGCATCACGCTCAAGCCCGGCGAGGAGAAATCCTTCCCGATGACCATCGACAGGAAGTGGCGCTTCTACGACGATTCCCTCAACGCTCCGGACCTGCATCCGCACGAAGGCCTCATGCCCGGCCGCTATCCCTTGAGCGTCTCCAGCAGCTGGCTCGAGGCGCCGGACACGGGAAAGGTGGAGATCGAGATTGCGTCGGCAGGGGAAGCAAAACCGCCGGAGAAGAAGGACGCGGCTGCATCGGCCCCCGCCATCGCCTGGGAGAAGGTGGAGCGGAACCTGCGCGTCCTCGTCGAGCGCCGCCGCGCGGGACTCTCCTGGGAGGACCTGAAGGGCGGGCCGTATCTCCACATGATCCTCGCGCGACCGGGCGGCGAGAGCGCGGTCCTCTGGATTTCCGGCGATTCAAAACTTGCGCCGTCCTCCCAGGAAGCCGTCCGGAAGGCCGCGACCGAGGCCGGGGGCAAGAGCCTGCCCTCCGGCGTGGGCTTCTCGGCCCGCGTCGAGATCCCGCTCGCAGGCCTTGAGGCGTTCCTCGCCCAGGTCACGCCCCTCGCGGAAGTGAAAAAGGGCGGCGTGAGCCTCGACACGCTGCGCTCCTCCGCCCCCCCGCCGCCCGCCCCCGACCTGCCGCCCGGAGAAGGAAAGCCGCCAACGGGCAAGGATACGATGCCGCCTCCCAAGGACGGGCCGCCCGCCCCGCCGAAGGAAGACGGACAAGCACCGTAAGCCTCCCGCCCCAATGCATCTCCCCCATTATAAACCTTTTTCCGCCGCAGATCGTTTACCGTTGTATAAAAGGAAGCCGGAGGCCCGAAACCCGCGATGAAGCCCGCCCGAAGCCGCAGGATTCGAACGAGCGCGAGGAGTATTTCCCGCCGCGCGCTCTCGGCGCCAGAGGCGATGAACGAGGCCTACGACTACGCGCGGCCCTCCGCGTTCATCCGGGGGATGGAGATCGCCGTCCCGGCGGGATCAAGGCTCGTCTTCGTCTCGGGGACGGCGAGCGTGGGGCCGAAGGGCGAGACGCTGCACCGCGGGGATTTCCGCGCGCAGGCGAGGCGGGCATTCGAAAACGCAGGCAGGGTCCTCGCGGCCGCCGGGGCCGGTTGGAAGGACGTCGTGAAGACGACGGTCTTTTTGAAGGACATCCGCCGCCACTACCGCGCCTTCAACGAGGAGCGCCTTGCCTTCTTCCAGCGCGAGGGCATCCAGCCCTACCCCGCCTCGACGTGCATCGAGGCGCGACTGTGCCGGGAGGATCTTCTCGTCGAGATGGAGGCGATCGCAATCGCCGGGCCGGCGAGTACGCTTTCGGTTCGGAGGGATCGAGGAACACGGAAGCCGCGGCGCCGATAGCGCCCGGACAAGGAGGACGCGGATGGACGCTTCGAAGACGCCGATGGGCCGGGTCGGTTCACGGTTCCCCGCCGCCGCGCTCGCGGCCGCCGCGGGGCTGGCCATCCTTCTCGCCGGCCTCCCCGGCGCCCCGCCCGCGCTCGCGAACGGCGGGCCGTTCACGATCAAGTATCCGGAGGGGGATCCTTCCGCGAAGGGGGTCCTCGGCCGGATTGATCCCTCCCTGAAGCCCGCGCGGGAGACCCGGCTCAAGGTCCTGGAGGAGAACCTGAAGATCGCGTTCACGCCGGACGGGAAATACGACTCCGGCCAGGCAGACCCCCTCGCCTCCGTCTCGGCCGCCTACAGGATCGAGAATCCCACGGACAAGGAGGTCGTCGTGGATTTCGGATTCCCGATCCTGCGCGGGGTCTACGCCCACCGGGGGATGGCGCTCTATCCGGACGTCCATTCCGCCTTCGCCGCGGCCGAGGCTGGCAAGGGGGAGGAACAACTTTCCTCTCACCTGATCACGAACTCCGCCATCTACGGGATCATCCGCGCCCGGGCGCGGGAGGCCATCGACAAGGCCGTCGCAAAGGACCCAGGCCTCGCGGCGCTCGTCGAGGCGGTCCAGAAGCTCCGGGGCGAGATCGCCTATTCGGGGAGGCAGGCCGACCTGGAGCGCCAGGTCCAGGCGATCCAGAAGGAGCGCAGCGTTCTGCGAGACGCCGCCCGCAAGGCGCTCGCCGAGCACGCGACGGGAAAGATGAAATGGAACGAGCGCGACGCGGCGCTCCTCGTCGAGTACGCGAGCCTCGACTTCGGGAAGAACCAGGTCGGGGCGAAGGACAGGAGCCCCTTCTACGCCTGGCTCGGCGAACAGCCGCGTTCCGAGGGCTCGAACCTCGGCCCGCTGGGCGCCATCGGCGAGCAGAAGGCGACGCAGTTCTTCGCGCAGCTCGCCTCCGGCTTCGACAAGGAGGCCG
Organism: uncultured Planctomycetia bacterium; assembly: GCA_964358555.1. GTDB lineage: Bacteria > Planctomycetota > CAYHQZ01 > CAYHQZ01 > CAYHQZ01 > CAYHQZ01. The sequence continues at coordinate 14,638 of CAYHQZ010000078.1, forward strand.
CCGCCGCCTACGAGGCCATCTTCTCCGCCTGGGGCGGGGACGTCCGGGAGCGGGCGCTGGACATGAAGACGGGCGAGCTCCGCCCCCGCGAGGTGACCGTCTCGAAGGAGGATCTCGCGCGGACCTCGGCGAACTACAACTCGACGGCCGGCAGCGACCCGACGGTCTACGCCCGGGTGGACTACCTCGATTCGAACGCAAGCATCCCGGACGAGGCGAAGGCCTCCTGCCGCTCGATCCTGAAGAACCTCCCGGTCACGTTCACGTTTTCGCCGATGAACCTCCTCTACTACCAGGCGAAGTTCCCGGCGAAGTCCACGCGGACGCTCGTCGTGTCCTATTCGCAATACGCCTTCCGCGACACGAAGGACGCGGAAACCTTCCAACTCGCCTACGTCGTCCATCCCGCGTCGCTCTGGGACTCCTTCGGGACGATCAACCTGGAAGTCGCCGTCCCCGAGGGCATCCCCGTCCGCGCCTCCGTGAAGTGCGAGAAGGCGGGCACGGAGAAGCGGGCGCCCTCGACCCGCCGCGGCGGCTCCGAAGCGACCTCCTGCGACATCTACCGGGGAACCGTCGACTCGAAAACAGGCGAGATCTACGTCGCCGTCGACTCCGCGGCCTGGCGGAAAGCCCACGCGCCGAAGGCCGCACAGGAGGCCATCGAATAGGGGCAAGGCGAGTAGTGGGACATGTAAATGACCTCTTGACCTGAAATTCAGGTCATTTTAGGATCCGTTCGGGAGGTTCCGCCATGCAGCACATGAGCGTCAGCGAGTTCAAGGCGCACGCGCTCGAGGTCATGAGCCGGGTCGCCGAGACGAAGGAGGGCGTCGAGATCACGAAGCGGGGCGCACCGCTCGTCGTGCTGGCGCCCGCCCGGCCGAAGGAGGAAAAGTCGGTCCCCGGCCGCCTGGCCGGGACGATGAAAATCAAGGGCGACATCGTCTCGCCGCTGGGCGAGGGGATGTGGGAGGCGTGCCGGTGAAGTACCTGCTGGACACGCACGCGTGGATCTGGTGGCACGTCGAACCGTCCGCCCTGCCGGCGAAAGTCCGCGCGCTCATCGAAACCACGGCGAACTACGAGGAACTCGTCCTGTCGGCCATCTCCCCCTGGGAAGTCGCAAAACTGGTGGAGAAGGGCCGCATCGATCTCTACGCGGATCCGGAGGAATGGCTGGAGCAGGCGATGCAGATGCCGAAGCTCCGCCTTGCGCCGCTGACGCCCCGGGTCGCCTACCGCTCGACCGCCCTCCCCGACGGCTTCCGGAGCGACCCCGCCGATCAGATCATCGTCGCGACGGCCCGCGAGGAAGGCGCCGTCATCATCACGAAGGACGAGCGGATGAGGAAATACCGGCACGTGAAGACGTTCTGGTGAGAGCCCCCATGAACCGCCGCGAGTTTTTAAAGTCCGCGGGCGGGCTGGGCGCAACGCTTGCGCTCGGGGGCGGCGGGCTTGCGGGGGGATGCGCGGGGCTTTTCTCCGGCGGCCGGAGGGACGGCGATCCCGCCGGGGGGCGCGCGGCCGGGCGCAAGGTCGTCATCGTCGTCTTCGGCGGCGGGACGCGCTGGAGCGAGTCGTTCGGGGATCCGGAGCGCCGGTTCATCCCGAGGCTCGCCAACGAGCTCGCCCCCGCCCCGCTCGCCTGGCTCTGGCCCGCTCGCAT
>CAYHQZ010000079.1:0-16182 GCA_964358555.1 uncultured Planctomycetia bacterium
GCAGGACGTAAAAAAGTTCGGCAAGGAAGGGAATCCGGAGCGGGTCAGCCCGCCGGTTCAGTTCCCGCCCTTGCGCGATTCCTTCGCTTCCTTCGCGGGGCCCTTCATCTTCCCGCCGGTCCGGCCGCCGAGGCGGTCCCACTCGTCGTTGAACTTCTGCATGTAGTCGCGGTATTCCTGGCGCAGATCGCGGACGGCCTTCTGGGCGGCGCGCGGGTCCGGGTTTTGCTGCTGGGCGGCGGTCACGCGCTCCTGCCACTGGCGGAGGAACTCGTCGCGCTGGGCGGCGAGTTCCCGCTGGGCGTCGCGCTGGGTGTCGCGCTTGCCCCGCCCGCTCGTCGGTTCGGTCTCGACCGGAAGTTCGCCCGCTTTTTCCTTGTCCTTCTCCCGCGCCTTCTGCTTCGCGGGGGCCTTGCGCTCCTTTTCCTTGCCCTTCTCCCGCTCCTTCTTTTCCTTCTTCCCGCCCGGCTTCGCGGACTTCGAATCGTCCTGCGGCTCCGTGCCGGGAGGAAGATCCGCGGGGGGGGAGAGATTGCCGGCGATGGGCGTGGGGGCGGGGATCGGCGCGACCGGCGTCGGCGGCACGCTCAGGGCCGGGCCGGGCGAAGGCTCGGGGGCGGGGGCGGGTGGCTCCGGGGCCGCGGCCGCGATCTCTGCTGCCTTCTCCTCGTCGGCGATCCGCGCCTTCAGCGCCCGGATGGACTCGGCGAGATCCTTCGGCGTCTCCGGGAGGGCGGCGAGCGGCTCGACCTGTACTAGGACGGAGCGCAGCCCCTCGAGATCGCCCGGAAGGCTTTCGAGGACGATCCGCGCGCTCGCGAACTTCGCGTCCTCGGCGGGCGTTTCCGGCTCCGGCGGGAGTTCGGGGAGGGGATTCGGCGTCGCGGACTTCGGCTTCGGGGCCGCGGCCGGGGCTTCGGGCGTCGGCTCCGTCCGCTGGTTCAGGGCGAAGACCGCCGCGACGGCGAACAGGAGAATCACGAGGACCGCGATGGGCCCGCGCCGCGCGCCCTCGGATTTCGCCGCCATCCTCGAGGCCGCAAGCCTTCGCCTCGGGGCGCTCGGGGCGGGCCTTCGCTCGGGCGCGGAGAGGACCGGCAGGACCTGCAGCTCCGAAATCGCCTCCTGCGCCGCCTCCGGCATCTCGGGGATCACGCCCTGCCTTGCCCCCTCGATGGCGTCCAGCAATTCGGCCGCGCTCTGGAAACGGTCCTCCGGCCGCAGCGCCATCATCCGCCGGACGAGCCCCTCGAAGGCCTCCGAGATTTCCGGGCGCGCCTCGCGCAGCGGTGGCCATGCCCCCGCGAGGACCTTTCCCAGGACGTCCGGGACGGTCTCCCCGTTGTAGGCGGGGAATCCCGCGACAGCGTGATAGAGGGTCGAGCCCAGCGCGTAGATGTCCGTCCGGACGTCGAGGTCCTTCTGGCTTTTCACCTGCTCGGGGGACATGTATTGCGGCGTCCCCATGACCAGCCCCGTCCGGGTGAGCGTTCCGCCCCCGGCGGGGAGGTTCGCAAGCGAAGCGACGCCCCCCGATCCTGCGACGGCGGCCTCCTCCTCGTCGCGGACGTCCTTGGCAAGCCCTAAGTCCGCGAGTTTCGCCTTCCCGTTCCCGGCGATCAGGATGTTCGAGGGCTTGATGTCGCGGTGCAGGATCCCCGCCTTCGATGCGGCCGCGATGGCGCTGGCCATCTGTCCGGCGATGGCGAGCGCCTCTTCCTCGGGAATCGCGCCGCGCTCCTTCAGGACCTGGGCGAGGCTTAAGCCTTCGACGTATTCCATCGCGAAGTAGTGCACGCCGCCGGCCTCTCCGATGTCGACGCCCTGGACGATGTTCTCGTGGCGTATGACGCTCGCAGCGCGCGCCTCCCGCATCAGGCGCTCGACGAGGACGGGGTTTTTCGCGACGTGGGAGGGCATCACCTTGAGGGCGACGAAGCCGCGGCGCTTCTCTATTCGCGCCTTGTAGACGACGCCGCCTGCGCCCGTGCCGAGGACGCCCAGGAGCTCGAACCCCGGGATGCGCGGCCCCCTCGCGGATCCGGCGGCCGGCAAACCTTCAGCGCTCATGGCCGCCACCAGATTACCACGGGGGCTGGGAGAGATGCGCGATTCCGAACGCGAGGACGATTAGGCCGGTTGCTCGGGGGCGGGCGCAGGCGTCGGCGGATGGGCGGCCCCCGGCGCCCCCGGGGGGGGGACGGCCTCGCGCGTGATCTCCGTGACGTGGGTCTTGAACGACGGCGAGGTCAGGATCTTGGCCATGAGGGTGCGGATGCCGCCCTTGGCGCCCTCGGAAAGGGGCAGGTCCTTCAACTCCTCGCGCAGGCTCGCGATCTCCGCCGAGATCTCCTTTCGGACGGCTTCCGCGCGCTCGGCGGCGAGGGATTTCAGGGCTTCGGACGAAGCCTGCGCCTCGGCCTTCTTCGCCTCCGCCAGCGCCGCGTCCGCCCGCTTGCGCGCCTCTGCGATCGTCGCGTCCGTCTGCTTTCGCAGCTCCGCGATCGCGGCTTCCATCGACGAGCGGAGGGACGCGATGCCTTCCCGGGTCTCCTTCCGGAGGGATTCGGATGCGCCCTGGAGGGCCGGCTTCGCGGCCGCCCGCTCGCGGTCGATGGATTCCAAGACGAGCTTCGCCCCGGCCGCCTGCGCCTGTTCGACCGCCTCGCGGACGAGTTTCGCCGCCGCCGCCCGCTCGCGTTCGACGGATTCCTGCAGGATCTTCGCGTTCGCGGCCCGGGACTGCTCGATCAATTCGCGGACAAGGCTTTCCGTGGCCGCCCGCTCGCGCTCGGAGGATTCGCGGATGAGCTTCTGCGCCGGCTCCAGCGCCGCCCTCGCGGCCGCCGCGGCGCGGGTTTCCAGGTCGGGAATCGAGGGGATTCCGGCGGCCGCCTTTTTCGACATGGCCAGCGCCTCGGACGAGAGCGTCCGGACCTCCTCGACCGCGGCCGCCGCCTTCCCGAGCGGCTCGGCGAGCTCTCTGCGGAGCGCCTCCAGGCCTGCGAGCGCGTCCTTCCGGGCCGTTTCCTGCGCCTTCTTCGCGAGGGCGTCCGCTGCTGCCTGCGCAAGACCTATCGATTCCTGGACGGGCTTCGCCGCCGCCGCCTGCGCCTGGCCGATGGTCTCGCGGACGAGCTTCGCCGCCGCGAAGCGCTCGCGATCGATGGATTCGCGGAGGAGATTCGCCGTGACGGCCCGCTCGTGCTCGGCCGACTTCCGGATGAGCGCCTGGGCCGCCTCCAGCGACAGCTGCGCCGCCGCCTTGGCCGCCGCCGTCGTGCGGGCCTCCAGGTCGGGGATCGAGGGAAGAGCGGCCCTCGCCTTCTGCAGCGCCTCCTTCGACTCGATCGATTGCTTCCGGGCCTCCTCGATCGCGGCCTCGGCCTTCCCGAGCCGGTCCCCGATTTCGGTTCGCAGCGTCTCCAGGGCGGAGAGCGATTCCTTCCGGGCCGATTCCTGCGACTTTCTGGCGAGCGCGTCCGCGGCCGCCCGCTCGCGTTCGATTGCTTCGCGGACGAGGTTTGCCGCTTCCTCCCGCCCGCGTTCGGAGGCCTGATGGACGAGGCCCTTGGCCGCCTCCAGCGACGATTGCGCCGCCGCCTCCGCCCGTGCCGCGGCGCGCGCCTCCAGTTCGGGGGCCGCGGGAATTCCGGCCGCCGCCTTCTGCAGCGCCTCCATCGCCTCGCCCGACTGTTTCCGGGCCTCCCCGATCGCGGCCTCGGCCGTTCCGAGCCGATCCCCGATCTCGCTGCGCAGCGCCTCCAGGCCCGACTTCGCCTCTTTCCCCGCCGCTTCCATCGCCTCCCGGACGTTCGTGCCCGCCGCTTCCCGCTCGTGCTCGAACGACTCGCGGACGAAGTTCGTCATGACTTCCCGCTCGCGCTCGAATGACTCGCGGACGAAGTTCGTCATGACTTCCCGCTCGTGCTCGACCGACTCGCGGACGAGTCCCTGCGCCGCCTCCATCGACGATTGCGCTGCCGCTTCCGCCGCCGCCGCGGCGTAGGCCTGGGATTCCGGGCTTTCCAGCGCCTCGCCGGCTGCGATCCTTGCCTCCGTCCGGACCTTGTCCTCCACGGCGACCCGGAGGGATTCCAGGCGGACGATCTCCTTGTCCATCAGGCCTTGCATCGCCTCCCGGATGGAGTCCTCGACCTGTCGGAGGCGGGTCTTCGCCTCCGAGGCGATCGTCTCGGAGGATTTCCGGATCTGGGCCTCGAACTCGTGGCGCTCCCCTTTCATCGCCTCGCGGGCCGCATCCCCGGCGATGCCGGACATCTTCTCCTCGAACGCGGGCGAGGAGAAAGTCGCCTCCAGAAGCTGCCGGACGTTCTCGACGTCCTGCCAGGCGCTCGCGGCGCAGAGACCGGCGAGGCGCGAGACCCGGTCCGAGAACGCCTGCGCGAGGAGGGCCGCGACGTCCGCTTCCCGCTCGGCCTCCGCGAACGCCTCCTCCTTCAGGAACCGCGCGGCGGCGAGAAGGGTCTCGTCCAGGATGGGCGCCTGCTCCCTCACGCCGGGAGAAAGGCCTTGCACGCAAGCGCGCGCCCTCGACAGGGCCTCCTGCGCCCGCCGGGCGGGCGTCTCGCCCTCGAGTCCCTCCTCCTTCTCCTGGGGATCCACGGGAGTGCCGGCCCCTTACCGGCCGGCCTTCTTCGCCTTCGCCTTGCCCGAGGGACGGTTAGACGACGCCGGCGCCTCGCGTCCCTCGTCTTTCTGGAGGACGACCTCGAAGCTCCGGAGCAGCCCGCTTCGGAGCCCCTGGATCTGCTGCGTCGCCTCCTTCTGGATCGCCGCCACGGTCGCGCGGATATCCTCCTCCGCGAGGCGGCGCTCCTTCGCAAGGGCGTCGCGGACCGTTTCGCGGGCCCCGTCCATCGCCATCTTGTGGAACTTCGCGGAGGCCGCGAACTCCGTCATCATCTGCTGCGCGTCCTCGAAGGCCTGCCGGGACTTGAGCTGGGACTTTTCGAGGGCGGACTCGAAGTCCGCGAGGAGGGCCTGGTGCTTGCGCTCCATCATCCCCTGCACCTCGCCCTTGACCGCGTCGGCCTGCTCCTTGAGGGCCTCCGAGGCGAGCCGCCGCTCGTTTTCCACGGCCTGCCGGACGGCCTCCACGGAGACCTGGAGGATTCGGTTCTGGAACTCGGAGGAGGCGAGGAATTCCGCCGACATCTTGCGGGCGTTGTCGAGGTCCTGCATCGCGACGGAGGCGCACAGCTGCGCCAAGTTCGCGACCCGTCCCATCACGGACTGCGCGAGGACCGAGAACTCGCCGGCCTCCATCAGGGCCTCCTTGTAGGCCCCCTCGCCCAGATGCTTGGAGGCGACCTGGAGGCGCTCCCCGATGGCGGGGGCCTGCTCCTTCACCGAGACCGGCAGTTTTTCGTAGAGTCCCTTCGCGCGCGAAACCGCGTCCCGGGCCTTCTGGGTGAGAACGTCGGTGGAATCCTTCAAACCCTTCATGTGCGACCCCTTTCCCTGTTGGCGTCAAGAATCTATGGCAACATCGTGGACGACACGAATGATCTGCAGCACCCCGAAGAATACGATCAAGGGGATGCTACACCACGGTCCCGTCTGAAGGCAAGAAACGCGCGGGCCGGAAAGGCTCACGCTGCGAACGAAACCTTGACCTCCGTGCGCTCGAAGTCGGCGGCGGCCATCAGGTTGCGCGGCTGCATTCCGCCGAGCCGGGCGATGAAGCGGTCGGGAATGATTTCGAGGCGGGTGTTGTAGAAGGCGGCGATGTCGTTGAAGTATCCGCGGGCGAGCGCGATCCGCTGCTCGGTGTCGGAGAGGCTCTGCTGGAGAGAACGGAAGGCCTCGACGGATTTCAGCTCCGGGTAGCGCTCGATGATGGCGCGAAGAACGGGGGCGGCGGCCCGCGGATCGGGGCCGGGCGAGCCGGGCGGGGTGGCGAGGAGTTGGGCCCGCAGCGCCGCGACCTCGGATTGGACGTTCTTTTCGTGATCCCGCATGCCCGTGACGACCTCGACGAGCCTCGGGATGAGATCTGCGCGGCGCTTCAGCTGCACGTCCACCTGGGACCAGGCCTGGCGGACGCGCTCCCGGAGGTTTACGAGGCTGTTGTAGGCCATGACGAGCCAGCCGATCCCGGCGACGGCGAGAAAGCAGAATGCCGGGGCGAGGATCCCGAACCACTCCCGCCCGAAGTCCGCCGCGCGCTGGTTCTCCCGCCCGACGATGAAGCCGCCGCAGGCGATGAGGCCGAAGACGCCCCAGAGCCAGGCCCGCCACAAGAATCCCCGGCTCACCGCCTTTTCGGCCCGCGTCGAGACGAGAAAGATGGGGGCGGACGGGTCGGCGGCGATCTCCGCGGCGACGGCGTCGCGCCGCTCCCGCGCCTGGCCCATCACGTAGAGAGGCGCGTGCAGCGGGATCGCCGACTCGTGGAACCGGCGGACGTGATCGGAGTTCGAGACGGCCCCCGGCGGTCCCTTTCCGTAATAGAGCGGATCGCCCATCCCGCAGGTCTCGTCGAAGACGGATTGGGCCTCGATCTTCGCGCCTTCCGGGTCCACGCGAACGGCGCCCTCGTCATCCTGGAGATAGAACGGGATCGTCTCCCCGCCGGAGGCAACGCTCGTCCAGCCGCTCTCGTGGCGGGTGCGCGTCTGCGAGCGGCCCTGCGAGTCGGTGGTGTGCTCGGTCACGATCCGGGACCAGCGCTCCTCCACGCCCCATCCGTAATGGACGCAGCGTGTTCCCGCGAGGACCGAGACGAGCGGCGATTCCGCCTCGGCTGTTCCCTTCACCTCGGAAAGTCCGATGAAGACCCCCGTCGTCTTCGATGTGGGCAGGTCGTCCACGAGGCGCTTTCGCCGCGCCGCGCGCAGCGACGGGATCAGGCAAAGCCCCCCGAGGGCGAGGCCGAGCCAGGGGAGGTAGGCGTATTCGTCGGGCATGGGGCGGGACCGCCGAAGGACTATAGCGCGCCAGCGCGTCTCTCCGCGACTTCCTGAAATCCGAGCGGTTGTATCCGACTGCCTGATTGCGGCATTGCGGCGCCGACCCCTGTATTCCTGGATCCGCATCCTGGCCGTGAAACATCACGGCCGGCATCCGGATGATTGGAAACGCCGGATTTCCGAGCGATGCGGCGATAGGGAACGAGGATGCGAGAAGGTTCGCGATTAGGATTCCTCCCATGGGTTTGAAGGGAAAAAGGCACAAGGCCGATATTCCCGCCGGAACGCTCCTCGACGAAGCGGCGTCGCGGCTGAAGGCGGCCGGGATCACGCCCGCCCGGGCGGAGGCGGAGATCCTCCTGGCGGCGGTTCTCGAGATTCCGAGGCAGCGTCTGGTGGGGGAGACGGGGGCTGCCGGCGTCTCGCGCGAACAGGGCCGCCGCTTTTCCCGTCTCGTGGGCCGTCGCGCGACGGGCGAGCCGTCGGCGTATCTGGCGGGCGAGAAGGAGTTCTACGGCCGGCCGTTCCTCGTCCGGCGCGGGGTCCTCGTCCCGAGGCCGGAGACGGAAACCCTCGTCGAGGGGGTTCTGCAGTGGATTCGGGGGCATTGCGTAGGGGCGAACCTGCGTGTTCGCCCTTGCCGCGCGGGGCGGACACATGGGTCCGCCCCTACGAGGGAACGTGACGGCGAAATGAACGCCGACGTAGGGGCGATTCATGAATCGCCCCTACAACAGACAAACACCGAAACGATCCTCCGCGCCGCCGACCTCGGGTCCGGCTCCGGCTGCATCGCGGTCACGCTCGCCTGCGAAATCCCGTCCCTCCGGATCGACGCCGTCGAGCGCTCGGGGCGGGCGGCGCGGATCGCGCGCGAGAACGCACGCCGCCTAGGCGTCCTCGGCCGGGTGCGCGTCCGCCGGGCGGAGATGATCCGGTTCCTCGTCTCCGCCCCCGTCGCCTCCTACGACCTCGTCGTCTCGAATCCGCCCTACGTCGCCGAATCCGAACTCGGTTCCCTCGATCGATCCGTCCGGGACTTCGAGCCGATGGAAGCCCTCGTCGCGGGGCCGACGGGCCTCGACTTCTTGTGGCGGATCATCGACAAGGCGGGATGGGCAATCCGTCCGGGCGGGCTGCTCGCGCTCGAAGTAGGGCTGGATCAGGCGGACAAAGCGGCTACAATCGCCCGCGACGTCGGGTGCTGGAGGATGGCGTGCATCCTCAACGATCTCTCGGGGATTCCCCGGGGAGTGCTGCTCGAACGGTTGAGTCCTGACGGGACGGAGCCCTGACCGGCTTTCCGCCGGCCGCGGCCCCGCGCCCGATAATTCTCGCCGCCCGACGCGAGGTGTCTTCCTCATGGTGGATACGGATTATCTGATTATCGAAGGCGGCTTTCCCTTGCGCGGCCGGGTCCGCGTGTCCGGCTCGAAGAACGCGGCCCTTCCCATCCTGGCCGCCACGCTTCTGACCGATGAGTCCTGCACGATCGAGAACGTTCCCGATCTCGAGGACATTGACGTCATGCGGCTGCTGCTCAAGGACCTGGGCGTCGAGGCTGATCGCGACGAGGACGGCAAGATCCTCACGCGCTTGGTGGACGAGAAGCCCTACTGGGCGCCCTGGGAGAAGGTCAAGATGATGCGGGCGTCGTTCTGCGTTCTCGGCCCCCTCATCGCCAAGCGCGGCCGGGCGCGCGTTTCCTATCCCGGCGGCTGCGTCATCGGGACGCGGCCGGTGGATCTGCACTTGAAGGGCCTCAAAAGCCTCGGCGCCCGGATCGAGATCGAGCACGGCGACGTCTTCGCCGAGGCGAAACGCCTCCAGGGCGGCTACATCTACCTGGGCGGCGCGGCGGGGTCCTCGGTCACGGGCACCGCGAACGTCCTGATGGCCGCCGTGCTTGCCCACGGGAAGACCATCCTCGAGAACGCCGCCTGCGAGCCCGAGATCGAGGACCTCGCGGAGTTTTTGCGCAAGATGGGCGCGAAGATCCGCGGGGCCGGCACGCCGAAGATCGAGGTCGTGGGCGTCGACGCGCTGCACGGCGCGTGCCACCGGGTCATCCCCGACCGGATCGAGGCGGGCACCCTCGTGTGCGCCGCGGCGGCCACCGGCGGCGAGGTCACAATCGACGGGATCTGCCTCGAGCACATGGGCGCGGTCGCCGACCGATGCGCCGCGATCGGGATTCCCCTGAAACGGCACAACGGCTCCGTCACGGTCCAGGCCACCGAGGAGTTCAGGCCGGTGGACATCACGACGCTTCCGTATCCGGGCTTCCCGACGGACCTGCAGGCGCAGTTCACGGCGGTGCTCACGCTCACCCGCGGGATCAGCGTGGTCACGGAACGGATCTATCCGGACCGCTTCATCCACGTGGCCGAAATGAACCGGATGGGCGCCCAGATCCGCCGCGAAGGCCCGTCCGCGATTATCCAGGGCGTGCCGAGGCTTTCCGGCGCGCAGGTGACGGCCTCCGACCTGCGGGCCTCCGCGGCCCTGGTGCTTGCCGCCCTCATCGCGAAGGGCACCACCGAGGTCCACCGGATCTACCACCTGGACCGCGGCTACCAGCGCTTCGAGGAGAAGCTGCAGGCGCTCGGGGCCTCCATCCAGCGCATCCGCGCCCGGAAGCGCGAGCCCGTCATCGTGTGAGGACCGAGGGGTGAAGCGCGCGCTCGTCGCGGACGCAGCCCTTGCGGCGCTCGCCGGCGCCGCCGGGATCGCGGCGGTGGCGATTCTCGGATCCTGCGTCCCGGCCGCCTCGGGCCCGAAGGGCTACCTCGCCTCGGCCCTCCCGGCGTTCGCCCTCGCGCTCCTCGGCGTCGCGGGGGGATCGATCTCGCTTTCGCGCGAGGCCGCCCGCGCGCTCGCGGCGGCGATCCTGGCGGCCGCCCTCGCGCTCCTCATCGCCGGCGTGCCCCAGGCCTCGAGCATCCCCCTCGCGTTCGCGGGGACCGCGGGACTCTGCTTCGGACTCTGGGCCGCGTGTGCTGGGCTGCGGCGCGGCCTGGATCGGGTGTTCCCGCGCTCCGGGCGAGCCGGCGCGGCGATGCTCGCGGTCGCGCTCTTCGGCCTGCCCTTCATCGCCGATTCCGCCGGCCGCTTCGGGCCGGCGCTCCTGTCCGGCAGCCCGCTCTTGTCCCTCGCGCAGGGCGTCTGGCGCCACGGCCTCCTGACGACGCCGGCCCTCTACCACCGCATCGATCTGGCCGACCGGCTCGCGAGTTCCTTTTCGCCCGTCGAGCCCTGGATCCTCGCCGCATTCCTCGTCGCGGCGGGGGCGGCCGCGCTCGGGGCCGGGGCCCTGTTCGGACGCAAGGCGCCCGCCCCGGTATGATGCCGGGCGGGAAAGGAAGGCTGCGGGAGGCGCGAGCGGGTGATGGAGACACGATTCCGATACGCCGTCGCGGTCCTCGCCGGCGCGGTCGCCGCCGGCGTGGCGCTGCTGCTTTTGATCCCCCGGGAGGAGCTCGCGGCCGTCGTGCCCCCCGAGGACCGCCCGACCTGGCGGGAGGGGATATCGCTGCTCCAGGAGGGCCGCGCCGCGGAGGCCGAGCCGAAGCTGCGCCAGGTCCTCTCGCGCACCGACCATCCGACCGTCCGCTACCAGCTCGCCCGCGCGCTCGCCGCCCAGCCGAAGCGCGAGGAGGAGGCGCTTCGGGAGATCCAGGCGGCGATCCGCTTAGGCTTCCGCGAGGAAAAAACCCTCGGCCGGGCCGAATTCCTCGCCGGCAACCTGTTTGCGCGTCTCGGGGACTGGCCCGCCGCGGAGCGCCAGCTGAAGTCGGCGCTTGCGCACTACGGGCCCGACGCCGAGATCGAAGGGGCCTTGCGCCAGGTGGAGCGAACTCGCGCCCTCGGGGAAAAGGCCGCCCTCGTCGGCGACGATCCCGCGCAGCGTCTCCGCCGCGCCCAGGCGCTGGCCTACCTGGACCGGCCCGCCGAGGCGCTCCCGATCCTGCAGGAGATCCTCGCCCGCGACCCCAAGAACGCCTCCGCGCTACGGACGCTCGGCTTCGCGCGGGTCCGGATGGGGGCGAGCCCCGAGAACCTGCGGGAAGCCCTCAACGCCCTGGACCGCGCCTGCAAACTCGATCCCGGCAACGCCCGGGGCCATCTCTTCCGGGGCGGGGTGCTCGACGCCCTCGGCCGGTTCGAGGAGGCCGTCGTCGCCTTCAGCCTCGGGATCGAATCGCAGCCGGGCAAGGGCGACGAGACGATCTTCCTCGCCCGCGGGTTCGCCCGGATCCACCAGGGACGTTTTCGCGAGGCCCGGGACGATTTCGCCGCGGCGTTTAGGCTCTCCCCCGGCCATCCGGTCGCCCAGGAGTGGCTGGCGAAGACCGACCGCGCGGTCCGGGACGCTTCGTACCGCCCGATGGACAGCGAATGGATCCCCTTCGACGATTCCAAGGCCTCGCAGGAACAGCGCCGGAAGGCCGAGGAGCGCCTGAAGGGGCTCCTCGGAGACGAACCGCCCGCGAACCCCTAGAATGCCGCCCTTTCGCGCGAAAGGAGGCGGGATGTTTGAATCGCAGGTGGCCGAGGCCGAACGGATCGTCAAGGATCAGAACCGCTGGCGTCTCACCGAGACCGTGAACCTGATCGCAAGCGAGAACGCGATGAGCCGGCGCGCCCGGGCGCTGCTCGGCTCGGACTTCGCGCACCGCTATGCCGAGGGCCATCCCGGCGAGCGCTACTACGAGGGCACGCAGAACATCGACCGGATCGAGTCGACCGCGAAGGATCTCATGAAGCGCCTCTTCGGCTGCAGCCAAGCCGAGGTCCGCTGCCTCTCCGGGACGAACGCCAACGAATCCGTCTTCTCGAGCCTCGTGGGCTTTAACGACGTCGTCATCGTCTCGTCCGTCCCCGGGGGCGGGCACATTTCCCACCAGCGGATGGGCGCGATGGGGAAGTACACGAAGAACATCCTCTTCTTCCCGCTCGCCGACGACGGCTACCACATCGACGTTTCAAAGGCGAAGGACCTGATCCGGGCGGCCCGCCCGACGGTCGTCGTCTTCGGCAAGAGCCTCTTCTTGTTCCCCGACCCCGTCGCGGAACTGAAGGAGGTCTGCGCCGAGACGAAGACCCGGATCGTCTACGACGGGGCGCACGTATTGGGCCTCATCGCGGGGAAAAAGTTCCAGGACCCGCTCAAGGAGGGCGCCGAGATCCTGCTCGGCAGCACCCACAAGACCTTCTTCGGCTCCCAGCGCGGGGTCATCCTCTCGAACGTAGGCCCGGACGACTGGAAGAAGATCGACAAGAGCGTCTTCCCGGGCTCGCACTCGAACCACCACCTCGACACGATCCCGCCGCTTTTGGTCGCGGTCTGCGAGATGCTGGAGTTCGGAGAGGCCTACGCTTCCCAGGTCTGCCGAAACGCGAAAGTCCTCGCGAGCGCCCTCGAGAAGGCGGGCTTTTCCGTCGAGGCCAAGGCCTTCGGCTACACCGAAAGCCACCAGGTCGCCGTCAACGTCCGCGCGATTGGCGGCGGGGCGGCCGTCGCGAAACGGCTGGCCCAGAGCGGGATCATCCTCAACAACAACCTCCTGCCGATCGATCCCAAGAAGGCCCTCGCGAACCCCAGCGGCCTTCGGATCGGCGTCCAGGAGATGACCCGCTTCGGGATGAAGGAGCCCGAGATGGAGCGGATCGCCGGCCTCATGGGCGACTGCGTGCTCCGGAACCGCGATCTTGGCGACGAGGTGAAGAAGTTCCGCGCGGGCTTTACGGAGGTGCGCTACTCCTTCGACGGCGAGGAGGCCGGAAAGGCCCGATCGTGAGGCGCGCCGGAGCCTTCCTCCTCTCGGCGCTCGCGCTCGCGGGCTGTCCGTCCGGCGGCCCTACCTTCGCCGGCCTCGAGGACGTCCCCGGCGCGAAAAAGGCCCCGCCCTGGGCGGCTTCGCAACTCGTCTGGCGCCACCGGTTCGGCTCCTTCGTAGAAAGGATCTGCGAGAAGGGATTCGGCGAGCCGCCGACGGGCGAGGCGAGGCTCTCCTTCGACGATCGCACGGAGATCCCTCGCCTGTTCCCCGCCTATTACTGGCTTACCGGCGACGAGCGGGTCTTCGCGCCCATGAACGCCCTCGCCGACGAGATCGATCTCTTCCCGAAGGGCTACTACGCCTGCGCCGATACCGAGCACGGGACGGAGCCCTTCTACGGCCTGCTCGCCCCGCTCGCGCGATTGGATCCGTCGAACCGGAAGAACTGCGACCGGCTCGCGCAGGTCGCCCGCTACCTCCGGAACGCCGACCCCGCCGTGCCCGCCTGGTACGACCCCCAAACCCGCCACCTCCGCAGCATGTGGTTCGGGACCGAGCGGGTGGACGGCTCGAAGAACCGCGCCGTGGACTACCCCTACAACCTCCGCTACGCCTGGGTCGCCCTCGCCGCCGCCGACGTCTGCGGCGACGCCGACGCTTTTGCGTGGGCGAAGGAATACCTGGGAGAGTGGGCGGCCGACATCCGCGCGAACGCCGGGGTCTGCCCCTCGGAAATCTCGATCCCCGACCACAAGGCCGGAGGCAAGGGCGGCCGCTGGTCGCTCTTGGCCGAGAATCCCAACTGGTGCTGGGAGGGCTACGGGTTCAAGAGCGTCCGGGCCATCGACGTCTTCACGGACATGTACCGCCGGACGCAGGATCGGGCCTGGCTTACGCCCGTAAAAAGCCACCTCCAGACCCTGCTCCGGACCGGCTCCGACGACGAGCCGGCCGAGGCTTTCCGGGCGGGGGCCTGGACGCGATCCTCCGGCGCCCCGCGCGACAACAAGGGCTATTTCGCGGGGATATTCCTCAAGTGGCGGCGCTTCTCCAACGATTCCTCCCTCGACGAGCAGATGCTGCGGCTCTGCCGCAAGCGCGTGGCGGCCCGCGCCGACGAGAAGGGGATTTCCGCCCTTTACGCCTTCGTCGCCTATGTCCTCGAGCGCGACCCCGCCCGCATGGAATGGGCGCTTGCGTCCGCCCTCGAGACCGTCTCCCTCTCGCAATCGAAGGTGATGGAACTCCCGACGCGGGCCGGCGAAGGGGGATTCGGGGTCTATGGCGCGATGGCGGTCCTCTCGAGCGCGTTCGGGGGCTACGGGATCCACGAAGGCCAGGTCCCCTGGATGGAAGTCCATTACGTCCGCCCGGACGGGAAACCCGGCCTGCCCGGAGGCGTTGCGGCCTGGTACCGCTTCCACCGTGAACCGCCCGACGTTCTTATCTACAACGGGGGGATCGAACGGGTCCGGGTTGGAATCCGGGCCGGCTCGCCCCGAATCGAAGCGGGCGAGACGACCTGGGTCGAAGTCGGACCCGGCGAGGAAAAAGCGGCAAGCCCGCCTAGGTAGGGGACCCGAGGAGCGGGTCTAAAGTCCAAGGTCTAAGGTCCAAGGTCCGGGGAGAAACTCCAGACGGAGGAAGCCATGTCCGCTCGAGACGAAGGCGCGTTGGAGAGGGATGATTTCGAGGACGGGATTCCCGAGGCGCCCGAAGAGGAAGAGACGGAAGCCCGCGCCTCCGTCGGGCCGAATCTTTCCGGGACGCCCTCGTGGTTTCTGTCCGGCGGATTCCACACGGCGCTCCTGCTGGTCCTTTCCCTGCTTGCGGCCGCGCAGATCGCGCCGGCCCAGCCGACGCCGTTCGCCGCGCAGATTGCCGCGCCTGTCGAACCGCCCCCGGTCGTCGAGCCGCCGCCGCCAGACATTCCGCCATCGCCGGTTCCCATTTACACGGACAACCCGGTGACGCAGCCCTTTTTCAATCCAGAGGAAACCGAAGTGAAGGAGCCGATGGCGACGCTCGCCGAAGTCGAGATGCCCAGCCCCGTCCGCGGCGAGGAGATGCTTTCCACGGTCGCCCTGGGCAACCAGGGGCTCTCCGATGCCCTCGGTGTTGGCGGTCCCCCGGGCGGGATGTTCGGTCCCCGGATTGGGGGATCGCGCCATCCAGGCACCGGCAATACCGGTCCCGGCCGGCCGCCGCTTTCGGAGACGCTGCGGGCGCTGCGCTGGCTGGCGAACCATCAGGAAACGGACGGTCGTTGGGACTGCTCCCGGCACGGCGGCGGCGGGAACAAGCGCGAGCAGATTCCGGATGGCTTCGACGAGGCCATGACGGGCCTGGCTGTTCTCGCGTTCCTCGGCGCCGGCTGCACCGATGAACACGGTCCGTTCACCCAGGCGGTTCAAAAGGGCATCTACTGGCTCGAGACCCACCAGCGCCCCGACGGCTCCTGGGCCGGAAGCAACTACACCCACAACATCTGCACGCTCGCGGCGGCGGAGATCTACGGGATGACGGGGAAGCACAAGGAGATGGCCGAGAAGGCGCTTCGGCGCATGGTGAGCCAGCAGACCTCGAAGGGCGGCTGGGACTACGGCAAGCCCGGCTCCCGCTCCGACACCTCCATCACGGGCTGGGCCGTCATGGCGGCCAAGTCCGCGAAACTCGCGGATCTCGACGTTCCGGACTCCCTCTTCGCGGGGGCCCTGAAGCACTTCACCGCGGCGGGCGCCGGCGAGTCGAGCAAGCAGGGGCGGGTCTTCTATTCGATCGGCGCAACGGGCGGCAAGGAGAAGGATCCCAACCCCGGCAGCGGCGACGCCCAGACGGTCATCGCGATGCTCGCGATGCTCTACCTGGGCCAGTCGGCGGATCATCCCTGGGCGATCCGTGCCTCGGAACAGACGATCCGCAAGGGGATCCTCCTGAACAACTTCTACTACATCTATTACGGGGCGTTGGCGATGTTCCAGACGGGTGGCGCGTCCTGGGACGCCTGGAATCTCGGGATGAAGAAGGCCCTTGGGGATTCCCAGATCAAGGACAACAGCGATAACGACGGCTCCTGGGATCCCGAACCCGATCGCTACGGGGTCGAGGGCGGACGGGTCTACACGACCGCGCTCGGGGCGATGAGCCTTGAGGTCTACTATCGCTACAACCTCTTCACGAAGAGCTCCGGCGCAACTCGTTGATGGAAAAGAGGATGCGGAACCGTAACGGGACGAATGCCGGCTTGAACCGGCATTCGTTCTATATGGATGAAGGAGGGACGGTCCCCATGCAGTGCTCGGCGCCCGGTTCCGGCGGTCGTGTCCGGCGGATTCGAATCCGGGAAAGCCTTGCCAATTCGTTCGCCGGTTGTCTACAATTCGGTTCGCTATCCGTCAAAGGAGACGACTCCGCCCACTTGGAGTAACAAGGAGGTTCAGAGGCCATGCCTAGGCGCGATGATC
>CAYHQZ010000080.1:0-15863 GCA_964358555.1 uncultured Planctomycetia bacterium
ACCTATCCCGATAAAAGAAAGAGTCAAACAAGAAATGCATATGTTCCGTGTGCTATGCTTACTCATTCCGGATTCGCAGTGATCGGCGGATTCACGATGCCGCGGGAGTCTTGCGCCACGCCCGGAAAAGCATCCACGCCCCCAGGAACGTCAGCGCCCACCACACGATAAAGTGCGGCCCGATGGGATAGGGTTCGGCGTAGAGGGGAAGCGGCCATTCGCACCAGACGGTGCTCCACCAGTCCGGGAACAGCCGGAGCGATCGCACCCACGGATAGAGAAACTGGCAATCGGCGTGGGTAATGAGATCGAAGAACAGGTGCGTGAGGATTCCGGCGAACATCGAGAAAAGCCACCGCACGGCCCAGGGCCCTGTCCCGGCTTCGCCTCCCCCGCCGAAGCTGGAGAAACGGGATTGCATCCGCCGGATCGGCTCCGGAGGCGCGGAGAGCCGCCGGATCGCGGCGGCCGAGAGCCAGGCCAGAGCGAACCCGACGAGCAGGTCCGTGGTCGCCGCCCCGACGAGCGAATGGCCCCACCCCTTCCCCAGCGTCCCGCGCCATAGCCCGACCGTCCCGTCGGCGAGATCCGGCATCGCGGCCCCGATGAACAACGGCCAGGCCTCGAGCGAGCGCGGAAAGCGGCGCAGGAACGGAAGCGCCAGGCCCTGGTGGGAGAAGACGAAGACGGGCATGGCGGGAGGCCTCCCGGAAACTATGCCTCCGCGATCGCCTTCGTGGCGCCCGTCGTGAAGCCCCCGTCCACCAGCACGATCTGCCCCGTCATGTAGCGCGAGGCCGGCGAGCAGAGAAAGACGATGATCCCGTCGAGATCGCCCTCCTGCCCGAACCGCCCGGCGGGAATCCGCTCGCGAATCATCTTGGCCCACGTCTCGTTGCGGAACAGCTCGTCGTTCTGGGCCGTCCGAAACCACCCCGGCGCCAGCAGGTTCACGGTCACGCCGCACGGCGCCCACTCGACGGCGAGCGCCCGCGTCAGCCCGAGGGCCCCCGCCCGGCTCGTGACATAGGGGGCGATCCCCGACATCCCGAACACCGACGTGCACGATCCGATATTCACGATCCGGCCGTAGCCGCGCGACATCATCGCGGGGGCGAGGGCCTTCGCGCAGAAGAAGGCGCCCTTCAGGTTCGTGCCCAGGACCGTGTCGTAGTCGTCCCAGGAGACGTCGAGGGCGGGCTTTCGGATGTTGAGCCCCGCGTTGTTCACCAGGGCGTCCACCCGGCCGAATTCCTCGAGCACGGTCCTGGCCATCCGCTGGATGTCGGAAGGCTTCGTCACGTCGAGCCTCACCGGCAGGGCCTTCACACCCTTCGCCTCGAGTTCCTTCACCACGGGCTTGAGCGAGTCGAGCGTCCGCGACGTCACGGCCACGTTCATCCCCGCGCCCGCCAGGGCGTTGGCCATCATCCGGCCAAGGCCCCGGGACGCGCCCGTAACGATCCCGACCTGGCCTTTCAAATCGAAGAGCTTGTTTTTCATGGGAAATCGCTTTTCTATCCACCCGCCAGCGGACGCGTCAAGGACGGCCGGCGGGCGAGTGGAGCTCGTCGGTTCCGGCGATGCGATCCCCCCGGGTTCCCGCGACGCCGTCCCGCACGGCCGCCTCGCGCACGGCGCGGGCGACGCCTTGCGCCAAGCCCGGCGCGAACGTGGACGGCACGATGGCGTCGGGTCGCAACGGGGCGCCGGCCGCCTCCGCGATGGTCTTCGCCGCCGCCAGTTTCATGCCTTCCGTGATCCGCGAGGCGTGAACGTCGAGCGCGCCCCGGAAGACGCCCGGGAACGCGAGGACATTGTTGATCTGGTTCGGGTAGTCCGACCGGCCCGTCGCCATGATCGCCGCGAACGGTCCCGCCTCCTCCGGCCGGATCTCGGGCTCGGGATTGGCGAGCGCGAAGACGATTGCGCGCTTCGCCATCCGCTTGATGTCCGCGGACCTCAAGAGGCCGGGGGCGGAAACCCCGATGAAGACGTCGGCGCCGGCGAGCGCGTCGGCGAGCGCGCCTTTCACGTTCTCGGGATTGGTGTGCTCCGCGTACCACTGCTTGGCCGGGTTCATGTTCTCGGCGCGGCCACGATAAATCGCGCCGCGGCTGTCGCACCCGACGATCCGCTTCGCCCCGGCGGCCATCAGGAGACGCGTGCAGGCCACGCCCGCCGCACCGACACCCGAGAAGATCACGCGGACGGCGCCGATCTCCTTGCCGACGATCCGGAGCGCGTTCGAAAGCGCCGCGAGCACCACGATCGCCGTGCCGTGCTGGTCGTCGTGGAAGACCGGGATGTCGAGGGCATCCTGCAGGCGCGCCTCGATCTCGAAGCAGCGGGGAGCGGCGATGTCCTCGAGGTTGATCCCCCCGAAGGCCGGGGCGATGGCCTTGACCGTCTCGACGATCCGGGCGGGGTCGCGCTCGGAAAGGCAGACGGGAAAGGCGTCCACGCCGCCAAACGTCTTGAACAGCGCCGCCTTGCCCTCCATCACCGGCAGGGCCGCGAGCGGGCCGATGTCGCCGAGGCCGAGGACGGCGCTGCCGTCGGTCACCACGGCGACGGTGTTGCGCTTGATCGTGAGCCGCCAGGCGCGCCGCGGGTCCTCCCGGATGGCCTCGCACACCCGGGCGACGCCGGGGGTGTAGACCTGGGCGAGATCCGCGGCATTCCGAATCGGATGGCGGCTTATGACCTCCAGCTTGCCCCCTTCGTGGGCCGCGAACGTGCAGTCCTCAACGGACAGGACCCGGATGCCCTCCACGCCCCCGATCGCGCGCGAGATCGCGTTCTGGTGCTCGAGGCTGGAGGCGCGCACGGTGACGTCGCGGATCACCTCCTCGCGGGTCTCGTCCACGATCGTGATGGTCCCGAAATCCCCCCGGGCCGCCGCGACGGCGTCGGCCACCCGGGCGAACATCCCCGGCCGGTTGGGTATCCGTAGGCGGAACTTCAGCGCGTAGGCCGGCGTGCAGGGGAGGTCCATTCCGGCATCCTACTTCGTCCGATCATTCGCCGTGCTCTCGTAGTAGTCGAAGCTCCCGCCGAGCTTCTTCAGGACCGGATCGGTGATCGCGTTGAGGCGCTGGACGAGGGCGGGGGCGAGCGGCTTTTCCGCGGCCTTCACGTTGGCCTCGAGCTCCTTTTGCGACCGGGCGCCGACGAGGCGGCAGGTGACGTCGGGATTGGCCAGCGCCCACTTCACCGCGATCTCGGGCATCGTCATCCCGTTCTCCTTGGCGAGCGCCCGGATGCCGGAGATGGCCTGGTCGGTCTCGGCCTCGGCGCCCTCCTCGCCGTGGCGGGTGAGCTCGCAGGACTTGAAGTGGAAGTGCCGGGTTCGCCGCTGCCAGACGGGGACGTCCTTCAAGGTCGGGAAGATGTCCGCGAGCAGCCCCTGCAAAAGCGTCATGTAGCCGAGGACGCCCAGGCCGTTTTTCTTGCAGAACGGCACGACCTCGAGCTCGATGGCGCGCGTCAGCAGGCTGTAGGGCAGTTCGTTGATGATGATGTCGGGGCAGATTTTCAGCGCCTCCTCGAGGCGCGCGACGCCGAAGTTCGAGACGCCGATGGCGCGGATCTTGCCCTGCTTCTTGAGCGCCTGCAGCGTCGCGAAGGCCTCGGTCGCCTTCGGGGGGTTCTGGATGATCTTCTCGTCCTTGGTGAAGTGCCGGATCGAGTGCGGGTGGATCGGCCAGTGGACCATGTAGAGGTCCACGTAGTCCATGCCCAGGCGCTTGAGCGAAGCCTCGCAGTGCTCCGTCAGCGTCTTCGGATACGCGTTCGACGGCGAGATCTTCGTCCCGATGAGGACCTTGTCGCGCGGGATTCCCTTCAAGGCCCGGCCCAGGGCCTCCTCGCTGCGGCCGTCGTTGTAGGCCTCGGCCGTGTCGAAGAAGTTGACGCCCAGTTCCACCGAGCGCCGGACCACGGCCTCCACGTCCTTGTCGTCCTGCGCGCCCCAGTATTCCCCGCCGCCGTAGGCCCAGCAGCCCGCGCCGAGGACCGGAAGGGTGAGAGACGTCTTGCCGCACTTCGCTCGTTGGATGGTCATGACGGGAAGATATCGAAACGGGGATGGATGAAAAGGGCGGGGGCTCCCCGAAGAGCGCCCGCCGGGAAGGAGAAGGCCCCGCCTACGGGGTGCCGAGGATCTTGGGCAGGGCCTCCGCGGCGGCCTTCTTCGCGTTCGGATTCACGTCGCTTAGGGCCATCTGCTGAAGGATCGGGACCGCCGCCTTCGCCGCCGGGCCGATGGCGCCGAGGCCGGCGGCGTCCTGCGCGCGCAGGTAACCCCAGTCGCTGGCCTGGAGGATCTTCACGAGCGTCGGGACGGCCGGGGCAGCCTCGGGGCCGATGCACTGCGCCAGCACGCTCAAGGCGACGCCCGCCTTGCTCCGGACGGGCTTCTCCGGATCGTCGGTCGCGGCGACCAGCGCGGCGAGGGCCGGTTTCGCCTCCGCCCGGAGCCGCTCGAGCGACTCCGCCGCGCATTCCCGGACCTCCCAGTCGGCATCCTTGAGGGCCTCCGCCAGGGCGGGCGCGCCGTCCTTCGCGTCCGGGCCGATCCAGCCGAGCGCCAGCACGGCGGTCTTTCGCGTGTAGGCGTCCGGATCCTTGAGGAGCGCCGCGATCCCCGGCACGCCGTCGCGCGCGTCGGGGCCGATCTGGCCGAGACCGAAGGCGGCCCACGTCCGGACCCACTGGTCCGCGTGGGCGAGGAGCGGGATGAGCGACGGGACGGCCGCCTTCGCGCCGGGGCCTATCGATCCGATCGCGCGCTCGGACTCGCCGATGATCGCGGGGCTCTCGTCGCCCAGCGCCCAGACGAGCGTCGGCACGGCCGGGATCGCCTGCTCCCGGAGGATCGCGATGTAGAAGAGCGCCGACATCCGCTCGGGGGATTTCCTGTCCTGCACCTGCTGGAGCCAATACGCGAGCGACCTTTCCCCGCTCATGATCCCGTCGAGGCCCGGCGGGATGGGCGGCGGCGGGGTCCCGGACGGAACCTTCTGGAACTGGCCCGGATCGAGGGTCCGGCGCTTGATCCCGGTGCCGATCGGCCGGATCCCCGGGGGCGGGCTCCTCCGGAGATGCCCGAACGCCCGGATCGCGCTCGCACGGACCCCCGGGTTCGAATCGATCATGGCGGCGTAAAGCGCCGAAAGGACCTGGGCGGCGTTGCCCCGGTGGCCGAACAGCGCCTGGACGGCGGCCTTCCGGACGGCGGGATTCGGATCGCGAATCTGCTTCTGGAGCGCCGCGAGATCCGCGGCCGGCGGCGCGACGGGCGGCGGAAGCTGCATCGGCGGCCGCTTGAACGCCGGCGGCGGAGCAACCGGCCGCGGCGGAACCCCCCGCTCGGCGGCCGGCGAGACGGACAAGAGAACCGCAAACGAGATTCCAAGGATCGCCATCGTCTTCATGCGTCTCTCCTTTTTCACCGATTCCCCGAACACCGCAACGCGCCTATTCTCGCGAAAAGAGGGCGCAGGGCAATCCCGCGGCGGAACCGGCGCAAGCGGCTCCAGCGGGGCCTTGCGCATCGAGCCGCCGATCCGCGTCCGCTGTCTATCGGCCGGCGGCCGACAGGAATTTGTTGCGGGTCCAGCGGTTGCGGGAGGCGCCAACCTCCGGGCGCCGGCATTCGTCGGCGGCCGTCTTCCAGTCGCCGCGCTTGACCGCGGCGGTGAATTTCGGCCAGACGCCGTTGGTCAGGTAGCCGGGGCCCATGTTGTAGGCCATGTCCAGGATCCCCTCCTGGGCCGGCTGGGGGGCGGAGTCGAACTTCGCGGCGCCGAGGATCTTGCGGACGCCGTCGGCGTGGGCGCGCACGTCTTTGACGAAGATGTCGTTGACCGTCGGGTTCGGCAGGGTAAGGCCGCTCCGGCCCTTGTACCATTCGGCGCGGAAGTGATTGCCGAACTTCCCCTGGCCCTTCTGCGCCTGCAGGTTCTCCCATCCGGCCTTCAGCTCGTCTGGCGTGGCGGGGGCGCCGGTGGCCTTGTTCACCCAGCCCAGGCCGGCGAACGCCTTGGCATTGGGCACCAGGTGGCCGACACCGGTCGTGACGTTGCCCTTGGTGTCCAGGTAGGGCCATTCCTTCCGGCCCTCGTGGTTGGCGAGATCCCGCAAAAAGCCGTTCAGGTTGCCGCCGGCTACCTCCTCGCGGACGCTGCCATTCAGCACCCGCCGCGGCTTGGGCGGGGCGTCCCCGAAATTCGGCAGCTGTTCCGGCGCGCCCGGCGGCTGGACCGTCGGCCCGTAGACGTCGCCGTCCCCGCCGCCCCACTCGAAGTAGTCCTTGGGAATCTTGATGACCAGCGTCATGGGCGGCTCGATGAGGATGGTCAGAAACTCGTCCGTCTGGCAGGTGCCGATCGGGACCCACTGGTTCTTGCCGCTCGCGTCGTCGGCGGTCGGTTCGGCCGCGGCGCCGGCCGCCCCCTTCGGCGACCGCAGGCGGATGATCCGGATGTCCTCCAGGCTGGCCTGGTCGTCGGTCTTCAATCGGGTCTGGCCGACGCGGTGGACCGAGGCGCCCTTCGACGCCACCCGGTCCAGCGCCCAGGGGCCGACCGAACCGTAATACCCCTGGGCCACCTGGTTCACCTGCATCTGTTCCTGGCCGGACTTCGCCTCGAAGGTCACCAGGTCGCCCGCCTGGCAGGAGCCCTTGGGAACCCACATCATGCGGCCGGCGGCGCCCGGCTGGCCCAGATCCACCGATCCGTCCAGCTCGACCGTCAGCATCGTGACGCGGTGCACCATGATCTGTTCCGACTGCTGGCGCTCGTCCACCTTTACGCCGGTCCGGGTGACGCGATGGATCGCCCGCTGCAGGAGGGCGCGGACGGCGTCCTTGTCGAAATCGTCCATGACCTTCGTGAGTCGGGCCCGCTCGGCGGGGTCCTTGACCCCGAGCTGGTCCAGGACCGCTTCGCGCAGGTCGCCCTGCTTGCCGGGATGTTCGAGCAGCTCGTCCTCGGCCCGGGCGAGCCGCATCAGTTCCGCCCGCTGCGCGGCCCGCGCGGCCGGAGAGAGATTCCGATGCGCGAGCACCTCGTCGATGCGCCCGCTGGACGGGCTCTCGGCGTCGCCCCCGTACGAAGGGCCGCCCGCCGCCCACAGGACCGCCGCCATCGCCCAGCCCGTTTTCAGTCGGTTCATATCGCGAGGCCCGTGTTCCTTCCCCCGCCGCCGAGATCCGCGGTTACCGGTTGAACTTCATGACCGCCTTGACGCCCTCGCCCTCCTCGATGGCGGTGAACGTCTCCTTCCACTGATCGAGGACGATCCGGTGGCTGATCATGGGCTCCATCTTCAAGGTCCCCTGGCGGATCATGGCGATGACCGCCTCCCAGGCGGACCAGTTGTGGCTGAACGTGCCCTGCAGGCGCACGGCCTTGGACAAGAGCGGATCGAGGCTGAAATTCACGGGCTTAGGTCCCCAGCCGATCTTCGTGATCTGGCCCTGGCGGGCGACGACGTCGACGGCGAGCTTCAACGCGTGCTCGTTGCCGGCGGCGTCGATGACGAGAGGCACCCCCTGGCCGCCCGTCTCGTCGTTGATGATCGCGCGGGCGTCCTCCTTCATCACGTTGATGATCCGATCCGCGCCGAGGGTCTTCGCCACCTTGAAGCGCGGGGCGTCCTTGTCGATGCCTGCGAGGTAGACCTTGCCGGCGCCGCTCGCCTTCACCATCTGGAGCGAAAAGAGGCCGATGGGACCCGGGCCCACGATGAGGACGGGCAGGCCCGGCATCACGCGCGAGAGGACCGCGATGGACTGATACGCCACGCAGCCGGGCTCCGTGAGGCAGGCGTGATCGAAGTCGACGCCGTCGGGCAGGCGGTGCAGGCAGCGGCGCGGGACTTTTACGAAGTCCGTGAACGCCCCGTCCACGCCGTAGCCGAAGCCCTTCCTTTTGCCGCAGAGGTGGTAGTCGCCGGTGAGGCACTGCGGGCAAGCCCCGCAGACGACCGCGGAGGTCTCGCTCACAGCCCGGTCGCCTTCCTTGTAGTCTTTCACGTTCGCGCCGCACTTCGCGATGACGCCGCAGAACTCGTGGCCCTGGATGACGGGCACGGTGACGGGGTTGGCCATCTTGTGGCGCCACATCTCGATGTCCCAGCCGCAGACGCCCACGGACATCGTCTTCAGGAGGACGTCGTCCGGCCCGATCGCCGGCATCGGAACGTCGCGGATCTCGACTTCGCCGTCCTTGTTTCCGAACTTCACCAGGGCGCGCATCGTGTTTCTCCTTCGCAGGAATGCCGGGCTAGGGGACGAGAATGACCTTCATGAGGCCTTTTTCGGCGCGGTGCAGGCGCTCGAACCATTCGGCGCCTTCCGTGAGCGGGGCCACCTTGCTGATCAGCGCGTCGACGTCGACCGCGCCGCGGGCGATGAGATCCAGGCAGGCCGGATACTCGCCGCAGGACGCGCACGAGCCGCGGATGTCGAGCTCGCGGGTCACGGCGACCTGCAGCGGCAGCGCCACCTCGGGGGTGACGTTGCCGACCAGCGTCAGCGAGCCGCCTTTCTTGAGCGAAAGGATCGCCGTCTTCACGGTCGGCGGAATCCCCACGACCTCGACGGCGGCGTCCGCGCCGCGCCCGCCGGTCAGCTTTTGGACCTCCTTGGGCACGTCGCACTCGTCGGACTTGAGCGTGACGTCCGCGCCCAGTTTTTTCGCGAGTTCCAGTTTGCCCGCGTCGATATCGCAGGCGATGATTTGCCCGAACCCCGCGACTCGGAACGCCTGGAGGGTCAAGAGGCCGATCATCCCCGCGCCGACGAGGAGGACCGTGTCGGCCAGATGCCTGGGCGTGCGGTTGGCGGCGTGGACGCCGATGGAGAGGGCCTCCACCATCGCCGCGCGCTCGAAGGAGAGGCTATCGGGCAGGCGGTAGAGGATGTGGTCGGGCACGGCGACCCACTCGGCGAACGCGCCGTCCTGGCGGTATTCGCCGCAAGACACGCCCATCACGCGGCGGTTGTCGCAGAGGTTGATGAGCCCCTGGCGGCAGAAGCCGCAGTTGCCGCAATAGATCGTGGAGTCGAAGGTCACGCGATCCCCCACCTTCCACCCGGAGACCTTCGGGCCCGCCTTCTCGATGACCCCCGCGGCCTCGTGGCCCATGACGATGGGCGGAATCCGCCGCCCGGTCGATCCGTCCATCCCGTGGACGTCGGAGCCGCAGATCCCGCAGGCCTTCACGCGGATGAGGACGTCCTTCTCGCCGACCGCGGGCGTTGGGATGTCCCGGATTTCGAACTTGGACTTCGCGACGAGGACGAGTGCTTTCATGGAATCCGAAACGATGATCTCCGGGGGGGGCGGTGTCAAGACGGGCGGACGGCCCGAACGCATCCTGCGAACCCGGATTCCGGCGTCACAGCTCGACCTGCGCCCCCAATTCGACGACGCGGTTGGGCGGGAGGTGGAAGAAGTAGGTCGCGTCCAGGGCGTTGTTCGACAGGATCCGGAACAGCCCCTTGCGCCAGTTCGTCATGGATTTCCGCCGCGTCATGACGATGGTCTCCCGGCCCAGGAAGAACGTCGTGTCCATCGAGCCGAACTCGAGGCCCGGTTGGGCGATGGCGGCGAGGGCGACGGGCACGTCCGGGTCCTCACTGAAGCCGTAGGAAAGCAGGATCCGCCAGAGCCCCTCGCCGAAGCCCTGGACGCGGACCCGGTTCTCCGGGGCGACCCGGGGAATTTCCTCGGTCTTCACCGACAGCACGACGGTCGTCGCATGGAGGACCTTGTTGTGCTTCAGGTTGTGCAGGAGAAGCCTCGGCACGCCGCCGGGATTGCCGCAAAGGAACACGGCGGTCCCGGACACCCGCGCGGGCCGGTTCGCCTGGATCTCGCACACGAAATTCGAGAAATCGATTTCCGCGGTCCCGAGGCCCTCCTTCAGGGCGTCCCGGCCGTCCCGCCACGTCTTCATCAGCAGGTAGGCGGCGAGCGCAATCAGCAGGACGATCCAGCCCCCGGAGAGGATCTTGGCGACGTTCGACGAGAAGAACGCGACGTCGATGGCGAGGAAGACGACGGAGATCGGGACCAGGATCGGCAACGGGACCTTCCAGGCCTTGCGCGCCACGTAGGTGATCAGCACCGTCGTGATCAGCATCGTCGCGGAGACGGCGATGCCGTACGCCCCCGCGAGCCTCCCCGATTCCCGGAACCCCAGGATCAGCCCGACCGTCCCGATAAGCAGGCATGCGTTCGCGAACGGGACGTAGACCTGGCCGACCGCCCTCGGCGACGTGTGGCGAACCCAGATGCGCGGCCAGAAGCCGAGCTGCACGCTCTGACGCGCCAGCGAGAAGGCCCCGGAGATGACCGCCTGGGAGGCGATGACCGTGGCGGCGGTGGCGAGCGCCACGAGCGGATACAGAAGCCACGGCGGGGCGATCCGGTAGAAGAGGTTCTCGACGTTCCCGGGGTTGCCGATCAGGTAGGCGCCCTGCCCCATGTAGTTCAGCACGAGGCCCGGAAGCACGAGGAAGAACCACGCGAGCTTGATGGGCCTCTTCCCGAAATGCCCCATGTCCGCGTAGAGGACCTCCGCCCCCGTCACCGCGAGGAAGACGGACCCGAGGATGAAGAAGCCGCTCGTGGAGTTCCGCGCGAGGAAGGAGGCCGCGTGCCAGGGATTGAGCGAGAGGAATATCGCGGGGGCCCGCAACGCGGCGATCGCGCCCAGAAGCCCGATGACGAAGAACCAGAGGACGATGACGGGCCCGAACAGCCGCCCGACGCTCGCCGTCCCCCTCGACTGGATGGAGAAGAGCGCGATGAGGACGCCTATCGAGATCGGGACGATGTAGGGCGCGAACACCCGGGTGGCGACGTTCAGCCCCTCCACGGCGCTCAAGACGGAGATCGCCGGCGTGATGACGCCGTCGCCGTAGAGGAGCGCCGCGCCGAGAATCCCGAGCAGGACGAACGCCGCCTGCCGCCGCTTCGAGCGCGCGTCCGACGACCTCGACGCCAGCGTAACGAGGGCGAGGATCCCGCCCTCGCCTCGGTTGTCGGCCCGCATCACGAACAGGACGTATTTCACCGAGACGACGAGGATGAGCGACCAGAGGATGAGCGACACGACGCCGAGGACGTTCGCCCGATCGGCCTGGACATGGCCCGCCGTGAAGCACTCGCGCAGCGCGTAGAGGGGCGACGTCCCGATGTCGCCGAAGACCACCCCAAGGGCGCCCAGAAGCAGGACCCGCAGGGGCTCGGGATGGCCGTCGGGCGAGCCGGCGGAAGCCCCGCCTTCGCTGACGGGATTCGGAGAATTCGACAAGGTGATGGACGGCTCCCATGGGGGTTCGACCGCCCCAGGGCCAACATCCTACCTTATCGCCGTCCATCGGGCGCGCGGGGGGATCGGCTGGCGCCGCGGAGCAGGATGGACGAATAATGAAGAAGCCGAGCCTATGAATTTTCCTTAAGCCGATATCCGACGCCCGGCTCCGTCTGGAGAATTGCCGGACGGGCGGAATCGATCTCGATTTTCTGGCGCAGCTGGTGGACAAAGATCCGGACATAGTGGGACTGGTCATCGTTTCGGGTGTTCCAGACCTCCTTCAGGAGGTACCGGTGGGTCAGGACCTTGCCGGCATGCCGGATGAATTCGGTCAGGAGGCGGTACTCGATGGGGGTCAGCTTCACTTCCTTCTTGCGGAGGAAGACCTCGCGCTTCGAGAGGTCCACGCGCAAGTCGCCCGATTCGAAGACGGGCTCGTCGTGGTCTTGCCCCTCGAGGGCGCGGCGGCGGAGGCAGGCGCGCATCCGGGCCAGGAGCTCGCCGAGCGCGAAGGGCTTCGTGAGGTAGTCGTCGGCGCCGGCGTCCAGTCCCTTGATCTTGTCCTGCTCCTGCCCGCGGGCGGACAGGATGATCACGGGCACCGACGACCATCCGCGGATCTCCTTGAGGACGGCCAAGCCGTCGACGTCCGGAAGCCCCAGGTCCAAAAGGACGAGATCCGGGCTGCAGGAGGCGGCTTTCGCGAGGCCCTCGCGGCCGGTCATGGCCTCGACGAGCCGGTAGGGCTGGCCGTTCAGGGCGTTGCGCAGGAAGCGAAGGATGGGCTCCTCGTCGTCGATGAGGAGGACGCAGGATTCGGGCATGGGCGCGCGGCCTTCCGGCCGGCCTCTAGGCGCGATGGTACTCCGAGACCGAACCGTCGGGCATGTCTTCCCGCAGTCCGGCGTCAGGAGAGTTCGGGGGCGGATGCAACCGCGGGAGGGGCGTCCAGCGGCAGCGTGAACCTGAACGTCGCCCCACCGCCTACGCGGTTCTCGGCCCAGATCCGCCCCCCGTGCGCCTGGACGACGCCCCGGCAGATGGTCAACCCCAGGCCCGCGCCGCCGGCGGAACCGTGCGAAGAACCACGGTAGAACTTCTCGAAGACGTGTTCCTCCTCGCCCTCGCCGAGGCCCGGCCCGCGGTCCGAGATTTCCACGAGGACGTTTTGCCCTTGCGCGCTCGCGGAAATTTCCAGCGGAGTCCCCGGCGGCGTGTATTTAGTCGCGTTCTCCAGAAGGTTGAAAAAGACCTGTTCGAGGAGGATTCCGTCGGCGGGCACGAGCGGCAGATCGGGCGGAAGCGTTATCCGGACCTCGCGGCCCTTGAGCGGCCGCTCCAGGCGCCGGCAGGCTGCGCCTACCGTCTCCTCCAGCGGCTGGAGCTCCTTGCGCACCTGCACGCGGCCCGCCTGGAGGCGCGTCATCTCGAGGAGGTTTCCCACCTGGAGCCCGAGCCGCTCGGCCTCCTCGCTGATGGTCCGGAGCAGTTCGCGGCGGCTGGCCTCGGAGAGGCCCTCGGCCGGTTCCAGGAGGCAGCTCGCGGCGCCCGTGATGGCGGACAAAGGCGTCCGGAGGTCGTGGGAGACGGAGGAGAGGAGCGCGCTTCGCAGGCGCTCGGTCTCGATCTCGACCTGCTTTCCCTGCGCCTCCTGGGAAAGCCGGTCGACCTCCAGGGCGAGCGCGGCCTGCTGGGCCAGGGCCTCCAGGAGGCGGATCTGGTCCGGGATGAGCAGCCGCGCCGGGTCGGCGGGCTCGAGCCCAAGGACGCCCGTCGCCCCGCGGGTCGCGATGAGCGGGACGTAGAGGCGGGCCGCGTCGGGGAGCGTGTCGGTGCCCTTGCCGGCCATCTGGTTCATGTCATGGGTCCATTGCGCGACGCCCTGCTCCTTGGGCGCAACCGTGAGCCCCGGCGGCTGGCTGGCGCGGGCGACGACTTTTCCGTTCGCGTCCGGAAGGAGGAGGACCGCCTGGCTCTCGAAGAGTTCGGCGATGTGCTCCACCGTGGCGCGGAGGATGGTTTCCTGCCCCCGCGAGCCCGCGAGCTTGCGGCTCAACGCGTGGAGGGACGCCGTGCGGCGCTCGCGAATTCGCGACGTCTCGATGGCGTTTCGCAGCTGCACCGTCAGCGTGCTGATGACGATGCCGGCGAGCAGCATCACGAGGAACGTGAAGAGATACTGCGTATCCGAGACGGCGAACGAGAAATGAGGCGGCACGAAGAAGTAATCGAAAGCGAAAACGCTCAAGACCGAGGCCAGGATGGACGGCCCGCGGCCGAAGATTGCGGCCACCGCGATCACGCCCAGGAGATACAGCATCGCGAGGTTGGTCTGCGCGACCAGGGGGGGAAGCGCGACGCAGAACAGGGTGCAAATCGCGACCACGAGCACGCCTGCGAGGTAGCGCTTCGGATTCCAGGCGGCCCGCGCGGGAGCCCGGAGGGATTGGGGCGAGTCGCCTTCGACGTCGCCGCGCGTGACCATGACGTCGATATCGCCGCTGCGTCGGACGAGTCTTCCGATGAACGAGCCGAAGAGGATGTCTTGCCACCGTCGCCGCGTCGGCTTGCCGATGAGGACCCGGGTGACGTTCCGTTCCCGGGCGAAGGCCAGGATGGCGTCCACCAGGTTCGCCCCATGCACGGTGACCGCCTCCGCGCCAAGCTTTTCGGCAAGCCGAAGGTGCTGCACCAGCCGATCCTGCGCCTCCTGCGGCAGGTTCAGGTGGGCGGGCGTCTCGACGTGCAGCGCCAGCCACTCGCAATGGAGCGTGTTCGCCAGGCGGCACGCGCGGCGGACGAGGTTTGCCGACGATGGGCTTTGGCCCACCAGGACGAGGAGGCGTTCCGCCGTGGGCCAGATGGGCTCGCCGGGCTGCTCCTTGCGGAAGGTGTCGACCTCGCGATTGACCTTGTCCGCCGTGAAGCGCAACGCCAGTTCGCGCAGCGCGGAGAGATTTCCGGGCTTGAAGAAATTCCGGCGCGCCTCCTCGGCCTGCTCGGGGAAATAGACCTTGCCCTCCCGCAGGCGCTTCAAAAGCTCCTCGAAGGGCAGGTCCACGACCTCGAGGACGTCCGCCTTCTCGACGAACGCGTCCGGCAGCGTCTCCTGGACCGTCACACCCGTGATTCGGGCGACTATGTCATTGTAGGACTCGATGTGCTGGACGTTGAGCGTGGTGTAGACGTCGGTGCCGTTGTCCAGGAGCTCCTTGACGTCCTGCCAGCGCTTGGCGTGGCGGGAGCCCGGCGCGTTCGTGTGCGCGAGCTCGTCGACGAGGATCATCTGCGGCTTCCGCGCCAGCGCGGCATCGAGGGCGAACTCCGAAAGGCGGATGCCCCTGTATTCCGTCTCCGTCCGCGGCAGGACCTCGAGGCCCTGGAGGAGCGCCTCGGTTTCCTTCCGTCCGTGGGTTTCCACGACGCCGACGAGGACGTCCGCGCCCTCCGCCCGCCGGCCCCGGGCCGCTTCCAGCATCGCGTAGGTCTTACCCACGCCGGCGCAGGCGCCCAGGAAGATTTTCAGCCGCCCCTTGCCGGCCTTCTCCTCCTCGGCTTTCGCCTTGGCCAACAGGGCGTCCGGATCGGGACGGGAATCGCTCATGGGGATTTTCGCGGCTCGGCCGGCCGTTCCACGGAAGCGGATCCAAGCGTATCCAGCGCCAGATTCAGCCGCAATACGTTCACGCGGGGCTCGCCAAGGATGCCCATCTGCCGGTTCTCGACGTGCTCTTCGATCAGGCGGCGCACCGCCTCCACCTTCATGCCGCGCGCCCGCGCCACGCGCGGCGCCTGATAGAACGCCGCCTCCGGCCGGATGTGCGGATCGAGGCCGCTGGCACTGGCCGTCGCGAGATCCGCCGGCACGGGCTCGCGGTTTCCGGGATCGGCCGCTCGTAGCGCGCGGATCCTCTCGGCGACGGCCTTTCCGAGGTCCGGATTGGAGGGCCCGAGATTCGAGCCCGAGGACGAGGCGGCGTTGCAGGGCTCCGGCGGCGTCGCCGACGGGCGGCCCCAGAAATATCCAGGCGCGCGGAAGGACTGGCCGATCAGCGCCGAGCCGACGGGCCGGCCCCGCAGCCGGATCAGGCTTCCGTTCGATTCGGAGGGGAAAAGCCCCTGGGCGAGCGCAGCAATCGCCGCCGGATACAAAAGCCCCGTCAGCGCCGTGAAGAAGAGCAGGGCGGCGGTCGCGGCCCGCAGCTGCGAGGCGAAGGCGCGGAACATGGCTGTCCTCCCGTTCATGCCAGGCGGAGCGCCGCCAGGAAGAGGTCGATGGCCTTGATGCCGATGAAGGGGACGACGAGCCCCCCGACGCCATAGAGCAGCAAGTTCCGCCGGAGCAGCCGCGCCGCGCCGACGGCCCGGTAGGAGACGCCCTTCAGCGCGAGCGGGATGAGGAACACGATGACGAGGGCGTTGAAGATCACGGCCGACAGGATGGCGCTCTGCGGCGTCGCGAGGTTCATGACGTTGAGCGCGCCGAGGGCGGGGAAGGAGGCGGCGAAGGCGGCCGGGAGGATGGC
>CAYHQZ010000081.1:0-15740 GCA_964358555.1 uncultured Planctomycetia bacterium
GGGCATAGCGGACCCGCAGCCTTCCCAAGTCGTCGAGCGGCAGCAGGCTCTGGAAGTGCCTAAGCGTCGCGAAGCGGGGCGGCTTGCCCGTGTAGATCGAGGGCAGGCCCACGGCTCGGCCGGCGTCGCCGGCCGCACTCTCGGCTCCGGCGCTCCGCAGCGCATCCTGGGCCCACCGGTTCGTATCGGACTGGGCCCCATCCTTGGGCCCCGCGGCCGCGGGCGAATCCTGCGCGGCCGCAACGGCCTCGGGGTCGAGCGCGGCGAGGACCGGGTCGAGGCGGGAGACCGGCTCGAGGCTTCCCCCGGCCGCGATCATCTCGTAGCGATCCGGCAGCGACACGCTCCAGGCGAGACGCAGAACCGAAAGGTCCACCGCCGGCGGCTCCATCGTGCGCTCCCCGGAGGACCCAAGCGGCGAGCCCCGCACGCCGTAGCGCAGCCGCACCTCGAACGCCGTCTCGCCGCGCCGCGCCCGCGAGATGGGCACCAGCGTCTGTTTCACGGTCCGGCCCGTCCGTGCGTCGCGGACCGTCCGCGCGAGCGGCGTCTCGCGCTCGCCCGCCACGAGGAGGTGGAAGATCTCCGCCCCCTCGGGCAGCCGCAACGGCAGGTATTGCTCCCGGGTGTTGCGGATGGAGAGCACCGCGTCGGTAAACTCGCGGCCGTCCTCGGAGACGCAGGTCTGGAGGCGGCAGCCCTCCACGACGGCCACGATGACCTTCGCGCCGTCGCGCGGGGTTACCTGCAACGACAGATGGCACGGGGCCGAGAGGTAGCGGAACGCGTGGAGCGCCGGGATCGAGATCCCCTCGCGGTAGGCGGCGGGGACCTCCCGCTCGTCGATGGGGATCAGCCCGTCGCTCGACTTCTCGGGCACGCGGGTCTCCGCGTCGGAGCGCGCGGCGACGAGGATGTAGCCGGTCTCGGACTCCGCCCCGAGGACCCGCAACCCCCCGTAGCGGATGGCGGAGGCCTCCTCGTTTCCGAGCGGCCGGGCGAGCCGCAGGCGCAGCACGCACTCCCCCATCCGCGGGGTGTGCAGCCGGACCGCGACGACGCGGCCCCCCTCGCCTTCCGATTCGTCCCAGGAGCGGACGTTCTCGCCCTCGGGCTCGGCGTTCGAGAAGCCGTCCGGCAGGCGGATCCGGAGTTCCGAAACCCCCGCGTCGCGGATGCGAGCGCGGATCGTCACGGCGGACGCGAGGCGCTTCTCGCCGACCGTGAGGAAGTGGAACGTTTCCGCGGAAACCCTCGGCTCCGGCTGCTCGAGGGCAAGCGTCACGCTCGCAGGCGTCTGCGAGAAGCGGTAGGCGAGCATCGCGCCCGCGGCGATTTCGGGGGGCAGATCCTTCGGGTCGATCTCCGTGAACGAAGCGCGCCGGGCCGTCTGGACGCGAAGCCCGGGGGCCGCCGCCACCGCAAGGCAGGCCGTCTCCCGGCGCGCCCCCTCGACCCACGGCAGCGCGATCTCGAGGGCGAGCGCGCCGGGCTCCAGGGACTGCTCGCCGCGGACCGTGATCCGGCACTCGCCCTCGAGCCGCTGCTTTAAAAAGACCGTGAGGCTCCCGCCGCCGGCCGCGGGGCGCCACTCGTCCATCGCGTCGCTTTCCACTCCGGTCACCCGGAACCCCTTCGGGATCTTCAGCGACAGCGAGAACACGCCGGCCTTCCGCACGATGCAGCGGATGCGCGCCGCGATCGCGCATTTCCGATCGTCCAGGATCGCCTTCGCCGCCGTGTCCGCGACGACCTCGGGCGGGATCTCGGAGCTCTCCAGCGCCAGCCGCCAGCCCGCGCCCGAATAGCGGAACGCAAGCGCCGGCGCGCTTTTCCCCTCCGGCGCCGCCTCGGACGCCTGGATCTGGCGCAGGCCAAAGACCGCGGGGGCCTCGACGCGCATCCCAGGCTGCGCCTCCACCACGATCGTCCCGGTCTCGCGCTCGGCGTCGAGGGCGAAAACCCCCGGCACCTCGGAGGGCGCGCCGGCCTTGACGGGCCGCTCCAGCTCGATCGCAAGCGGATAGTCGCCCTCGATTTTCGACTTCAGTTCCACCGTGACCACCCCGTCGGGGGCGGCCTGCCAGGCGTTCACGAGCGCGCCCGAGAGGTCCGTGACCCGCGCGTCGGGGGGAATCTTGAGCCGCAGCCGGAAGAGCCCCGCCTCCCGGATCCGGAAGCGCAGATCCGCCGACGTCCGGACGGCGTCGCGCCCAGGGCGGACCTCGAGGCGTCCTTCCACGGCGACGCGCGGCCGGGTCTCCGCGACCCGCAGCACGATCTCGCCGCCCGAGCGCCGGGTGCGGAACGCAAGACAAGCATCCGCCGGGGGCTTGGGCCGGATCTCGGCGAGGTCGGCCTGGACCGCCTCGCGCGTCCGGACCGCTTCGATCTGGATCCCCTTGGCGGCGGCGATCCCCAGGATCCCCTGGTCCCGCGAGACGCCGCGGGCAGCCACCCTCGGAAGGACGAACGCCTCCGCGGGAAAGGCCTCAAGGCCGCGCTCGAGGACGAGCGAGACGGCCATGGACTTCGTCCCCTCGGATTCCGGCGAGAGCGAAAGCACGCGGCCGGCGCCCTCCTCCCGAACCCGCCACGCGCCGATTCCCTCCCCCTTCACGTCGAGGGGCTGGAGCGTGCTTACGTCCACGTCCACGTCGCGCAGCGCCCCGCGGATCGCGCGGAATTCGTAGCGGACGTCCGCGCGCACGGCGCTCCGCGTGAACCGGTAGAGGGCCGACTGCTCGGCGACGATCTCGGACCCCTCCGGCCGCGCCTCCGCGGGCCGGAAAAGGATCCTCGCCGATCCCGATCCGTCGCCGTAGATCGTGGCCACCAGGGCGGGCCCGACGACGGCCGTCTCGAACGCCAGCGCCGGCTCCGTCCAGGCGCGCAGATCCTTGCCCGGGAGGCGGATCCGGTAGGTCGCGTCCGGGGCGTCGGGCATGGGCAGCGCGATCGATCGGACCTCGCCGTCGGAGGCGACCCGCGCGACCGCCGAAATCTCGACCGAACGCCGGCCGGGCCCGAACACGAGCAGCTCCGCGCCGCCGTTCGGGGCGCGCCGGACGGCCGCGCCCGGCGTCCGCTCCGGCAGCGAGACCCCGGCAAACGCGC
Source organism: uncultured Planctomycetia bacterium (assembly GCA_964358555.1). GTDB lineage: Bacteria > Planctomycetota > CAYHQZ01 > CAYHQZ01 > CAYHQZ01 > CAYHQZ01. Next base: position 3,118 of record CAYHQZ010000081.1, read on the forward strand.
AGCGGTTGGCGCCCACGGGGAACGACTGCCAGCCCGGAAGGGACGTCGTCAGATCCAGGCGCAGCCGCAGCCGGACAAGGTTGCCTAGGACCTCGCCCTCCCCCGCGAAGCGATGCAGCGTGATGCCGGCGCCTTCGGCCGATGGCGGCTGGAAGGCCGGAGGGAACGTGCAACCCGCGAGCGCCAGCACGAGAAACAACGCCGATTGTCCGAAACGCATCGAGCACCTCCTAGGATCGGGATGAAACGCCTCTTCGGACCGAAGCCGCGCCCCGCCGAGAACGCGCGCGGAAAAACCGGGCCAGGACCGCCGCAAGGAACAACAGGGCGACCGCCGCTCCCGCCTGGGCCGCGAGCGAAGCGCGGGCCGACACGAACGAAGCCTCGAGCCGGGCGGCGCCGGGATTCGCGAGCGAGAACCGGTAGGAAACCGTCCGGGCCGCCGGGAACCGGATCGCGATCGGAAGCGCTCCCGCCGCGCGGCCCCGCTCCACCGGGCCCTCCGTCGGCCGGGCCTCGGCGACCGCACCGGCGGATCCCATCGCGCCCGTCCCGAGATCCGCGGAGGCGATCTCGTCGCCTGCCGCCTCCCCGTCCTCCGACGCCTCGGCGCCCGGCGACGGGCCAGCCGCCACCGCCGCTCCCGCGCCCGCGAGCAAGGCCGGCGGGCTCGTATCCATGCTGAAGCGGATCACGCCGCTCGAATCGACGAAGAAGGCGCGGTTCCCCGTCTTCGCGGAGGAGATGGGAATGGCGTGGGCGTACCAGTTGGAATCGGCGGGCGTCCCCACGACGAGGATGAAGCGGTAGCCTGATTTTTTTCCTTCCCCGAGGACGGAATCGACGTACTGGGGCGTCGTCGCGGACAGCTGCTCGAGGGTCGCGTAGGTGGCGCTGCCCGACGTGGACTTGTACTGCTCCTGCGCCGTCACGAGGGTTTTCAGGCTCGCGATGGCCGAGGACTCGTTGGCGGTGATCTTCGAGCGCAAGAGCGACGGGATCGCCACGGCGGCGAACATGGCCACGATACCAACGAGGACGAAGGCCTGGACGACATAGGAGAGCGCCCTTCGGGGCTCCTGCCGGAACGCATTTGTCCGGAGCGACGAGCGGAGAACCGCGCGCGTGCGGGCCCGGATCGCCGCCGCCCACGCCCACAAACCGATCCGGATCAGGAGGCCCCCGGCGACGGCAGCCAGCGCGAGCCAGAGCAGGACATGGACCGCCGCGGCCGCCCCCGTCCGCACGGGCGCCGGAAGCGTCTGCCAGCCGCTCTTCGCGACGCGCGCCCCCTGCCTCGCGAACGCCGGCGGCAGGAACGGCAGGCCCCCCGCGGGCGTCTCCGCCGACGGGACGAACGGCCCCTTCATCGACCAGAGCCGCCAGTCCTCGGGCAGCCGCAGGTCCCAGTCGACGGATTCCAGCTCCGCCGCGGCGGGGTCGTCCGGGCGTCCCTGATAGACCGTCCGGATCTCCGGCGGCTCGAGGCAAACGCGGCCGGCGAGCCCCAGCGCCAGATTCGCCGGCGCCGTCCAGAGCGCCTCGACGACGGAGACTTTGTCCTCGACGGGCAGCGGAACCCGGATGAATCCATCGGGCTCGATCGTCGCGCGGACGCCGGCGCCGTCCACGTAGGCGCCGAGGAACCGCTCGGGCGGTATCCGGAACGAAAGCGACGATCGTCCGCGGGTCTCCGTCCGGACGCGAAGGCCGTGGAGGGCGAATCCCCCGGGGCGCAGGATCGTGTAGGCCTCCGCCCGGCGCAGGACCGCGCGGGTCCCGGCCGCGCGCGAGCGCGTCTCGGCGGCGATCGAAAGGCCCTCTGGCGCGGGAAGCGGCCCCGCCCGGAAGGCCGCGATGGGGACCTCCCCGAGAAGCGCGAGGAGGCGCGCCGGCACGTCCTCGGGAGAGAGCGTCGAGAATCCCTCCGGGACCGATTCGGCCCGGACCTCGAACGACCGGCCGTCGGGGGCGATCCCGATGAAGGCGTCCGTCGAGACCGCGCCGAGCAGCTCGGGCGGGGAAAGCCTCGAGCGCTCCCCCGCGCGCGCCGGGATCGCGAAGCGCGCCTCGAGGGAAATCGAGGGGCCGAAGCCCGCGAGGTCCACCGTCGCGACGGCGCCGTCCACGCGAACCGCTCGCACGTCCGGACCCGTCACGTCGGCGTTGCGGGCCCCCGCGGGCAGCCGCACGAGGATCCGGCGCGGCCGCCCGCGCGACGCGCGCAGAGCGATTTCGGAGCGGACCGAAAGCCCGCCGGGGCTGGCGCGGGCCACCGTCCAGGAAACCGCCGAGAATCGCGACTCCACGGGCCGCCAGCCCATCGCGATCCGCGCGTCCGGCCGATCCGAGACCCACGCGGAGGCCATGGAGCCGAGGGACGCGAGGGCCAATGGCGCGTCCCGCGGATCGACGGATTGCGCGTATTTCGTGCCGGCCGCCTCCACGGGCTCGGCGTCGCGTCCCGGGTCCAGCGAGGCCGCAAAGGTCCCCGCATCGAGGCCCTCGGGAACGAGCGCCCCGAGAACCAACGTCCGGTTCGCCGGGGCGGGCCCCGAGAGATCCAGCGCGGCCTCGATCCCCCCGATGGAACCCTCGGCCAGATCGACCCAGAGGCGCCGGCCGTCCGGAGAGATCCCGAAATCCCGCACGCGCGCACCCGTTACGGACGCCGCCGTGATGCCGGCGGGCAGCGGGATCCGGAACGACGGCAAGGCGCTTGCGCGCACGTCGAGCCGGACAAGCGCGCGAATCCGGATCCCGGCGTCGTCCGGGCGGACGTTCGCGAAGACCTCGGCGCGAACGCGCGGGGACGGTGCCGAGACGAGGAGCGGAATCGGCGGCGCGCCCGGGGCCGTCCGGAACGAAAGGGCCGGCCCCCCGGGAAGCGCGGAGGGCAGCGGCTCGGCGGCCGAACCGGGGGCGAGGACCGCGGACAATCCGGGCGGCAAAACGACCTCTGCCTTTCCTGCGTCCTCCTCGCCCTCGGCCATCGAAAGAATCGGAAGCGCGAACGCGGAGCCCTCCGGAACGCGCGCCAGGCCCTCGATCTCGAGGGCGTTCTCCCCGTCCACGCCGGGCGTCACCTCCGCCTCGAGTCGGACACCTGCGACGCGCCAGGCGGCGAGCCCCTCCCCCTGGACCGATCGGATGTCGAGCCCGGCGGGAATCCGGAACGCAAGCGTCGTCCGCGCGCGACCTCCGATCCGGACGCGCGCGAACGCGCGCACCTCGGCCTCCCCGCGCTCGAACGCGAAGCGCGTCCGGATCGATCCGCGGATCGAAGGCTTCCGCCGGCCGGCCTCGAGCCGGATCGCGCCGAGCGACGTCCGAAAGCCTGCGCGCACCGAGGCGTCGCCTCCGAACGCCGCCGCGAGCGACCCCGGCTCGAGCGCGCCCGCCTCCCGAACGGAGGTCTCGCGGACCTCCATCCCGGCTTCGGGGGCGATCCCGAGGATGGCCGACCAGGCGAGCGGAACGCCTCCGCCCAGGGCGGCAGCCTCGAACGCGCCCGAAGGCAGCGGGCCTTCCAGCACGATGGAAACACGCGCAACGTCCGCGGGGGCGACGAGGGCGAGCCGAAGCATTCCTCCGGCCTCGCGCGTCATCCGGGCGCCCTCGATGGAGACGGGCTCCAGGAGCGCCGGCGGCCGGATTCGGATTGCGAAGGGAAAAAATCCCCTCGGCCGGATCTCGAGATTCGTCTCGACCCGGAGGCTGTCGGGACCGACGCGCCAGACGGACCGCTCGGAGACGTCCGCGGGCAGGAGCGCGTCGTCCTCGCGCCCCGCAGGACACCACAGGATGGATTGCGACTCCCCGGGGGCCGGAAACCGAAGACGCGTCCCGCCGGCCTCGTCGATCGCCTCGAACGGCCGGTCGGGCGACGTCCGGACGAGAAGGTTCTTTCCGGGCAACAGGATCTGAAGCGTCCCGTCGGGGGCGTCGAATCCGGGAATGCGGACGACCCGGGCGCTTCCGCGCGCGCTCACGGAAACGTCGTGGCGCACGATCGCTTCGAGCAGACCTGGGCCGGCGCCGATGGCGATCGAAGAAGCCCCCTTCCGGGCCAGCCGCACCTCCCCCCGCACGGCCTTAAGATCCGAAAGCGCGTTCGTCTCCGGCAGCGCCATCTCGAAGCGCCCCTCCGGGGCCTCCCACGCAATTCGGGTCTCGACCCTCGCCCGGTCACCCTCGATCCGCGCGAACGCGTCCGCCCGGACCAGCATCGCCTCCCCGCCCGGCGGCGGGACGTTGGCCTCCCGACCGGCGCAGGAGAGGAACGAAAGGAGCAGGGCCAGGGCCGAGAAGAGCCTTTTGAATGGTCGCATGCTATATCATTTAATATCATATAGAATCGAGCCCGTCAAGGCCCGCCCGAAACTTTTTCCTGAAGGCGCAGCCCCCCCGGCCGCCGCCCCCCGGCACTGCGGGGAATGCCGCCTACGGCTTCCGGATCTCGACCTTCAGGATCACCCCGTCGCAGTGGCGGACACGGGCATAGGTTCCGCCGTGCAGGACGCCGCCGTGGGCGATGGTCTCTTTATATCCCACCGTAACGAGGAAGTAGTTCACCTCGAATTTTTGGCCGCCGATGGCGATCCTGTCGCCGGAGGTGTGCCCATGAAAGGGCTGCATCCCCGTGACGCCAACCGGGCCCTCCACGGTCTGGCAGCGTCCGTCGATGTCGGAAAAGGCGATGGCGAAGAGGTTCATGTGCACGAGCAGCCACATCAGGCCCGCCGCCACCAGGATCAGGGAGAAGCCCCTTTTCGTCGAAGCCGGCACCTCCTCGAAGATCCGCTTGGCCCGAATGAGCCCGAAAATGCCGCCCGCCAGGAGCATGAGGGCGAGAGCGATATGGCCGATGGCGTCCGCCCGGAGGCCCCCGGCCGTGACTTCAAATACGGTAGTGAATTCGTTCATGTCTCGTGCGTCCCGAAGCCCCTTCAGGTTGGGCTAGCGTGCCGAGCGCATCCGTGAAGGGATCATCGCGACAGGGCGGCATGGTATCAATCCCCCTGTTCCGCCTCGTTGCGATTCCTGAACAAGGGCCCGAAATTATACCTCCATTGCAAGGCAAAACTCATGCCGATTCTGCCGTTAAGCGGGCTTCGTTTCAGGCGCCCCCATTCATTGTCATTTGGAATTCTGCCGAAATCCTTGTGTGCTTCAATTACCCAGTTGTCGGCTGCTTCAATAATACCAATATGCAATGGCCTTATCTTGAGAACATCGACGATCATGCTCAATTCGGATTCGGGAATAGGGTCATTGTTATTTTCGACAAGATCCTTGTTTCTTCTCTTGAAATCTGCCTCTGCGGCTACGACCTCGGCCTCAACCGTCGTATCATCAAACATGTGCGCAACCAGCGAAAGCAAGCGCCTAGCACGCCAGTCGCTCTGATTGATATACGCGAGGAACTTAAAAACCTTCTTCGCCAAAGATTCGTTGAGGGCAAGCAATGGCTGGCGATGCTTTCTTGCTATTGAGCACAAATTCTTGTCGGCAACTTCAGACCCAGAAAGATATTCATGCCTGATGATTGAAACGCGAAGAGGCGGCCTTTTCTTTGCTGTTTGGTAGTCCGTCAAAAGCACAACCATGTCATGCTCATTCCCAAGAATCCTCTCGTAGGCAGAAAAGAAGGGCTCGCTTGTGCAGAAATTTTCGGATGGAGATTTGATGCCCAAATCCAAGTCGGGGATGTCAACTCCCCTTGCAGGGTTGATATTCAGGGATAGCCTTGGAATATCTGCCAGGGCATATTTTTCGAGAACACCCACGAAAAGCATCTCGATGACGCTGCCGATTGTTTTGCCATCGAGATTGGGCAGGCAATGCTTTCTTTTCAGCTGCTCGTACCAATGAGGAATTTCCTGGCCCCTTCCAAGCCGGCTCAATATAGGCTCCAGCCCCGCTATGCCTTTCCCGGCCAGGACCAAGTTCATTTTTCTGATTGCGATATCGAGGCGATCCTTGACCATGCTGCGCATCCTTGACTTGGTCATTGGAATAGCTCCAATTGGATCGCCATGCACTTTGGCACTACCGACTTGTTCTTGACAAGCCGCTCCAATGCCCAGTAAACAAGGGGCGGCGGCACGGCATTTCCAAACAGGACATATTGGTCGTAAACGGAAGCCCCCTTGCAATGGTTATCGTTGAAGCCTTGAAGCCTTGCGTACTCGATATTTGTCAACCTTCGGTATTTTCCATCAATGAAATATCTTTCGTAATGCCGGCTAGTTGATGAGGTAAGGGTTGGCGCGATTCCGCTTGTGCCGAAAATTGTATAGCCCATCCGAGCGCCGCCACTTTGGTTGTAAAGAATTTCAACGCCATTTACAATCTTATTGACCATCTGGCTATTCGGAAGCCGATTTATCGTATCCTGCGTGAAATCAAAAGAGAGATCGACGCTTTCCTCTAAAATGTCAGTGAGGCGATTATGGTTCTTTTTATCGGAGAAAGTGTCGATCTCGCACGAAAGGAAGTGCCCGTCAAGTGCTATCCCCCAATTGGAAAAATTGCAGGGATGTTCGTTGATTGGCGCCCAAGAAAATGGCTCAAGGAATTTGTTGGAGATTTCGCCTGGGATGCTCATTGAATCGATCGCGGTCAGAAGGTGGGAGACGGGAGATTGGCCGTTCTTGGTGCCAATAATAACAACCCTCTCCCTGTTCTGCGGAAGACCGAAATCCAAGGCATTCAATAGTCGCCATTCGATTAGGTACCCTAGCGAGGAAAACGTATCGAGAATCGTGGCGAAATGCTGCCCATTTTCCATTGACAATAATCTCCTGACATTCTCGAGAAGAAAAGTCTTGGGGTTGCATTTGGTTATGACATCCACTATTTCCTGAAAGAGCGTTCCTCGCGGGTCTCTAATCCCCTGCTTCTTCCCAGCGCCAGAAAATGGCTGACAGGGAAACCCGGCCGTTAATATGTCGTGGCAAGGCACCTGACCTTTGAGCTCCCTAATGTCGCCTTCGTGGATGGTAGTATCGCCAAAATACGTCCGATAGACTTCGCAAGCTTTCCTGTCGATGTCATTAGCCCATATCGTCTTGATCCCTAATCGATCGCAAGCAATCCTGAAGCCGCCTATTCCGGCGAACAATTCAACAGCTTTCAGCATATTTGTTTATCCTGATCTGGATAATGCGGCCCGTCAAGCCCTGCAGGGGCGCAGGAAGGCAAGGCTGGACTTCCTAACGCGAAGGCGTCGGGAGGGCATCTAACGCCTGGAAGGCGCTTCGCTCCAGGGCGCCCCCTCCGAAGCGACGCATGTGGGAGGAGGAAGGGGGGGCGCCCATTCCGGCCCGGGCCGAATACCTGGCGCCCCCTTTCGCCTCCGGGGGCCGGCCTCTGCCATTATCGGCAGGTTCTATCGCAACGCCTTGCAAGGAAAAGGGTTACGCGCCGATTTGTCTCTTCCCCCGTATGTTGTATCATTATTAGCCCCCCATCGGACCATCGCATGAACACCCTCCGCCGGACCCGTCTTTGGCTGGCCGGTTTGTTCCTTTTGGCCCCATTCGCCGGCGCCCAGGAAGACCTAGCCGGAATGGTCGGGAAGGCCAAGTCGGCGACGGCCTACATCGTCGTGAAGCAGAGCGGCGGCGGGGAGGAGATGAAAGGCTCCGGCTCCGGCTTCTTCATCGACCAGAACACTGTCATCACGAACTGGCACGTCGTCCGGCCCGAGTCCCGACTCGCATTGGACAGCCAGGGCCTGCACATCGAGGAGATGAAGGTCGACGACATCAAGGTCGTCATCCATTCCGGCACGGAGAAGACCCAGCAGCTCGCCTGCACCGTCGCGATGCACAGCGAGGAGGACGACCTCGCCGTCTTGAAGGTCCAGGGGGGCACGGCGCCCGCGGTTCTTGCGCTCGGAGACTCCGAGAAGCTCGTCGAGACGCAGGGGCTTTGGGTGTTTGGATTCCCCTTCGGGGAGATGCTGGCCATCGGCAAGCGCGGGCCGGCCATCTCGGTGAACAAGGCGAACGTCACCAGCCTCCGCCGGGACGACGACAGCATCCTCCAGATCGTCCAGTTCGACGGCGCGGCGAACCCCGGGAACTCCGGCGGGCCCATCGTCGACGCGGCCGGCAACGTCGTCGCGATCCTCTTCGCGGGCGTCCGGGACTCGAACAACGTCAACCTCGGGATCCCGGTCAACGTTTTGAAGTCGCTGCTGAACGGCCGGATCACGGAAATCGACGTCGACCCCCCGCAGGTCCCCAAGGAGGGCGGGACCGTCAAGGTCACCTGCAAGGTCTCCACCCCGAAAGGCCTGCCCCAGTCGATCCGCGGGGCGCTGGAATCCGACGAGTGGGAATCGATCCCGTTTGCAATGCAGGCGGGGACCGCGAAGGGAACCTACTCGGGCCAGGTGAAGGTGCCGGCCTATCCGGACATGACGACGCCCCTCGTCTTCACCGCCAAGGTCACCGGCAAGGATCCGGCCGGCAAGCCCCTCAACATCGCCCGCGCCGAGATCCACCAGCTTCCCGCCTCCCGGCGCCCGACCATCGCCGGCCGGCCGGTGCCGGGCACGCCGGGCGGGGGCGAGGTCGCGTCCGCCGGCGGGGTCGCCCTCCAGGTCTCGAACAGCAACGCCAAGATCGTCCCCATCGAGGAGGGAATCGCCGCCTACAACGACTCGAAGGAAACGATTTCGGGGGTGCCCGAGTGGATGACGTCCACCGGCTGCCAGCTCGTCCGGTCCAACAAACTGGGCGCGGACTTCGAGGTCAACGTGGGCGATCCGGTGAAGTTCTACCTCCTCAAGCGGCCGGGGCTGGCGCTTCCGTTCATGGACGGGAATCCCGACTGGAAGAAGAACCCCTCGGTCAAGATCAAGGTGGGCGGGGCGAATTGGGATTGCTTCGTGCGCTACTTCCCGCCGGGGACGTGGATCAACCGCCAGCGTTCGCTGCCGCCCGGGGCGCCGTCGTATCTTTTGATCGCGAGCCGCCAGGGCGCGGGCAAGCACTCGGTCGCGGGCGGCGACAAGCCGCCGACCGGCCCGAAGCCGACAACCGGCTCAAAGCCCCCCGCCGGCTCGAAGCCGCCGACCGGCTCGAAGGCCGGCAAGGGCAAGACGAAGAAGGGCAAGAAGCCGCCGTCCGGCGAGCCGATCATCATCCTTGTCCCCATCGGGCCGTAGCGCAACCCGGGCCGGCAAAGCCGTCGGGGGAATTACAGCCCGTATTCCGCCGGCAGGAATTTCGCCCCCGCGTCGCCCGAGCGCATCTCGTCCACGAGTTCCTCCTCGCGATCGGGGAGCGCGTCGACCTGGCGCTGGAGGCGGTCCAGCCAGGGCTCCTCGGCCGGCGGGATCCGGACCTCGCCGCGCTTCTTCGCCGCCCGGAGCATGTCCAGGCACCCGCGGACGGCCACGCGCGTCCGCTCGTAAGGCGTGCGCACGGACATGATCCGTTCGGAAAGCGCGAGCACCACGTCGGGCCGCAAAACCCAGGCCTGGGGATCGCGCGGGGCGTCGGAGGAAACCAGCCAGTCGCGCATCGCGAGCGCCCCCGACTTGGTTTCGGCGGCCGCCTGCAGGAGACGGCAGTCGTACGTCAGCTGCTCGAGGCTGACGACCGGGGCCGGGGCGGAGAGCATACGGACGTTCTGAACGGATTCGTTGGACCAGGCGTCGCAAACGGCCTGGGCGATGTTCCCGACGGGCGAGAGGTGCGCGCAGGCGGACGTGCGCCCCTCCATCGCGATGGGAACGCCGGCGATGGCCTTCATGTAAGGCCCCTCGTAGGCGCAGTCCTTGCTCGGGCCGACGGCGCCGCACTCGTAGGCAACGAGGCTCCGCGGCACGGTCGCGGCACGGACGAGCGTCGCGAAGACGCGCGGGATCATCTTCTGCTCCGCGAGGACCATCGCGGTGTTCGCGAATCCGCAGGCCGTGTCGCCGGAAGCCACGATCCCCGTGCGCCGGCAGGCCGAGACGATTTCGTCCCACAGGAATTTCATGTCGCGCGCGCCGAGGACGCCGAGGGCGAAGACGACCGTGCGCAGGTCCCCCATCATGAGGGCCTCGTCGCAGACCTCCTTGCCGCCGGTGGACTCGATGGCAAGCAGATCCGCCCCGAATTCGGCCGCCTTCCCGAAGGCCTCGCGCATCCCGTCCATGTAGGGGCCGCGGCGCATGAGGGGCGGCCGGAGGTGATCGCGAGTATCGTTCGGCGTGAACCGCAGCGCCGTCGGAAGACCGTGGCGATCGTTGCAGGCCCGCAGCGCCTCCGACAGGATCCGGACGATCTCGAGGCCGATGGCCGGCCGGACCGTCATCTCCGGCAGCGTCTCGAACTCGACCAGAAGGCCCGGCGCCTCCAGCTCGACCGCCCGCTTGCAGATGCCGTCGATCATCTCCTGGTATTGCCGGCGGATCTCGCCCATCGTCGCGTCCTCGATGCGCATCGGGGGGAGCGTAAAATTGATTTCCGGGATGACGAGGCCGGAGCCGATCCGAAGCCCCCGCCCGCATGTCACGGGCTTGGGCGCGACTCCGAACACGAAGTCTTCGAGCCGCCGGACGGCCAATGTTCCCGCCGCGCCCGCCTGGAGTTGCACCATGCCTCTTTCTTCCCGCCGGCTGCCGCCGGCATCGGATGGTCAAACGAACCGGGCAAAAGTGTAGGGGATCGTTGCGCGAATAAAAACGCTCCCCTCGCCAAGAACCCGAACGCTTCCGCTCGTGCTAGAATTCCGCCCATGAGCAATTGGTCCCCAACCCTGGATCCCTATGCCCCTTGTCCCTGCAACAGCGGAAAGAAATACAAGTTCTGCTGCCTTTCCAAGGATCGGGAGGCGGCCCGCCAGAAGACCGAGGCCGAGAGCGGCGCGGCGTCCCATCCCGACATGAAGTCCGCCGTCACGGGACCGGGCCATCGCACCGGCGATGCGTCCCGCCCGTCCCGCTCCCAGGACGGCCGCGCGTCGGGCCCCATGCGCCGCTCCTCGCCCCGCGGGAAGTGACGGGGTCGCTGTCAGCGATCAGATTTCAGCTGTCAGCGACGGAACGGAGCTCACGCCGGCGTGGCGGCAAAGAATACATCCGGCCCGGCCGACGGCCGGAGCGTTCGCCCCGGCGGCACGATGAGGAAGTCGGCGGGATCCCAAGGCGGGCCGTTCACCAGGGCCTCGAAGTAGCGCAGATCCGTCCGGATCTCCTCGAACGCCAGGCCCCGCGCGGCTGCCCGCCGGCGGACTTCCGCGGAAAGCGCCTCTTCGTCGCCCTGGCCGTTTCGAATCCAGGCGAGACGGCGGTAGTTTTGCGCCCAGCCCCGGAATTCCTCGACGAGGGCGTCCGCGGCCTCCTCGCCGAAGCGCTCCGTGTAGGCCCGCCGCGCTTCCTCGGGGCTTCCGAACGCCTCCCCCATCCCCGCGGGCGCGGGCCAGGAATCCATCGGCTTCGTGGCGCGCTCGATCCAGCCGCTCGAGAGGTAATAGGTGCCGGGAGCCCTTCGGAATTCCTCCTCGTAGCGCGCGCGCGAGCCGAGCAGGAGCGCGATGCAGTCGTGAATCCTAGGGACGACGAGCGGAACGCCGCGGGCCGCGATCCCCGCCGTCGCGCGGCCGCACAACCCGTAGCCGACGAGGATCGCGTCGACGCCGGGGCGCGAGGCGAGGTCTACGTGCGACTGGATTTCGTCCCGCGCGCCCGCGGCCCGCTCGTGCAGGCCCTGGGGAAGGAAATCGCACTCGATCCGGTTGGGGCTCGCGGCCGCCGCCGCCTCGAACTCCCGCCGCGTCACGTCGCAGGCGACGAGAGCGTATCGCGCCACGCTTCCCGTCCGCTTCGTCAGGCCGCCTGGAGGGCGGCCTTCAGCTTCCGCGCGCCCTCCGCGGCGTCGGGGGCGTAGAGATCGGCGCCGATCTTCCGCGCGAACTCTTCGGTGAGCGGGGCCCCGCCGATGATGATCTTGCCCGCGAAGCCCGCGGCGCGGAGATTCTTCACGACGGGCTCCATGTTCACCATCGTGGTCGTCAGCAGCGCCGAGATCCCGACGGCAACGGCCTTCTTCTCGGCGACCGCCGCGACGAATTTCTCGCCCGGAACGTTGATCCCGAGGTCCACCACGTCAAAGCCGGCGGACGCGAGCATGATCCCGGCAAGGTTCTTGCCGATGTCGTGGAGATCGCCCAGGACCGTGCCGAGGACGACCGTGCCGAGGCCCTGCATCCGGACCGTGCCGAGGGCGGCCTGGAGAACCTGGACGCCGGCCTTCATCGCGCGGGCGGCGACGAGCATCTCGGGAATGAAAAATTCTCCGCGGCTGAACCGATCGCCGACCTCCGTCATCCCGAACAAGAGCGATCGGTCGAGGATGTCCTGGGCCGAAAGCCCGGCGGCAAGGCCCTCCCGGCAGCCCTTTTCGACGTCCTTGGACCGCCCGGCGATGACCGCCTCCCGCAGGCTCTCGAGGATCTTGTTTGTGTTCATTCGTGACTCCAACGGAGAACTCTATCACCCCCGGACGCGGCCGAAAAGCGCGCCCGCCGACCATGCAACCGAACTTTTGCGTCGGGGGTGCAAACCGGGAACGGGCGAGGGGCGGGGGCTCGGCTCTTGCTCCCGGTCTCCGCACGGT
>CAYHQZ010000082.1:0-15679 GCA_964358555.1 uncultured Planctomycetia bacterium
CGACCAGGAGCGGGAAACCACGCTCGCGGCCATCGCGGATACGGCCGATGCGGAGACGAGGGCCAGGGAGGAGAAGTTCGCGCAGGAGAGAAAGGAAAGCGAGGACGCCCTCGCGGCCGCAAAGGAGGAATGGCGCATCTCCGTCGAGGAGGCGAAAACGAAGAAGGAATCCGCCATGGCGGCCTCCGCGCTCGCCCCCGCGGGCGAGGCGCCTGCGCTGCCGCCGGCCTGGGACTTTGGGGAAATCGAGGCGAGCCTTCCCGACATCGAGGAGAAGGTCCGCCAGACGCTCGATGTCTCGGGGATGTTTGGCGCGGAGGCGGCCGGCCGGATCGGGATCGGCTCCACCACCGCCGAGCGGACGGCCAAGGCGTCGGAGGAAACCGCGAAGAACACGAAGAAGATCGCGGGCAAGTTGGACGAAGGCATCGGCCTCGTCTTCGATTGAGGGTGAAAAATGGTCACCGTCGAAGAACTCTTCGAAGGCCGGACGGAGGTCGTGTCCGCCAAGTCCACGGCCGAGGTCCCCTACCTCGTGCGCGGCGCCGCGGACGAGATGGAGGTGAAGGTTGCCATCACGGCGAATACGCCGATGTTCTATGCGGGGCTGTTGCGGAAGAGCGTGGAGCTGGCTGAGCACATCACCGCCGACACCTGGAAGGTGAACGTCCGGTACGAACGCCCGGAAAAGGGCGAGGAAGGCACCCCGCCCCCCGAGATCAATTTCTCCTTCGACACGGGCGGCGGCACCCAGCACATCACGCAGAGCCTGGAAACGAAGAACAAGTACGGCCCGTCGGCCTCTGAGATGCTAGGCGGCGCGATCGGCTTCGATGGCGAGAACGTCACCGGCGTCGATATCACGGTCCCGGTCTACAACTTTTCCGAAACCCACTATTTTCCATACGAGGTGATGACGGACGCGCTCCGCCAGTGCCTTTTTCGCGCGACGGGATCCGTCAACGACGACGCATTCCGCGGCTTCCAGCCTGGCGAGGTCCTGTTCCTCGGCGCGTCGGGCTCGAGGCAGGGGGAAGACCCGGAGGATCTGTGGGAGGTGACGTTCAAGTTCGCGGCCTCGAAGAACCGCACCGACATCCAGGTGGGCGAAATCGGCCCCATCGAGAAGAAGGGATGGGAATACATGTGGGTCCAGTACGCCCCCGAGGTAGACGAGGACGTAAAGGTCCTCATCAAAAAGCCCGTGGCGGTCTATGTGGAACGGGTCTACCCCGAGACCTCCTTTGCCCTCTTCGAGATTGGAGCGTGACCAATGCCCGGGGACGATCTGAAGAAGGTTTCCCGCGGCCAGCCGCTCCGGATCCCGGCGGTGGCCTACAACTCCTTCATCGATGCCGCCGTCGATTTCCGGAACCGGACGATGTCGCTTGGGAAGGAAGATCGCCCGAAGGACACCAGAAACGGGATCGTCTACGTGAAGAACGGCACCGGGGACGACCAGCCGCAGTTCGCGGTCGTGGGGCTTACGGACGTCCTCATCTACCCGGACGACAACGAGCCGGAGTTCCTCCGCCAGGTGGCCTTCCTTGGCGAGGTCCCGAACCTGATTCTGCACCGGGGGCGGTTTGCGATCCTCGCGGAGCCGCTGGCAGTGGACAAGATCGGGCTTGCCTACGTGGACGGCATCTGCCCGGTGCTTCTGAACGTTCCCGACGACACCTACGAACCCGCTGCCGCCGACATCGATGAAGGCGAGACGGGGGCGCTGAAAGCAGTGACGCACGGCGCCGCCGCCATCCTCTGGCGGCAAGGAGGAGTTGACGTCCAGTGGGCCATCGTGCGGCTGGGAAAGCCGCCGATGGTTTTTCCGGTGCTCCTGCAGGAGGCAGGAGGAAGCGCAGGGAACGCCGAGAATCCTGCGACCTGGGTCTACGACATCATCGATTTCATCACGCGCGAAACCCTGGAAACGAACGTGGACCCCACGAGCTGGCCGCACCAGTGGAAGCGGCCACAGGTGGGATTCATGTATTCGGCGGAGTTCGGATACGCCCACTACGACGACCAGGGCAACATCGCCCTCGGCTGGATCAACGAGCTCATGGGCCAGGAACCCTGCTACGAGACGTAGGAAGGCACCATGGGAACCCCGGGGATGGCGGTCCTGCGGCCGAGCGGGATGCGTGGGCTGCACCCAAACGGCAAGGCCACGCTCTTTAACCCGGACGGCACCTGCGCCACCTGCTGCCCCCGGGCGCTCGTCCTCGCCTCCTACATCACGAACGCCGAGCACCCCGTCTGGGATTTGACGCCCTACCAGGGCCCCGAGGTGGCCATCCCGTGGTCCTACTGGCGGCTCATCGAGGTGGGAATCTGCTATCCCTACGGCTACCCCTGGTACGACGCCGGCTACGCGGATCAGCAGGGAAGGCTCATAGGCCTCCCGAACGAATTCTGGAGTCCCTACTACTACAACGGCTACATGGAACTCCAGATCGGAAGGCCAATCCCCGGCAACCAGGTCGAATGGCCCGGCCTTTGCCAAACCATCACCCCGAGGTCCTTTTGATGAAACTCCCCAAAGACGACGGTTCGATGACCCACATGCCGTTCCTGGCCCCGGCGCTGGACGGCTCGGTCGTCCTCTTCTTCTGCCGGGCCGAGGGGAAGGCCAAGAAGGAGCCCGGGCGCGTCTGGAAGGCCTTTTACCTACCGCCCGAGGGGGAAGCGCAGCGCCTCGCCACCGGGATGGCCTCCGACGTCTGCGAATGCGCGCCAACCGCCTGGCAGGACGAGACCGGCTGGCACGTCTCCTTCATCGCGGGCGGGGCGCCTGCGGACCGTCGGTTCCGGCTCTACCGGATGGACGGACCGGCACTGGACCGCCTCTCGCCGCCGGTCGCAATCCAGGCCGCCCGGACGGGGTTCATCTACCGCGATCGGCTCGTCTGGGGCGACATGGAGAGCCTGGTCCACGTCCGGGATGCCGCCGGCGAGCAGGTCATCGAGCTCCCGGGCGCCTTCCTCTACCGCCTGGCCTACGTCTCGGATGCCCCCGATCGGCTTCTCATCAGCGCCCAGTGGATCATGGAGAACGAGGTCTTCACGCTGGAGTACGACCTCGCGACCGGGCACCAGCACTTCATCGAGTGCGACGGAAAGCCCGCCTACAAATGCACGATCCTGGGCGACGAGGTCGTCTTCGCCGATCGCTGCGGGTCGGGCTTCGAGGAGCGGAAGCTCAAGCGTGCGGGCGCCAAGACGCTCATCCCCACGACCACGGCCGTTCGGCGGAAGGAAGGCGACGTGGCCGCCATCTCCACCGCGCCGAAGCGAAAGTGCGGGTGTGGGAAGGGCACCCCCGCGGGCGCGGCCGCTGGCGTGACCCGCCCGTCGTGCCTCGAGTGCGTGGAAAAGCACATCGGGGCCGCCTACGTCCTCCTGGCCGAGACCCAGGACGGCTACGCCAACCGCCTCCGTGCTGTCGGGCACCTGCACGAAGCCGAGGATGAGTCCCAGGAGTGGCCGGAGCTGCATGAGGCCATCCGGGCGGACAGGAAGGCGTTCCAGACGGAGGGGACGATGCCGAATTGGAATATAATTAACACATTCATCGCTGGGGTGGGCAAGAAGGTGGCAAAGTTCGCAGGCCCGGCAGGATTTGCGAAACCCACATCAATCATCGGCCTCACCCGGCTCACATGATGGGATCTTTCGCTGAACAGCGTACACCAGTGCATTCTCTTCCCTTTCTCCGATCAGCCCCTCAATGAGGGGTAGGAGGAATGTGGTCTGGTTCGCCGTTGTCCCTATGTATCCAGAGCGGATCATGGCGAGGAATTCCGTTTCCCGCAGGTAACGTCCTCTCAGGCCTTCATAGCTAACGCGAAGACCACCCCTGGGTCCTTTGGCATCACTGCTTCTCAGGAAGATATTAAGATGCTCCCGAGGGAGGATCATGCTTCCTGGTGTTCCGATCCCAAATCGTTTTGTGAACTTGAAATAGAAAGGCTCCGAATTGAATCGATAGTCACTAGATACCGCCACCTTTTGTAGCGCGTTCATCCTCCTCCATTCGTCCCAGAATTGCGTGTCCGGGCGGAAATTCCACGTCGGTAATACCCCACTCCTCACGGGAGATTCCCGCTCCAACATCTTATACTGCACCATGACAATATTCCGCTGGGTCATGTTAGCGTATATGAGGTCAACGCCCAATGCCCTCTCAAGTGGGCCGCGGTTGGCTGTATAGATGTCCAACTGGTCATCCCCATGAACGAACACAGCATGTCCAGTGGCAGCGCTCTTGAAGAGTTCGTACCCTGGCACAATACGAGTATCATGGGCTATCTGGTTGTCCTCCCCAATTCCAGCCTCATAGAACTGAAGGCAGCTGTCTGACTCGTCTGTGATTTTGATCTGGGCGGCCAGTGATTGCCTGTCCAGGCCAAGGACTTTCAGTGCAAGTTCGATGGCATCGTTCTGCTCCCGCCCACGGCGAGAAAGATGTTTCTCGCCGAACAGTTGAAGTGAAAGGTGTTCATAGGCGTTGGCATTACTCTCGTCGGAACCTAGTTTGGTTATGATGTCCCGGCTGAGTCCGGGAGTGAGGACGGACACTGCGCTTAGCGCCTGCTTAAGGTGTGCCCTATAAATTTTCTTGGACAGGTTCGCAACGAGTTTCGCAGGTTCTGAAGGGTTGATGATCTTGCTGTTCGATATCTTGATAGCTGAGTCGAGTGTTGTGACCGCTCGTTTCGACTTCGCAATCCCCATGTATGCGGAGAGGCCCCCTTCACTTTTAAGGTAGAACAGGCAGAGGCATGGAGGCTTAAGATTATCCAAGACAGCATGACGGGTCGTGAATGAGAATTGTATCGGGCCATGGTGGGATCCGATAATCGAACTAGATGTCCACTTATCGAGGCATGCGAGCAGTAGTGGATGCGCCTTGCTGTGGTCTGCGAGGGATTGCGGATTGAATTTCACGTTATTGCCGACTATTTCTTGGTTTGCGGTTTTGCCCATTCGACACGATCCTCGAGTCCATATTTCTTCATTTCTTCTCGAAGATCACGGCACCATTGTTCCGTAGCGATTTTAAGCAGTTGGAAATTCGGATCGTTTACATAATCTTTGCTAATATCCAGCTTTAATGCCATCTCTTCCCGATAGTGCGCAATGCATGCGCTGATGGCATTGACCTTCGCCGATTGCTCGAGAAGCTGACTTTGTTTGGCGATAAACTCCTTGACTTTCTCCTGTATTTCGGCGGAATGTTGAAGGGCCTTCCCTTGCCCCTCTAGATTTCTTGAGATCTCGCGTATTTGTTGCTCTTGCGATTTCAAATCTCTCCGCTGAATCCAGAGCGTAATCACAAGAAAGGCAAAGGCAAGAGCAGAGAATAATGAGTTGTAACCGTTCAGCTTGAAGTAGCCTGCAGGAGGGACGGCGAGTGAGCGCCTGTCGTGAAGGCCCGGAGGGTAGCCTCGATAAAATCGAGGACGTTCCGGCCCTGGGTGCGCATGGTTTCCGCGACGGTGAGCATGCGTTCGGCGAAGCGGCTCCCACGCGGACTGTCGGAGCCGAAAGAGCCTTTCCGCCAGAGGACGGCCTTCCGAAGCGCCCGTTCCGTCCGGTTGTTGGTGGGCTCGACGCCCTCGCGGCGCGTGAAAGTCCAAAGCGAGGTGTAGCGTTTGAGGATGTCCCGGCAAAACGACGCCGCCTTCGGCTCCGTCGAGAAGCATCCGCGTTTCAATACCTGCTCCAACTCTTTCCGCACCGGCTGGAGCATCGTCCGGAGACTGGAATGGGATATTTCCCCCCGTTTGTATCGGCGGTAGGCGCTGGAGACGGCGGCCTCCGCGTGGAGGCCGGCATTTCCGATCCTGGACGCGCCTTTGTGCCCCAATTCCCGAAGGCCGTTGAAATCCCGTCTCAGGTGCGCCCAGCAGATTTCCCGCCGGGTATTCGGATGGCCGTGGTACGAGGACCAGCGGTCCGTGCCGATCGTGCCCCGGTACTTCGGCCCCATCAATCGGTGGAAGGCTGCCGCGTTTCGGTTCCGATCGATATGAAAGGCCGAACTCGCATCCGTGACCGCGGCCCTAAGCCATCCCTTTCCCTTCGCCTCCGGCCAGCCGGTCTCGTCGACACCCGCACTCTCCGACTGCCGCACGCCCTCGATGGCCTCGTCGTAGGCGGGATTCAGGGCTTCGCTCGTCCGCCGCTCCAGGGCGGAAATCGTGCCCAGCGCCACCTCGGCCTTCCGCCCGTAGAGGCTCACCGCGATCTCCTGTGTCTCCCGGCGGCTCAGGCGATACCGCCCCGCCAGCGTGGCCAGCACCGCTTGCAGCCTCGGCCCCACGCATACGGAAGGCACCTCGCTGGGAAACTCCGCCGTCGTCGTTTTCCCGCAGGCGCAGGTCCGCTCGTAGCGCCGGTATTCGCTGACCTCCGCTGGCGCAACGGGCACTTCCACCACCTGATGGGCCTCCACCAGAATCCCTTCCCCGCGAAGCTTCGCCTGGCAGCCCGTGCATTGTTCGGGAAGAAATTTGATGATGCGGTCGACTTCCTCGGCAGGGAATGGCTTTCGCGTCACACCTTCGTGGCCCACCTGGCCGCCTCGCTTCCTTCCCGTCGGGCTGGAGGTCCGGCGCAGGGCGCGGTTCCGCGGCATGTCCGAAGAGGGCGGCATCGAGGAATTCGTCGAGTTGATCCGGAGCGCCTTGCCCAGCTTCCGCACCGCCGCTTCCAAATCGCGGATGCGAGCCTCCAACTCGGACACACGCGCTTTCAGTTGGGCATTCTCGCGTTTCAGCTCCGCATTTTCGCGCTTCAGCGCTTCGTTCTCTTCGCGAAGGTCTTTTTCTTCTGCCATGCTGCAGGGAGAGTACAACTTGGCGGTACAAGTACAATAGACGAATCTACGCTGCGTCAGGGTGAACGGTTACAATGAGTTTACTCCGTCATAGGTTCGCCCGTTTGGCAGGATATTCTGGAAGAACAGCCAAGCCAAGACAACAGCTGCAAAACAACCCAAGACATGAAATATTGAACGGCACTTCCAGCTTACCAATTTCATCTCGATCCTCTCGCTTCTTGAATTGTATATATTTTCATCACCTCATCTCCGTAATGGTTGATTACCTTCACGGCGATCTTCCCGCTATCGGGAGGGTCGAAAGGCCGACTGACCGTGGAGTAGAGGGCGGACCAGGCGCTTTCGTCGATGTCGGCGCGGAGGGACTTCTTCAAACGCTCGAAGGGTTCGCCTTCGCCAGTGAAGTAGGCGTGGCGGACGAAGAAGGATTCGCCGTTGTAGTCGGTATCCACGAACCAGCAGGCGATGTCGGCGGTGGTGGCGGATCGGACTTCGCCGGTGGTGGGATCGTAGACGTCGAGGCCTTTAACCTCGACCTCGATTTTCCCGTTCTTGAGGCGGCGGACGTCCACGTCCGGCTCGCCGAAGACCATGAAGAGGTTTGCGGCGCCGGTCTTCTTCAGGAGATCCTGGCCCATGGAGAGATCCGGGTTCATCCGGGCGAGGAGGACGGCGAGTTTGCCGTATTGCTGCGTGCCGTCGGCGACGGCGAAAGCGGAGGTGGTCTGCTTCTTGGAGAGAGCCGGCGAGAATTCCTTCGCGGTCTCGTCGGCGCGGGCGTCGAAGGCAAAGCCGAGGACGATCAGGAGATCGAAGCCGGCACCCTTCAGTGCCTCCTTCGCCGCTTCCTTTACGTGGGCGGGGCCGACGGTGCCGTGCTCGGGGCCGATGGAGACGGCGACGCGCCTGGGCTTGCCATCAGGGCCGGCGAATTCACCGGCGGCCTGGATGTAGGCGCCGGGGAACGGATCGAGGCGGGAGAAGACGAGGCGCTCGGCCTTTCGCGTGTTCTGGACGCCGGCGGCCTTGAGGTTTTCGAGGATCATCGTCTCGAAGGAGGCGGCCTTCGGATCGCGCGTTCCTTCGATTTCGCTTCTGGTGCGATCAGCCTCGGTCTCCAGGACCCGGTGCGGCGAGAGGCTTTCGACGGTGAAAGGGCCGGAGACGCGGATGCGCTTTCCGTCCTCGTAGGGCTGGTCGAAGAGCGCTTCAGTATCAGCGCGCTTCGCGATGGATGCATCGATTTCTTTCTGGCGCTCACGCTTCAGTTTCCAGAATTCGGCATGGGCGGTTTTTGCCTCCTTGGACCACGAATCATTTGCCTCACACGGAATTTCCCATTCTGGCGCTTTTTCTTTCAATGTTTTGTTCAAGCGCTCACGTGTAGCGTCCTGTTTCGGCTGGTATTTAGCATGGATGACGTCGATTTCCTCGTTATTTGCGATGGATTTCAACGTTATATGAGGGACGCGCTTATAGACGAACCCCTTCCGAATATCGGAATCAGTCTTGTAGTCGAGAGGCGCCTGGCCTGTAATTTCCGCTTCCTTCCGGATTCCTTCCTGCGAATCTGAAAGGAGATAGTAGGGATATCGCGCGGCCATGATGCGGGTGCGGGCCAGAGCCAGAGCGACGCGGCTGGTGTCGATGGTGATCCATCGGCGTCCCCACTGCTCGGCAACATAGGCGGTTGTTCCCGAACCGCAGGTTGGATCGAGAACCAGATCGCCTGGGTCGGTGGCCATAAGGAGACAGCGCAACGTGACCTTTTCATTAGTCTGGACGACATAAATCTTTTCCATGCCACTTCCAGACTGAGTGTCGGCCCAGAGCGTATTCAGTGGTATAGCAGGGAAATCGTCAAGGAATCGAACATACTGTAGGCGTTCGCCGCTGGCCATGAGGCGATTAGCTAGCGATAATCGATCAAGGCCATTTCGATCCGTCTTAAATGTGCCTCTCCCCGGCGTAAAGGTGCGACCATGATAAGAATACTCGCGTAAATCGTTTCCCTGGGCTGGACGATCACTCGTCAAGGGAGATGGGCGTAGGAAGCGTGCATTGGATTCCTCTGAATTTGAAGGACCTCGCTTCCCATCTGGTGTTTCCACCCATCGATATGCCTCGGATCCCAACCCACCTGGTTCTTTCTCAAGAAAGATTGGCCGATATTTCACGGACTCCCTGTCGCGGCAATACCAAAGGATATAATCACAAATCCCTTCGATTAACTCAGCTCCCGTTCCAGATGTCTTCTTGAACGCAATGCAGCCAATGAAGTTCTCACTGCCATATACCTCGTCAAGCAGAGAACGAGCCAAATGGACATTTGCATCCCCAATCTGCACGAAAACGCTCCCCGTCTCGGTGAGTAGTTCCCGTGCTGCTGTGAGTCGGTCGCGCATGTAAGCGAGGTAGGAGTGGATGCCCAGCTGCCAGGTGTCGCGGAAAGCTTTCACCTGCTCGGGCTGGCGGACGGCATCTTCGACCTTGCCGTCTTTCACGTCGCGCTTGCGGGTGGAGACCTGCCAGTTGGAGCCGAACTTGATTCCGTAGGGCGGATCGAAGTAGATGGCCTGGACCTTGCCTTTCAGGCCCTCCTTCTCGGCGAGCGAGGTCATCACCAGGAGCGAGTCGCCCAGGATCATCCGGTTTGTCCAGCGGCCTTCGTGGTGGTAGAAATCCACCTTCTTCGAGAAGTCCTCGATGCCATTGAAGTCGCCGAAGAGGCTCGTCTGCGCCGGGGCCTTGCCGGCCTGGGTCTTCTCTGCCTCGCGCCGCAGGTCCTCGATGAGGGCCTGGGGGTGGATCTTTTCCTGGATGTAGACAGGAACGACGGGAATGGCGAGGTCCTTCGAATCCTGCTCATCCTTGCCCTTCCAGACGAGCTGGGGATCGAGGGAGGGGTCGCGGGGGTAGAGGACGGTCTTCGGGCGGTTCTCCTCCTCTTTCACGAAGTCCCGCAGTTCCTCGGTCGGGATGTTCACGCGCTTGTCCTTGTGGCGGATGGAGTCGATCGGCGACCGGCCGGATGAGGCGCGCTTGCGGGGAGGCATGGTTAGGTTTTCTTGTTCTCCAAAAGTTTACCGAGTTCTGTTCGCAACCTCTGGACCGTTCCCCGGATCGTGGCTTTCGCATCCCAGGGATCGGAGATTTCCAGGAAGGCCCAGCGGCCGAAGCCGCCGTGGTTGTTGACGGCAGGGACCCAGAGGGAGCGGGCGGTCGCAGCCTTGGCCTCCTTGTCCGGCCCCCGCAAGCCGCTGACCTCCAGAATAAGGTTCAAGGGATCCGACGGGCCGCGGCCATCGTCGAAGCGAACGATGAAGTCGGGGAAATACTGGTGCTCGGCTCCATCCAGGGAGTATGGAACCGTGAAGCCGACATTGTGGTTCTTCACGTAGGCGAGGACCTCGGGCATGTCCTCGAGCGCGGCGGCGGTCTTCTGCTCCCATGATTCGGTGTCGCAGACGACGTGGGAGATGTGGCACTTCTTCGGGCTCGTCGCGTAGACGGGCCGGACGGTGTCGAAATCCACGAACCGGGTGCTACCGACGGCGTCGTAGGGGCGAAGGAGCGGCAGGAGCGTCTTTTGGCCCTCCTCGCCCGCCGCGATGGCCCGATAGATCCGGCCGGCGGCGTCGTGGGCGAGCTCGGTGAGAAGGAGCAGCTGGGGGAAGGTGTCGTCCTTGCAGGTGACACACTCGTCTAGCCAGCGCTTCGAGATGGCGAGGATCTGGGGGAAGAGCCAGGGGCGGGGCTCCTCGCCAGCGGCCGAGAAGTAGCGCTCCAGGACGAGCTTCGCCAGGAGGAAGGCGACCTCGTTCGGCCGACGGGACTTCAGTTCCTGCAGATCGTGGAAGGCCACATCCCCCACGATGGGCGCGTTCTCGGTCTTCGTCGGGACTTCCTGGGTGGAGAGGGCCTTTTTTGAATCGTCCGTGAATCGGGCGGAGAGGCGCTCGGACGTCACCTCGTAGCGGTAGCCGACGACGCGGGGGAAGGTGATTTCTGAGGCGATCCGGTCGGGAAGCGAGCGGACCCGGGTGGACGGCGGGCCGGGCTTCGGGTCCTTGCCGGCGCCGGAGCACGGGATGAACGAGAACGGGACGCCGTAGACCTCGGCGTACTCGGGCTCGAAGTGGCCCTTCTCGTTCGGGGCGTAGGACATCCGGCGCAGCGCCCGGCCCACCACCTGCTCGCAGAGGAGCTGCGTCCCGAAGGCGCGGACGCCCAGGATGTGGGTGACGGTCGTCGCGTCCCAGCCTTCCGTCAGCATCGAGACGGAGACGACGCATTTCACGTTCTCGCCGAGTTTCCCGGCCTTGCCAACGGTGTTCATGACCTCCCGCAGGAGGTCCTCCTCGGTGAGTTTTTCCGCGTCCCGGCCGGGGAACCGGATCCGGTAATCGGCCTTGAACTCGTCGATCTCGCGGGCGGCGATCTTCTTGAAGTCCTGGCTCATCCCCTCGCCGGATTCCAGCTGCTCCGAGTCCACGAGGATCGTGTTCGGGCGGGCGGACCAGAGGCCGTCGGCCACGTTCGAGAAGATGGGAAGCGCGCCGGGGACGGCGACCGTGGAGCCGTCGGGCAGGGTCTTCTCGAAGCCAGCGACGTAGTCGAAGACGAGCTTGGAGACGCTCGTGTTGTTGCAGACGACGATGAAAACGGGAGGCGTCTGGCCCCGGGCGCGGGCGTCCTGGTTCGCCTCCCAGCGCCGGTAGGACTTCTCGTAGTTTCCGTAGAGGCTTTTCAGCGCCCCTTCCAGCTCCACCGGGAGGATCGGCGGGCCGGACAGCGCGGCGGTGCCGCGGCCCTTCTTCGGGAGGTTCTCGCGGATTCGGGCCCAGATGTCCCGATACGTCGGCTGGTCGCCCGTGACCGAGTCGTCGGCAACGGGAACCCGGGGGACCTTCACGATCCCGGACTCGATGGCGTCGATGAGGGAGAAATCGGAGACCACCCAGGGGAAGAGCGTGCCCTCCGAGTAGCCGGAGCCGCGCAGGAAGAAGGGTGTCGCAGAGAGGTCGTAGATGGCCTTGATGCCGATCTTCTCCTTCACGGCTTCGAGGCCCGAGAGCCAGACCCGCGCCGCCTCGTCGCGCTTCTCGGCCTCGATCCGGTCGTCGCCGATGAGCGGCTCGTCATCCGCATCCGGATCGGGGTCGGGCTTCCGCCGGTAGCAGTGGTGCGCCTCGTCGTTGATGACGATGATTTCCTTCTTGGCGCCGAGGTCTCGGCAGACCCGGCGGACCATCTGGTCGGGGGTCTCCGACAGGGCCGAGGGCTGCCCCTTCGCAAGGATGGCCTTTGTGATTCTTGCGGCGTCGCTGTTCTCCCGGGTCTTCATCGCATGGAAGTTCGTGATGGAGATCCGGGCCCGGGCGAGGCGTTCCAGGACCTCGGGGGCGACGACGTCGCGCTCGCGGTAGTAGTTGCCCGGATCGTTCGGCAGGAGGACCCGCAGGCGGTCGCGGATCGTGATGCCGGGGGTGACGATGAGGAAGGTGTCGGTGAACCGGGCATCCTGGGGGTATTCCTGCTTGTTCAGGACCTGCCAGGCAATGAGCATCGCCATAACGACGGTCTTGCCGGATCCGGTCGCCATCTTGAAGGCGATCCGGGGCAGGCCGGGGTTCGAGAGGTCGTTCTTCTCGCGCAGGAGGTCGTCGATCCAGCCGTCGCCGCACTTCCGGGCCGCCTCGGCGATGTAGATGGCCGTCTCGGCCGCCTCAATCTGGCAGAAGAAGAGGGGCTTGTCGCGTTTGGGGTTCTCCCAGTAGGCGAGGAGGCGGGAGGTGACGGGGGTGATGTTCGTCCGGCCGCCGACGCGCCAGAGCTTCACCCGCCGGCGGATCAGGTTGATCGTCTCGTTCTCCTTCACCCGGTCCTGAGTCCACTGGGTGTTCAGGAGGAGCTGTTTGCTCTTCTTCTTCGGCTGGGGGATCGGGACGAAGTAGGAGCTGGTCCGGCGGTCCTCGACGATCTGGTCGGTGATCCCGTCCTCCGAGAACTTGAAGTGGCGGGTGGGCTCCCGGTAGGGGGAGTTCAGGATGGGGTTCTCGATGACAACCGGGGGCATGGACGGTGCCGGAATCCTACCAGAAGGCGTTGACAGGTGAGGTCAAGGACTTGGCCAGGGCTCCCCCGCTGCCGCGCCCCCGGATACCGTATCCTGGCGAATCTGGTGTGTTTGGACGTATCGTCACAGTCCTTCCATTGGTTTCCCCATGGCTCTGTGGCCACCCCGTTCACCCTATGGGCTCCTCTGGGCTTCGATGTGCTACACGCAGACTGTCAAATTCACTGCATCTTACGTCTGGCATCTAACCGTATAATGTGATGTCCCATGGAAGGAAGTACGCCTCCCCTCTGGCTTCAGACTCTCAAAGCCAGCAATCTTGTCGGCATCTATGAAGATGTCGACCTGCATTTTTCAAACGTCAATCTTTTTCTGGGACCTAACAATTCCGGGAAGACACGGTTACTGGAGGGTCTTTACGAACTCGCGCGGTCTGAAATCAAATCTGGAAACGCAAGCAATCCAGACGGAGAGATATTGCTTGGGAAAGGCGTCAAAACCCAGCGCGGTATCAAACTAACACACTCACCGTCCGAGATAGCGCCCGTTCGTTACCTGCCTGTCGAGAGAACACCTCAAGCACAGGTTGATACACGGCAGTGTGAGGAGCTAAGGCGTGGGAATGATCCCATGTCAAGCCCAGTTGGCAGTGGCGTTCAAGACCTTCTCGCTGAACTGCTCGCCGTCCCATTGCTTAGACCCCATCTTCAATATGAAGTGGAATCACTTTTCGGGCTTCCACTCGACTTTGAATTAGCTCAATTTTCGCTTCGACTAGCTATCAAAGATAAGCATGTCCCTGGCAAGTCACTTCTTACTAGCCATGGACGTGGCATCCAATATTTTGTGGCGCTCTTTTTCTATCTCTACCACCCCGGGATACGAGTCATCCTAATTGATGAACCAGAGAATAGCCTACATCCTCAGCTCCAACGAGCCTTGCTTCAGAGGATCAGGGCTATAGCGTGCGAGCGCAACAAACAAGTATTTTGCGCTACGCATTCACCGATCTTGGCCTTGCCCAGGACGGCAGATGACCTCTCTGGCATATTTGTCCTGCGACGTGCATCCAATAGCCAAAGAATTATCAGGCTTTCTGACGTGATTCCACAGGAACCGGAGCCCAGGAAGCTTTTCGAAAGCTACCTGCCAAATCTCGACCCCTCCATTTCCGAGTTATTTTTCGCCAAGGCTGCACTAATTGTAGAAGGCCAGACGGAACGGCAACTTCTTTACTACCTTGCATCGAAAACGGGTCGTGATCCAACAGGCCAAGGCGTGTCGATAGTGGAGTCCGGTGGATTATCTCTTATGCCTGGCCTTCTTAGAATAGCCAAAGGCATGGAACTACCTTGGCGTGCTATATGCGATCCAGATTTGCTCACGAATAAAGGAGAGAACTTTGAGTCCCATAGAAAAAGATTCGGCGAAGTACTGGGCGTTAAAACCGAATATTGTGGTTCCGTTGACGAGCTAGGCAAGCAGCGAGAACTCTTACTTCGCGCCGGTGTTTATATCGTCACTAATCCAGGATTGGAGCACTACTACATCTCGAAAACTGCAACTGAGTATCGCAAGGCGAAAAGGAAGGTGGATGCTGCAGACAAGGGCTGGCTCATGTCGGAAGAAGTGCGCCATCTAGAAAACCTCACGAATAGTGAAATAAATACAGCTTATGCCGAATATCTTCAGCCACTCGATGATGTGATTGCTGTGGCTACCGCAACAGAACAAAAGCACCGCTCCCTTCAAGAATTAACAATGGATTTATTGTTCGCCGATGGCGATCAAATCCACCGCCAAGTTTATAGGGGCCGTTTCAACGAAGGGCAGCTACGCGCACTCCTGAATACACCCGCCTTCTCCGCATACTCGCCTATCTTTCATAGCAGCAACGACTACATGCTGACATGGACAGATCCGCTCGGTGGTCAGTACCGAATTCGTTGTGACGGGTGTGGGTTTTACGTGGAGTATGCCGCGAATGAGGGAAGTGCCTATTCTATCTTGAGGCAGGGAACTGTCTGAGCCTTCATAGATCTCGATCCACTTCTGGGAGTCTTGGTCCTACTTCCGGCCCAAGGGCTTTCCATGCTTCGGCTCGCCCAACACGATCGGCCCTGGAGACAAGCGAACCGCTAACGTCAGGCTAAAAGCGGCGCTGACACCCGGGCGGCACGCCGCCGGATGGTGCCCATCGTAACCCCGAAGAACTTCTCCACCTCGCTGTTCAGCAGGCCGGGGATGCCGACAGGCGTTTTCCCATCGTTCGCGGCCGCGTAGAGGATGCCGCCCGCCCAGCCGGACGGATTGCCCGCGGGGCATGCGACCTTCCTTTGCATGGCGCGCATGGCCTGGAGGGTCTTCGCTTTCAAGGCAGGATTCGGATACCGCACGAAGAAGTTCTCCAGCTGCCCGGCGATCTGCTTCCAATCGGTCTGGTCCATTTTCGGCATGGCGCTCTCCTTGGCGTTCGGGTTCAGGCGTGCCAGGATTCCGGTGTCCACGCGAGCGGCGCCGGGGACCATCCCCGACTCCGCCCGGGCGGCTGGCCCGAGATCATAGCGCCGCCGGGGCCGGGAAGGATCGCGGCGTCTACTTCTTCGCCGAGGATCGGCGGCGCCTCGGCTGGCACGCACCAGCATCCTGAACTCGTTCCCGATACGCCGTCGGCGAGACGCCCTGGTACTGGTGGAACCTCCGCGAGAAGTAGTAGGGACTACTGAAACCTGTGGCCGTTGCGATCTGGCCGA
>CAYHQZ010000083.1:0-15542 GCA_964358555.1 uncultured Planctomycetia bacterium
CGCCCGAGACGGCCGTGATCCCGTATTCCGAAAGGACCAGGATCTCGTAGCCGCGGCTGCGCGCGGCGTCGATCAGGTCGCCCGCCACGGCGTCGATCTCGGAGGCCGCCGCGAGGCTCCGGGGGTCGTCCGGCCCGTAGCGCTGGAGGTCGTAGTCGAGGTGCGGCAGATACACGAGGGCAAGCCTCGGCGCGTGGCGCTCGAGAACGGCGCGAGACGCATCGGCGATCCAGCGGCTCGAGGCGATCCCGGCCCCCGGCCCCCAGAACTCGAAGAGGGGGAACGTTCCGAGGGCGGGGGCGAATTCCTCCTTGAGCTCCGGGGGATCCGTCCAGATGTCGGGGAGCTTGCGTCCGTCGGCGAGGTAGGCGGGACGCGGCGTCACGGCCCAGTCCACGGCGGCGTGCATGTTGAACCACCAGAACATCTTCGCGCAGGTGAAGGACCGGTCGCGCGCCTTCGCGGTCTCGTAGACCCACGGGCGCTCCACGAGGCGGTTCGACTGGCGCCAGAGCCAGACCTCCGCGAGGTCGCGGAAGCACCAGCCGTTCCCGACGACCCCGTGCTCCCGGGGCGCCGTCCCCGTGAGGATTGTCGCCTGGGACGAGCATGTCACGGCCGGCAGCGGCGGCGCCAGGGGCGCGATGAATCCCTTCTCGGCGACCGAGCGGATCCGGGGCATCCGCGAAAGCAGTCCGGGCGTGAGGCCGACCACGTCCAGGACCATGAGCGCTCTGGCCATGCCCTGGATTCTAGGCTGCCTTGAGGCTATCGGGGGGGATGGCTAGGCTCGATCCCATGAAGACCCTTGCCGCCGCCGCCGCATCCGCCCTCCTCTCCGCCGCCTTCGTCGCCGCCGCCCTTGCGCCCGCGCCGTCGGCACCCGGGGACGCCGTTCGGAACCTGCGCGCCCGCCGGTATCTCGACGCCTCCGGCGTTTCGGACGCCCTGGCCGCGTCGGTCCGTTCCATCCTGAAGGCGCAGCTGGAGGCCCGGCGGGATCTTTCGCCCGGGCAGCGCGCCAGGGTGGCGGCCTCGATCGACGCGCGGGCCGCCGCCTTCCTCGCCGAGCGCTTGGCCGCCGAGTGGGCCCCGTTCGTCGAGGCGTCCGCGCTCGAGGAAGCGCTTTCCGTCCTCGAAACGAAGAAGGGCCGGCGCCTCGAGACCGCGCTGTCCGCCTCCGTCCGGATCATTGCCGAACGCCAGGAGGCCTGGTGCCGCGAACTCGCGAAAGCGGCCCTCGAGGAGGCGCTGCCCGGCGAGGCCGCCGCGCTCGAATCGAAGCGGGCTCGCGCGAAGGCGCTCCTCATCCTGAAATTCCTGGTCGTCGCCCAGGAGGCCCATCGGGACCGGACGGGCGCCTACGCCGCATTGGAAGATCTCTCTGCGCTTCCGGATGCCTCTCTTTTGAAGGAAGCGATCGATCGCCCCTGGGAATACCGCGTCACGTTCGAGCGCGGCCATCCCGCGAATCCGGCCTGGCGGGCCCGTCTTTCGCCCGCGGACGCATCCCGTCGCGATCTCCCCGGCTATTTTGCGGACTCGAGCGGAATCATCCGGAGCCGAACGGGCGGAGAGGCATCCTCGACCGACTTTCCCGTCGAGTAGCCGCAAGCAATCCACTGGCCCCGGCACTCGGTTCCGCGGAGAATGCCTCCCATGGCCACCTCGCTTCGGGTCGGGATCATCGGGGCCGGCTTCATGGGGACCACCTACGCGGAGGCCTTCCGGCGGATGCGGGCGGCGACCGCCGTGGCCGTCGCCGGCGGGAGTCGCGCGGGCTACCTGGCGGCGCAGTTCGGCCTCGAATCCGTCCCGTCCGTCGAGGCCCTCTGCCGTCGCCGCGACATCGACGCCGTTGTCGTGACGTCTCCTCACTTCGTCCACGCGGAGCAGACCCTCCTGGCCCTTCGGGAGGGCAAGCACGTCTTCGTCGAGAAGCCCATGGCCACGACGCGCGAAGACGGCCTCCGGATGGGGCGGGAGGCGAAGAAGCGTTCCCTGACTCTTGCCGTCGGCTACCACCAGCGCTTCCGTCATGTCAACCGGAGGGCCTTCGAGGTGCTGCGGAAGGGCGATCTGGGCCGGCCGATCACCTTCCAGGCCACCCAACTCGGCGGTGGCGGGTTCGGGAAGGGCTGGACCCAGGACATCCGAAGCGTCGGGTATTTTCTCGGCTACGGCTGCCACGTCGTGGACATGGTCCGCTGGGCCTTCGACGCCGAGATCGAGTCTGTCGCGGCCCAGTCGGGCGCCTATCGGATTCCGAAACCCATCGAGACCCTCACGAACGCCTGCGTGCGGTTCCGCGGCGGCCTCGGGGGAACGATCCTTTCGACCAATATCCTGCCCAAGCCGGGCTTTCCCGACGGCACGACGATGATCCGGGTGATTTCCGAGAAGGGGGTCATGGACTGGCGGGCCGCCAGCGGCCTCCCGGGCTTCCTCTCGATCGGAATCGAGGGCAAGGATGAAACGCTCCGGCGGATCATCGAGGAACCGCCCCTCAAGTTCGCCGGCGGCGGGATGCTCGCGGAGAACCGGGTCCAGGCCTACCGCGACGTCGCCCAGGATTTCGTGGACGCGATTCGCAAGGGACGCAGGCCTTGCGCCGACGCCCAGGACGGATACCAGACACTCTCGATCTGCCTGGCTGCGATGGAATCCGCCCGGATGGGCGGGACCGTCCGCGTGCCCCCGCCGCCGAAGGGGCTTCGATGATGCGCGCCGCGTTGTTCCTGATCCTGGCGGCGTCCGCCTTCCTCGCCGCTTCCCCGCTCCCCCGCCTCTTCCCCCCGTCGCCGCTCCCGCCCCTGCCGAATCTTTCCTGCCCCCCCCGGTCGCCGAGCCCGCCGGGCGGCTGGAGCTGGAGGCCGCGGACGCGGCGGCGGCCGCCTTGAAGGACGCCCCTCCGAGGGTTGAGGAGATTCTGCGGCGCGTCCGATCGTTCCGCGCCGCCCTCGCCGAGGGGGTTTCAAAGGCGGTCCCGCGCCTCCGGATGGACGCGGTCTCGGGCTCCCCCATGCCCGGCGTCCTCGATGCGGCGGACGATTCGGGCATCACGATTCTCGACGAGGGCATGCGGATCAAGATGGGATGGAAGGCGCTCGCGCCCGCCGAGGTCTGCAGGCTGGGCCGGCGCTTTTACCCCGCGTTCGATTCCGATGCCCGCGCGGGGCTTGCGGGATTTTCGCTGCTTCACGGGCTTCCGGCGGAGGCGGAGGCCGCGGGAAACGGGATCCTGGAGGCGGAGCGGGCCGCCGCGCTCGCTCCCTTTGCCGGATTCCTCGAGGCGGCGGGCGTCCCGGGGGCGAAGCCGCCCGATTCGATCGCCCCGCCGTCCGGCGGGAAGCCGCCCGAGGGCAAGAAGCCGGACGAGGCGGAGGGGCGTGCGGAGGCGGCCTGGAAGGAGGTCCTCGAAGCCCAGAAGAAGAGGGATTCGGTCACCCTGCTCCACGTCCTCGATGCCCTCGAGGGAGAGCATTCCAAAACCCGTTTTGCCGCCGCCCGCGCCTCCGAGATCGGGATGTTGCGCCACGCCGCTGCCGCCGAGGAGGATCGCATCCACGGCTACCAGGTCCTTTTCAACGGTCGGGACATGAAGGGCTGGACGACGCGCGGCGGGGAATGGAAGGCGGAGCGCGGGCGGATGGTCGCGACATCGACCCTTGACCTCAACGCCGCCTGGCTCGATTACGTCCACGCCGGGGGCGATTACGTCTTCGCCGCCGAAGTCCGCTGCAGCGATGGGTTCGACGCGGGCCTCTCCTTCGCGTGGGATCTCGCCGATCCCTTCGCCAAGCACTTCGCCTTCCGCGTCCTGGATCGGGCCGCTCCCGCGGGCCCGGTTGCGTGGCTCGACGCCGTCCAGAACATGAAGATGGAGGCGAATCACTCGGCGACCGGGCCGGCCGCCTCGCTGAAACCCGGCGAGTGGAACACGCTGCAGGTCGAGGTCCGGACGAACCGCCTGGAAACCTTCCTCAACTCGAACGCCGCATTCAATCTCCGGTGGAGTGCCCCCCTGCCGAAGGGCCGCCTTGGGATCTTCTTCCGCCGGGGCGCGCGCTTCGTGGAATTCCGGCGTATCGTTACGAAGGTTCTTCCGCCCGAGAAGGCCAAGTCCCCGACGAAGGCGAAGGGGTCCGAGAATCCGAAGCCTCCGGAACGGCCGGGCGAGGAGAAGACGCGACCCTAATGGGATTTGAACCCATGTCCCGGCCTTGAAAGGGCCGTGTCCTGGACCAGGCTGGACGATAGGGTCGTGCCGACGAGGGTAGCCGAAACGCGCCCGTTGGCGCAAGTTCGTTCAGGCGTTTTCCTTCGGCTGGAGGCCGGCGATCTTCGTTTCCATCGCGGCCTTGGCGGCCGCGAGGCGCGCCCGGAGGGCCGGATCAGAGACGGCCAGGATCTCGGCCGCCAGGATCCCGGCGTTTCGCGCGCCGGACTCTCCGATCCCGACGGTCGCAACGGGCACCCCCGCGGGCATCTGCACGGTGGCGAGCAGGCTGTCGAGGCCGGAGAGCGGGCTCGAGGGGATGGGGATTCCGATCACGGGCAGCGTCGTCTCGGAGGCGACGACGCCTGCGAGATGGGCGGCGCCGCCCGCGGCGGCGATGAAAACGGAAATGCCCCGGGATGGCGCGGCCGCGACGTATTCCCGGAGGAGGCGCGGGCTGCGGTGGGCGGAGAGGACCCGGCTCTCGGAAGCGACCCCGAGCTCGGCGAGGGCCTTGCTGGCGGCCTCGACGGTCGGCCGGTCGGAGTCCGAACCCATCAGGATGGCGACGCGTGCGCTCGGCATTTCGGGCACTATACGCAGCCCGGCCCCGCTCCGCCACGGGCGGGATTCGCCGTGCCCCATTGGAGCTTTTCGCGCAGTTGCGCGTAAGGCGTCCGGGCGCCCAGGTGGATCAACCGAACGCCCTCGGCGGCGCGGCGGACATGCACGCGGTCGGAAAGACCGAGGGGCGAGAGCACGAAGCCGTCGCCGTGGACGAGCCCCTCGGCCTTCCGGAAGAGGGAGAGTTCGATCCTTGCGTCCGGCGGGACGATGAGCGGCCGGAGCCAGAGGGTGTGCGGGCAGATGGGGGTGATGGCGATGGCCTCGATCGAGGGGTGCAGGATCGGCCCTCCGGCGGACAGCGAGTAGGCCGTCGAACCGAGGGGCGTCGAGAGGATCAGTCCGTCCCCCGGGAATTCGAGGACGCGCTCCCCGTCCACGGACATTCGCAGGTCGATCATCCGGGCCGGGATCCGGGTGGACACGACAAGATCGTTCAGGAGGATCGCCGACACGGAACGGCGGCCCTTTCGCTCGATCCGGGCCTCCAGGGACATCGAGACGCGGACTCCGAAGTCTCCCCGCAGAAGCCGCGGGATCGTTCGCACGAGATCCTCGACGGCGATTTCCGAAAGGAAACCGAAAGTGCCCGCGTGGACCCCGAGAAGCGGGAACCGGTGCCGGCCCTGCCGGCGGAAGGCCGCAAGAATCGAGCCGTCCCCTCCCACGACGATCCCGAAGTCGGCCCGGAGATCCTTCCGGGCCGGGGACGAGAGGTCCACCTCGACGATTTTCGCCCCGCGGGAAAGGGTCCGCTTGGCCTCGGCGATGAGCCGCTTTTCCTCGCCCCGAAGCGGCGTCCGGCGGACGGCGGAGAAGAACCAGGCAATGCGCGGCATGGCGAGTTCACCCGCTCCGGCCCGCGCCCCGCGACGGGATCGCCCGCGCGCGCTCCCGGACAATCCTCGCGATGCCGTCGGCGTCGAGGCCGGCGAGCCGGAGCAGGAGCCTCCGGGCCCCGTGCGGGATGAAGGCGTCCTCGAACGCCAGGACGTGGACGCGGCGGGTTTCCGCGCCCCGGGCGTTCAGGGCCTCCAGGACCGCGCTTCCGAAGCCCCCGGTCCGGACGTGGTCCTCGACGGTGACGACGAAAGGCTGCTCCCGGGCGAGCCGTTCGAAGAGATCCCCGTCGAGGGGCTTGGCGAATCGCGCGTTCACGACGCAGAGCCGCAGGCCGTCCTCGCGAGCCAGGCGATCGGCGGCTTCCCAGGCGGGCTGGACCATCGCCCCATAGGCGAGGATCGCGCCGTCGGGGCCGTTGCGCAGGATCTCGGCGCGGCCGACCTCGAGGGGGGCGCGCGGCGCCGGGATTTCGGGCTCCGGGACGGTATCCCGGGGGATCCGGATGAAGGCGGGGCGGCTCTCCCCGAGGCCGAGCCGGAGCATTCCGGACAACTCGGTGGCGTCGCGCGGGGCCATGAGGACCGCGCCGGGGAACGGGCGGAGGTAGGCGATGTCGTAGACGCCCTGGTGGTTTGAGCCGTCCTCGCCCACGATTCCCGCCCGATCGATGACGAAGGTCACGCCGAGGGGCTGGACGGCGACCTCCTGGAATACCTGGTCGAAGGCGCGCTGCAGGAAGGTGGAATAGATCGCGACGACGGGCTTGAGGCCGGATTCCTGGAGGCCCGCGGCGAATCCGACGGCGTGCTGCTCGGCGATTCCGACGTCGAACATCCGGTCCGGGAAGTGCCGCTGGAACTCTACGAGGCCCGTTCCGTCGGGCATGGCGGCCGTGATCGCGACGACGGCGGGATCCGTGCGCGCGATCTCGATGAGGGATGCGGCGAAGGCCTTCGTATAGGGGACCGGGCTGCCGGCCTTCCGGGAGGTTCCGTCCTCGGGGTCGAAGGGGGACGGGCCGTGGAATTTCACGGGATCCTTCTCGGCGAGCGCGAAGCCCTTCCCCTTCATCGTCGTCACATGCAGAAGGATCGGCCCCGGCTGCTCGCGGATCTCCCGCAGGGCGGGGATCAGAGTGTCCAGGTCGTGCCCGTCGATGGGGCCGAAGTAGCGGAATCCCATCTCATGGAAAAACATCCCGGGAACGGCGATCCGCCGGACGGCGTCCCGGAACAAATCCATCCCCTTCCCCATCGCGCTCCCGAGGCCGGGGATCGAGCGAAGCAGGTGATAGACCTCGTGCTTGAGGTCCAGATAGAGGGGCGCCATCCGGACCCTGTTGATCGAGCGGGACATCGCCCCCACGGACGGATGGATGAACATGTTGTTGTCGTTGAGGACGACGAGGAGGTCCTCCTTCACCGCCCCCGCGTGGTTCAGTCCCTCGAAAGCCATGCCCGAGGTGAGCGAGCCGTCCCCCACCACGACGACGATCCGTCGCCGCCGGCCCAGGATCCGGTCGCCGACCCGGAGTCCCAGCGCCGTCGAAATCGAGGATCCCGCGTGGCCGATGGTGAAGGGATCGTACGGGCTTTCCTGGCGGTTCGGATAGCCCGAAATCCCGCCGTGCTGCTTGATCGTCGGGAAGGCGGGGAACCGGCCCGTCAGGAGCTTGTGGGGATAGGCCTGGTGGCCGATGTCCCAGCAAAGCCGGTCGTGCAGGAAGTCGAAGACGTGGTGCAGCGCGATGCAGAGTTCCACCGTTCCGAGGTTCGAGGCGAGGTGCCCCCCCATCTCGGACACCACCCGGATCATCTCCTCGCGGATTTCAAGGGCGAGGGCCTTCATCTGCAGAAGGTCCAGTCGCTTGACGTCGTCCGGGGAGCGGACGGTCGGTAGAAGGGGCATCGGGGAAGCGATTGTAGCGTCCGGAAGGGTCAAGCCGGGCCGCCGGAGCCGGAGGTCGCCTGGGCGGCCGACCGAACATTGGGATCGCGGTCCGACTGGGCAGCCTGGACGGCCTGCTGGGCGGCCTCGGAGGGAATCTGGGCCAGCGCCCAGGCGGCTGCGGCGCGGATTTCGCTCGGATGGCGCGGCGAGAACCCCATGGATTTCCTGGCTTTGAGGAAATTCGAGAGGATTTCCACCGCGGACTCCGCGGAGAGCCTTCCGAGGGTGATGCAGGCCTCCCGCACCAGCGCGGGGTCCGTCTCGGGGCGGGCGAGGATATCCAGCATCTTCGGGACGGTCTCCATGACGCCCCACTCGCCCGCGTAGAAGACGGCGTTGCGCGCGATGCCGGGCGACTCGTGGCCGATTAGGGGCGCGAGGACCCGGGCGCGGCGGTCCGGGGCCTGGCGGGCGAGGACCCGGATGGCCTCTCCGCGGACTTCCGGGTGCCGGCTTTCGAGGGCGCGCGCGAGGTCCGCCTCTAGATCGGATGAGAGCGTTGCGCGGAGGCCCGCGATCCGGCGGGCCGGGGCGGGATTGCCCATCGGCGAGAGATGGCGGGTGAGGCCCGCGGCGGCGGCGGGGCTCATCTCGCGCAGGGCCGTGGCGGCGATCTTCCGGGCCCGGAAATCCTCGGTTTCCTGGATGAACAGGGAAAGGGCCGGCGCCCCCTCCTCGCTCAGGGCGGAGAGGATTCCGAAAGCCCGTTGGTTCTTCAATCCCTGTTCGGACTGGAGGTCCGAGAGCAGGATCTCGAAGGATTCGCTCTTCACGAACTTCTGGATCACGCGGCGCGAAGCGTCCTGGAGGGGCTTCGGAGAGGTCGAACCGTCCCGGCAGCGCTTGAGGAAACCGACGACTTTCCGCGCGGTGAAGAAGTCCTGCTCCAGGAGAAGTTTTGAAAGGTAGTCCCCGGACATCTCGGCCAGCTTCAGCAGCACCGAGGGGTCCCGTTCGGTGTCCAGGTAGCGGACGAATGTTTCCTTTGCGAGGGAGCGCCGGTCCTCCTGCTGGATGAAGGCCATCTTCTCCTGCACCAGCCGGAGCGCGTCGACGGCGCGCTCCCGGACGTCCTTTTCGGCGGCGGAGGCTCCGTTGCCGATCATCTTCAGCAGGGAATCGAAGGAATCGTCCTTCGGGGCCGCGATGGCCTTGTCGAGGACGGCCGGCAGTTTCTTGAAGACATCCGCGAAATTGATGCCGCCTTCCTTGTGGGCCTTCAGGAACTCCTCGACCCATTCCTTGGGCGGCGCCTCGTCCGGGGCGGCGCCCGCGACGGCGCCTCCCGGGCCTTGGATCGCGCCGGACTCGATGAGCTTCTGGAGCAGCACCGGGTCGATCTCGACGTTCGAGCTTCCCCCCCCGCCCACGGTGACGACCGTCGCCCCGGGCGGAATGGACCCCGCTAGGATGCCGCCCCCCCCGCCCGAGGAACCGAACTCGTCCGCGAGGACATAGACGCGGGCGCCGACGTCGATGTGATCGATGCGCTCCTTTTCAAAAAGGGCGTTCCAGTAGTCGGGGTCGAACTCCGTCTTCTCGCCGGCGGTTTCCCGGGCGAAGACGTCCATGAGCGCCTCCGTCTCGCGCCGGTTGATCCCGCGCTGGACCGTGAGGCTCCGGAGACCCTGGTCCCGCAGGATCTTCACGAGTTCCATCAGGGCCAGGCTCGCTCGCTTCGCTGCGAAGGGGACGCCGTTGACGACGAGCTGGCCCTCGGCCTCCGCGAATGTCACGACCTCGACCTTCTGGAAGAGCCGGTCCAGGATGTGCTGCAGGTTCTCGACCGAGTCGATCGTGAGCTGGCTTCCCTTCGGATAGAGGAACAGGTTCTTCACCCCGGCGACGAGGTAGCGGATGACCTCGTCGACGATGGCGAGGGCGTCGCGATCGAGCGGGGTGTCGGCCTCCTTGATGCGCCCCGGACGTCGCGGGATCCGGGATTTTCCCGGCGCCCCGGGCCGGCCGCCGCCGCCGGTGCCGGGGCCGGCGATCACGATCACCGGGCGCAGGGCCTGGAGGAACCGCTCGTAGTAGGCGGCTTTCTGGTGCTCCTCGGCGCGGCCGAAGTGGTAAGCCAGGCTCGCCGCGATCGGGGCGGCGTTGCCTCCCATCTGGCGCTCCACCGCCGCGCCGGCCTTCCGGTGGGTCTCCTTCCGGAGGGCTGCGTCCGTTTCGCTGTAGGCGGCGTCCCGGACGGCCGGTGCGTGGAACTGGAACGAGAAATCCTTCGCGCCCCCGCTCGTCTCCAGAATCCCCTGGGCCTTCGCGCGGTCCACGAAATCCAGGGTCTCGCCCTGGTTCATCCCGAGGATCGCCTGGAGCATCTCCAGGTCGAACTGGTTGCCTAGAACCGAGGCCTGCTCCACGACCTTCCCTACCTGGGGATCGAGCAGGCGGATCCGGGTCCGGACCGCCTCGTCCAGGGTCGCGGGAATGGCGGCCGGATCGAGGGGCTGGAGGGCCCAGCCTTTCTTCCGGCGCAGGATCCCGCCTTTCGCGATCAGGATCTTGAGGACCTCCTCGATGAAGAGGGGATTGCCTTTCGTGATGCCGAAGAGGTCCCGGTCGAATGTCTCGTCCGGCGGACGCCCCGGCAGGAGCGCCGTGACGAGCGCCGAGGTCCCCGGGGCGTCCAGGGACCCGAGGGCGATTCGCCGGACGGCGGGCTTGCCCTCCAGGGACGACGCAAACCCCGTTCCGGGCCCCGTCGCGCCTTCCCGGAACGTGGCCCCGATGCCGACGGACATCGCGAGTTCCTCCTGGGCGAAGCGCAGCAGCTCGAGGCTTTCCTTGTCGCCCCACTGGAGTTCGTCGATCAGGATCGCGCAGGGTCCCTCCTCCGAGATCCGCACGAGCGCCGTCCGGAACACATCGAGGAGCATCCGGCCGGATTCCTCCGGCGACGGGGGCTGGAGGGCGGCCTCGTCGGTA
Organism: uncultured Planctomycetia bacterium; assembly: GCA_964358555.1. Lineage (GTDB taxonomy): Bacteria > Planctomycetota > CAYHQZ01 > CAYHQZ01 > CAYHQZ01 > CAYHQZ01. The sequence goes on from CAYHQZ010000083.1 coordinate 10,571, forward strand.
ACCTCCGCCGCCGCGAGGAGGCGGGGCATCAGGCCCCGCAGCCACGGCCGGATCGCGGCCGGCGCATCGGAGAGGATGTTGGCGGCGAAATCCGGAACCTTGACGCCGAGGATGTTGAACGCGCTCCCAAGGAGCGCGTAGGCCACCCCGGCCTTCGACTCCTCCGCCGAGACGAGGACCGCCTGGACGGAGAGCGAGGGCGCCTTCTCAAGGAGCGATTGCAACAGGCGGGTCTTGCCGACGCCGATCGCGCCTTGCACCAGAAGCCAGGCGGGCCGGCCCGAGGCGACGTCCCGGAGGAACGCCTCCCCTTCCGCGAATGCGTCCTCCCGTGCAATCATTTCCTTGGCGGGGAATCCCTTGAAGATGTCCTGCTCGACGTCCTCGGCTTCCTCGTATTCCCCGGCGACGCTTACCCGGTTGCGCCCGCCCCGCTTCGAGGCGTAGACCGCCTTGTCGGCAGCCTCGAAGATGTCTTTCCCGGCCTCTCCGTCGTCCGGATAGGAGGACACGCCGATGCTGAACGCAAGCGGGACGTCGATCGGCTTCTGGTCGTGGCTCAGGAAGCGCTTCTCGAACATCGATTTTCGGACGCGCTCGGAAATCACGGCCGCGGCCTTCTTCGGGGTGCCGGGAAGGAAGATGACGAATTCGTCGCCGCCGAACCGGGTGACGATGTCCGAGCCCCGGAAGGATTTCAGAAGCAGCGACGCGGTGTCCTTGAGGATGACGTCACCGCTCAAGTGGCCGAACCGGTCGTTGACCTCCTTGAAGTGGTCCAGGTCGATGACTATCATCGAGCAGCCGTTCTCGACGGCCTGCAATTCCTTCCAGCGCTCGTCGAGGATGTGGTTGATCAGGCGCCGGTTGTGGAGCCCTGTCAGATCGTCCCGGTAGGCCAAATCCTCGGGGATTTGGATGACGACTTGATTCCGGGGGTCGACCATGAGGCGGTTCGGAATGCCGCAGAGGCTCCGAATGCAGGATTATATCCCGTCCCGCGAAGGCCTTCCAACCGATTCGGCCGGTCCGATCAGTCGATCGCCACCGAGCGTTCGCCCTTGACGGTCTGGCCGAGGATCCAGGAGGGAATCCCGGCCCGCCGGAGGCGATCGAGGGAGATGTCTGCGGCGCGCGGGGCGAGGACGAGGAGATATCCGATCCCCATGTTGAAGGTGTCGAACATCTCGCGATCGGAAATCCCGCCGGCCTTCTGGATGCGCTCGAAGATGGGCGGCGGGATCCAGGCGGAACGGGAGATTCGGACGCCGATCCCCTCCGGCAGGACCCGCACGAGGTTGCCCGGGATTCCGCTGCCGGTAACGTTCGCCATCGCCTTTAAAAGGCTGCGGCGCGGGTAGTGGCGCAGAAGGTCGTGGACGGCCTTCGAATAGATGCGCGTGGGCGTCAGGAGGACCTCTCCGAGGGTCTTTCGGTATTCGGGCAGCGTCGCGTCCAGGCGCATCTTCGCCTCCTCCAGGAGGGCCCGGCGCGCGAGCGAGAAGCCGTTCGAGTGCAGACCCGTCGAGGAAAGCCCGAGGACGAGATCGCCCGGCCGGATGTCTTTCCCGAGAAGGGCCCGGTCGCGTTCCACCACCCCGACGGCGAAGCCCGCGAGGTCATATTCCCCATCCGGGTAGAAGCCCGGCATCTGCGCGGTCTCGCCCCCGAGCAGGGCGCACGGGGCCTGGCGGCAGCCCTCGATGATTCCGGAGAGGACGTCCCGGATCGGGATCGTCGGGAGGCGGCCGGTCGCGATGTAGTCGAGGAAAAAGAGGGGTTCCGCCCCCACCGTGAGCACGTCGTTCACGCTCATCGCGACGAGGTCGATCCCGATGGTGTCGTGCTTTCCCGCCGCGAAGGCCAGTTTGAGCTTGGTGCCGACGCCGTCCGTTCCCGAGACGAGCACCGGGTCGCGGTATCGCTTCGCAAGCAGCGGCCCCTTGCCCTTCAGGGCGAACAGCCCCGCGAATCCCTCGGGGTTCGAGATGACCCGCGCGTCGAAGGTTTTCGGGATCTCGCGGAAAATCCAGGCGGCGTTCTCGTCGGCCGCGTCCCGGTCCACGCCGGCGCTCCGGTAGGTGAGGCCCATGTTCAGGCTCCGTTCTCCAGCCCGAGTTTGGTCAGGCGCTCCTCGACGGGAATGGGATATCGTCCCGTGAAGCAGGCCGTGCAGTAGTGATCGGGGGGATTGGATACGCAGGAGAGCATCCCCTCCAGGGATAGATAGCCGATCGAGTCCACCCCGATGTGGGTCCGGATCTCCTCGAGTGTCCGCTCGTGCCCGACCAGTTCGGAGGGGTTCGGAAAGTCGATCCCGTAGAAGCAGGGGTGCCGGGTTGTCGGGCAGGAGACCCGGAAGTGGACCTCGGCGGCCCCCGCTTCCCGGAGGATCCGGACGCGGGACTTCGAGGTCGTGCCCCGGATGACCGAGTCGTCCACGATGACGACCCGTTTGCCCCGGACCACCTCCGGGACGACGCTCAACTTCATCTCCACGCCCTTTGTCCGCAGGCGCTGTTCGGGGGCGATGAACGTTCGGCCGACGTAGTGGTTCCGGATGAACCCGAAGTCGAGGGGGATGCCGGATTCGGCGGAAAATCCAAGGGCCGCCCAGAGCCCCGAGTCGGGGACCGGCACGACGATGTCCGCCTTCACCGGGTGTTCCATCGCCAGCTTCCGCCCGAGATTCCGGCGCACCCCGATGACGGAGTCCCCGAAGATGCGGGAGTCCGGGCGGGCGAAATAGATGTGCTCGAAGATGCAGTGGGCCGGGGGCGCGCCGGGGAAGAGGCCCGGCGCGGTCGGGAGCCGATCGGAACGGACCCCGTTCTTCGTGATGAACACGATTTCGCCGGGCTCCACCTCGCGGATGAACCGGGCTCCGACCTGGTTTAAAGCGCATGTCTCCGATGCCAGGATCCAGGCCCCGTCGCGTTCGCCGAGGACGAGGGGCCGGAACCCCTGGGGGTCCCGCAATCCGATCATCTCGTCGGGCCGGAGCAGGAGCAGCGTGTAGGCCCCCCGGATCTGGGCCAGCGCCGCGTAGAGATCGCCGTCCGGTCCCGTGGCCGTCGGTCGCGCCATCAGATGGACGATGATTTCCGTGTCGGACGACGTCTGGAAGATCGAGCCGTAGGCCTCGAATTCGTCCCGGATGGTGCGGGCGTTCACGAGGTTTCCGTTGTGGGCGATGGCGATCTTGCCCCGCGAGTAGTCGAAGACCATCGGCTGGGCGTTCTGGAGGGTCGAGGAGCCGGTCGTGGAGTAGCGGACGTGCCCGATGGCCACCGGATTTTTCAGCCGCTCGAGGGTGTCCGGGGACAAAGCGTCGGCGACGAGGCCCTCTCCCCGGTGGACCTTGAAGGCCTCCCCGTTGGTGGAAACGATGCCGGCCGCCTCCTGCCCCCGGTGCTGGAGGGCGTGGAGGCCCAGGCTCGTCATGGCCACCGCGTCCGGGTGGCCCCAGACCCCGAACAATCCGCATGCGTGGCGAGTGCCGGGTTCCATTTCGGGCGCCGGCAGTATATCCGTTCCGGGCTCCTCGCACCACGCCGCCGTTTTCGGTCCGGGGTGTAGACTTTCGCCGTGGATCCCGCTTTCACGGTCGTCGTCCCTGCCTTCAACGAGGAATCGAGCCTCCCGGGATTCCTGTCGGAGGTGCTCGCGGCGGCCGGCGCGACGGGCCGGTCCTTCGAGGTGATTGTCGTGGACGACGGGAGCTGCGACGGCACCCGGGCGGCGGCCGAGGCGGCGGCTCGGGCCGACGAGCGCGTGAGCGTCCGGATCCACGAGAAGAACCTGGGACTGGGCGCGGCGCTGCAGACGGGGCACCGCGCCGGCCGCGGGGAGGTCCACCTCTGGCTTCCCGCGGACGGTCAGATACCGGCTTTCCTGATCCCCACCTTTCTCCAGGCTGCCGAGACGGCCGACGTCGTCGTCAGCACCTACCTCCGCCGGCCCGATTCTTTCATCCGGCGCCTGGTTTCCTGGGTCTGGCGGCGGATGCTCATGGAGCGCCTGCTTGGCTTTCGCGAGCGGATCGAGGGCCCTATCGTCTACCGGCGATCCGTCCGGGAGGCTTTCCTGCCGACCTCCACGACGGGGCTGTTCTGCAAGGAGATTCTCCTGCGCGCCCGCCGGAAGGGATTCCGGATCTCCAACATCGAAATCCCCTGCGAGCCGAGGCGCCTGGGCGCGTCCAAGGTCGCCAATTTCCGGACCGCCTGGAAGTCCTTCCGGGAGACGCTGGCCCTTAAGCGACGGCTCGGACGGGAGGCGCCCTGAACATCCCTCCTCCGATTCCCCGGGACGTCCCGCAGGCCGAGGATCCCGCAGTCCGCGGGCGGGTCTTCCTTTGCTTCTCCGTCATCCTCCTTCTCGTCGCATCCTTCTTTTCCTTCGGGGGCAGCCTTCGCGCGGGGTTCGTCTGGGACGACCCCTTCTTCCTGATCGAGCGAAGGGGCGAACTCGAACCGACCTGGAAAAACGCGTCCCGGATCTTCTTCGGCCGCGCCCACGATACCTACCGCCCCCTGCGTGCCCTGTCCTACATGGTCGATGGGATCTTCTGGCGGATCGAGCCCGAGCCGCCCCCCCCACCGTTCCCCCCTCCCGAGACCATCCTCATCCCCGCCGGCTACCACCTCGGCAACGTCCTGCTGCACGCGGCGTGCGTGCTCGCGGCCTTCGTCCTGGGCCGTCGCCTGCTCGGGGATCCCCATGCCGCGCTCCTGGGAGCGCTTCTCTTCGCGGTCCATCACGTGCACGCGGAGAACGTTGCCTATATCAAGGGGAGGACGGACCTTCTCGCGGCCTTCTTCCTGTTCCTGGCCTGGGCGCGGCTCTGCCGTCCGGCGCGGCGCTTCGATGTGCTCACCCCCCTGCTGTTCCTCGCGGCGCTGCTCTCCCGCGAAGGGTCCGTCATCTTCTTCCCGGTCGCGTTTATCACCCGCTGGTTGCATGCCGGCGA
>CAYHQZ010000084.1:0-15539 GCA_964358555.1 uncultured Planctomycetia bacterium
CCCAGGACCACGGGCAGAGGCGACTCTCCCCAGGCGTCCAGCTTGCCGAGGATGCGGAGCGTGGCCCCCCGGGGTTCCAGGCCCGCCACTTGGGCCGCAAAATTTCCCCCCTGGCCGTCGCAGACCTGGACCCTGGCCCCCACCCCCAGGCGCAGGACCCGGGCCAGGTGCAGGGTCTCCTCGGGGTCCAGGGCGGTTAGAAAAATTCTTGGCGTTGGACCGCTCGTCGACAGGTCGCCACGATCCGAGCCCCCGCCCCTCGCCCTCCTTGTTTTTCGTTTCCAGGAATACGGAGATCGGCGCCGCCATGCCGCGTTCGAGAAATCGGTCGCAAAAGTTCACGTGCATGACAGAAACTCGGGCCGCGTACCAAGGAGAACGAAGATGAAACGGGGAACCCGCGGGAAGAAGGCCATCCTCATCATGCTGGACACGCTCCGGCGCGACTTCCTGGGCTGCTACGGCAGCCCCTGGGTGAAGACCCCGCGCCTCGACGCGCTCGCCCGCGAGACGGCCGTCTTCGAGGACTTCCGGACGGCGTCCTACCCGACGGTGCCCTGCCGGCGCGACATCGCGACGGGGCGGTTTTCGTTCCCCTGGCGCGGCTGGGAGCCGCTGACCGACGAACATCCCATCCTGGCCCAGGCGCTGAATCCCCGGGGCGTCGTCACCCAGATGATCCTCGACACCCCGCACCTCGTCCGCCACGGCTTCGGCTTCGATCGCCACTTCCAGGGCTTCTGGCTCTTGCGCGGCCAGGAGGACGACTCCTTCAACACCGACCCCGTGAACCGGCCGCTGCCGGCCCCGCGCGAGAAACTCCGCGACGCCCCCCCGGGGATCTACGACCAGTGCCTCCGGAACACCGTCATGCGCCGGACGGACATCGAGCGCGACTACTTCGCCCCCAGGCTCTTCGAGGCGGCCGAGGAGTGGCTGGAGCGCAACCGCTCCCACGAGGACTTCTTCCTCTGGATCGACTCGTTCAGCCCCCACGAGCCGTGGGAGACGCCGTTTCCCTACAACGAGATGTACGACCCCGGCTACAAGGGGCCGCGCCTCACCTATCCGCGCAACGGCCGCTCCGACTACGCGACGGCGCGCGAGCACAAGAACATGGTCGCCCTCTACGCGGGGATGATCACGTTCGTGGACAAGTGGGTGGGGAGATTCATCGACAAGGTGAAGGAGCTGGGGATGTGGGACGACACGCTCCTCATCGTGACCTCCGACCACGGCATCTACCTCGGCGAGCACGGGATGCACGGCAAGATTTCGGGGACGCTCTACGAGGAGTGCGTGCGGGTGCCCTTCTTCCTGCACCACCCGGACGGGCGCGCCGCCGGCCGGCGGATCCGCGGCTTCGCCCAGCACCCCGACATCATGCCGACGATCCTGGATCACTTCGGCGTCCCCGTTCCCGAATCCGTCCACGGGTCCTCGCTGCTGCCCCGGCTTTCCCCGGGCAAGGCAAGCCGCCCGGCGCGGCCCTTCGGGATGTTCTCGCAGGCGAAGGGGCCGATCTCCTGGCAGACGGACCGGTTCCTCTACGTGCGCTGGCCGAGGGATCCGGAACGCATCGGGAAGCTCAAGGCGGCCCATCTCGGCTGCGCGGGCTGCTTCGAGGACGAGCTCTACGACCTGCACAAGGACCCCGGCGAGACGCGGAACGTGATCCGGAAGCATCCGGCGGCGGCGGCGCTGGATCGGGACCTGCGGGCCTTCCTTGCGGAGAAGCAGGCCCCGGCGTCGTTTTTTTCGAACTACGGCTGGGAATAGGATTTTTCGAAACCCTGGCACGGCCAACGAACGGAGGAGGATGACATGGCGGCGAAAAAGAAGGCGGCGGCGGGCGCGCGCGCGGCGGACGGGAACCTGGCGATCTTCGGCGGGCCGAAGGCGGTCCCGGAAACCCCCGCGATGCCCCAGTGGCCGTGGCTTTCCGACGAGGACGTGGCCGCCGGGATCGACGCGATCAAGAAGGCCCAGAAGGACGAGTCCTATCTTTCGGCCGCGCGCGGCGGCGGAATCATGGGCGAGTTTGAATCGAACCTCGGAAAACTTCTCGGCGTCCCCTACGTCGTCTCGACGTGCGGCGGCGGGCCGGCGCTGCACATCGCGGTCGCGGCCTGCGGCGTCCAGGCCGGCGACGAGGTCATCGTCACCCCCTACACCTGGGGCCAGAGCGTCGGCTGTGTCCTGCAGCAATGCGCCGTGCCCGTATTCGCGGACATCGATCCCGAGACCTACAACCTCGACCCCGCTTCCGTCGAGAAGTGCGTCACCCCCCGCACGAAGGCGATCGTCGTGGTCCATCTCTACGGCCAGCCGGCGGACATGGACGGGATCATGAAAGTCGCCAAGCGCCACAACCTGCGCGTCATCGAGGACTGCGCCCAGGCCGCGTTCGCCCGCTACAAGGGCAAGCGCGTCGGCACGATCGGCGACATCGGCTGCTTCAGCATGGGCTCGGGCAAGAACCTGGTCGGCGGCGAGGGCGGCGCGCTCGTCACCTCGAACGAGTACTTCTACAAGAAGGCCGTCGCGTTCGGGATGCACCCCGGACGCTTTCGCCCCGTGGTCAAGGGCGTGCCGGAACTCGAGACCTACGCGACGAGCATGATCTACACCTACCGGGCGCACCCGCTCTACTGCGTGCTCGCGAACAGCCAATTGAAGCGCGTGGGCGAGATGAACGAGTGGCGCCGGAAGAACGCGCGGCATCTCTCCTCGGCGCTCGAGGGGATGAAGCTCGTCCGGCCGCCCAAGGAGATGCCGGACTGCGACCACACCTACCACATCTACGCCCCGCACTTCGTCCCGAAGAACGCAAAGGGCGTCACGGTCCTCGACTGGGTGAAGGTCATGAAGGCCGAGGGCGCCGGCGTCGGCAAGGGCTACATCGGCACCCCCTTCCACCTCCAGGCCCCCTTCCGCGACCGCGTCTGGTGGCTGGGCAAGGGCCTGCCCTGGTCGCTCCTGCCCGTCGCCGACCAGCGCGTCTACAAGGTCGGCGACTGCCCGGTGGCGGAGCGGATCTGCCGAGAGACCGAGATATTCATCAGCTCGGGCAGCTGGTACCGCGACGTCCGCCCGATCCTCGACACCTGGATCGCCGCCTTCCGGAAGGTCGAGTCGCGCCTCGACGAAATCGTCGCGCGCCTCCCCGAAATCTGGGCGATGGCGTAGGGGCCGCAGGGGCGGATAGCGCCCCACCGCCCGAAAGGCTGACGACGAAGGTTAAATTGTAGTCCCCTAGCCGATTGTTTTCGCCGCGCCGGATTCCAGGATTTCGCGGTCGGCCGTAAGCAGCGTCGCGCCCAGGATCCGGGCGGTTGCGACGAGGATTCGATCGGCGGGATCCCGCGGCAGGCCGGCCGGGAGGTTCGCGGTCTCGGCGGCGATGGCGGGCGAAATCCCCTGGCGCAAGACGAGCGGCGGCGCGGTCGCCCGCTCCAGCCAGTCCCGGATCGGAAGCGAGAGCCGCACGCGACCAAGCGAGACGAGGGTCGCGACTTCCCAGAGGCTGACGTCCGAAACGAGGAGGGGATTGGCGGGGCTCGCCTGCGCGATGGCGCGCCGCTGGGCGGGCGAGAGCCTTCCCTTGTCCTCGAGCCACCAGAGCAGGACGTTCGTGTCGAGGAGGACCTTCACGCCCGCCTCCGGTTCGCCTTCCAGGCGCTTGCGGGGAGGGCCGGGGAAACCACATCGCCCAGGATTTCCACGGTCCCGAAGAGCGTCTCCTGGGGATGGCCCTTCTGGCGGGGCACGAACGGCAGGACCTGCGCGACCGGCCGGCCACGCTTCAGGATGGCCACCCCCTCCCCGGAGCGCTCGACCTGGTCGAGGATCGAGAGGCATTTCGCCTTGAAGTCGGATGCGTTCATGGTGGTCATGATGACCAGTATACATGACCAGTCATGAGAAGGCCACGCCACCGGCCGAGCGGGCCCCCGGCGCGGGATGCTCCCGGAGCGAGGGCGGGGAGACCCCGCCCCTACTTCTTTCCCTTCTTCGCCTCCATCCGATCGAGCATCGCGCGGGCCTCGGCGGCTTCGGCGGAATTGGGGAACTCCTTGAGGATCTTGTTGCAGTAGACGCCCAGCCCGATCTTTTGGCCCTTCTTCTCGCAGACCTTCGCCTTCTCGAGGATCGCCGCGGCCTCGGGGTTGGAGGCGCCCTTCGCGGGAGGCGGGGGCAGCGGCGGAGGAGGAGGCGGCGGGGATGGAGGCTTGACGGTCTCCGGCGGTTTCACGACGTCCGGCGGCTTCGCGGGCTCGACGGGGGGCTTCTTCTCCTCCGGCGGCGGCTTGGCGGGCTCGACGGGGGGCTTCGGGATTTCCGGCGGCTTCTGGTTCGACAGGAGCGGCGGAGGAGGCGACGGGGGCGGCGCGGCGGCGCCGGGGTCGGAAACGTTCCGGGCGCCGTGCCATCCGCCGCCGCCGACCTCGTATTTGTCGTAGACCTCCTGGTCCGGCCGGTTTCCCCAGACGGGCGAGGAGGGATAGCCCTCCTGGCCCAGCGCATCGACGCCGACAACGTAGTAGCGCGCGGCTTTGCCGGCCTTGTCGGTGTAGTCGGGGACGTTCGCCTCGCCGATCCGCGAAGCGGGCGAGTTGATGCCGTCGAGCCGGAAGATTCGGTAGGTCTTCGCGCCCAAAACGGCCTCCCACTTGAGATGGACCCCGCCGCCCTCCTCCTTGGACTTAAGCATCCTCGGCTGCGAGGGAATCGAAAGCACGTAGGGCGACGCTCCGCCCTCCAGGCCCAGCGCGTTCACCGCGCGGACCCGGTAGGCGTAGACGCCGTAGGCGTAAGGGGCCGCGTCCTTCGGGGCGGCCTTGCGATAGCGCTTCGGGCTCATGGCCCCCGCCCCGCCGGCTTTCTGGTTCAGGTTGACGCCGGCGTCGGCGAAGCGCGTGCCCTTCACGGGCTCGGCCGTGATCCGGGTGAACTCGGCGAGGCCCATGACCGCCGAGATGCATTTCGGGCTCTCCGCCGCGACCTTCACCGCCGCCCGCTCGACGTGGTAGCCGACGATCTCCCCGCATCCCTCGAGCGCCTTCCACGAGACCTCCACCGAGCCCTGCGCGTTCGCGACGACGGCGACGTCTTCCACGAGCGGCGGCTGGGCGCGACCGGTGGCGGATCCCGCGCTCTCGGCGCCGCCCGGGCCCACGGCCCGGACGCGGTAGAAGGCGTGCTGGCCCTTCGCAAGGCCCGCGTCCGCGTAGGTCGTCCCGCTCGCCGTCCCCGCCTTCCGGAACTCCGCCTTCCAGGGGACGTCGGCGCCCGTTCCGCGGTAGACGACGTATTGGGAGGCGCCGGACGGGCTCGGATCCCACGCAAGCGCGGCCCCGCCCGCCGAGATGGCCACCCGCAGGCGCTGGGGCGGAAGGATCCCCGCGCCGGCGCCGGTCCGATACGACCAGACCTGGTTCTGCCGCTCCCCCCCGCCCGAGGGCTTGGACTCGACGACGTTGTAGAGGGCGAGGTTCAGCTCCGGGGCGAAGGACATGATCCGGCAGCGCCGCCCGCCCGGATCGGGCTCCTTCGGCGGATCGGTCTTCCGCCAGGCGCTCTTCGCGCAGTCGAACAGCCAGGTTTCGACGTGGCGCGGCGTTCCGTAGGACATCGCCGGCTCCACCTCGCCCTTCCGGACGAGCGTGACCGCGACGACGACGCCGTTCACCGGATCGTAGGCCGAGACGGCCTCGTTGCCGCCGTCCCCGCCGGGCGGCGACGGGCCCGGAATGTCCGTCCAGGCGTTCTTCCGGATGTCGTAGGCCTTCGTCCCCGTGAATTTCCCTTCGCTGCCGAACGCGATGAACCGGCCGCCGACGGGGTCGTAGGAGAAGTTCATCCCGACGGCGTTGGCGGGCTCGCCGGCCGGGCTCATCTTCGTCCAGGTGTTCGCGTGGGGGTCGTAGACGTTCGTCCCGTCGCCCGCCCGCACGCCGCCGAACACGACGACGACGCCGTGATCCGAATCCCACGCCGCGGCCCGCTGGGGGCCGACCGCCGGCTCCGGCATGGGCTTCAGGTTGCGCCAGCGGTTCGCGGACGGATCGTAGGACCAGACCGAGGATTCGTTGAACGTCACCTCGCGGATCCACTGCCAGCCATGGTCCCCGCTCGTCCCGGTGAACCGAAAGTAGCGGCCGTGCTCGGGGTCGAAGACGTGCTGTAGGCTTCGGCAGTTGCCGGGCGGCTCCATGTCGGGCGAACGCAGTTCCCAGCCGCCCGAGACCGGATCGAAGAGCCAGACCTCCGTCTGCTGCCAGCCGCCGCCCAACTGGTGCGCCTTCACCCGGATGAGGCGATGGTGCCAGGAATCCCAGGCCATCGCGCTTTCGTAGCCGAGCGGCGGGCCGACGCTTTTCTTCACCCAGGTATTCGGGGGCTGGTCCACGGAACCGTCCGCCCCCGCCCCCTCGAGCCATCCGGAGAAGGACACGGCCAGCGCGGCCGCAGCCGCGAGGAGGATCCTCCGGGGACGGGCGGCCGGCGGCAGGTCGGAATTCGGCATTCGGGCCTCCATCGGATCTTACGTCCTTTCCGCCCCCAAGTGATTCATACCGGCGCGGCCGCCGGAGGCCCCGGCGGGACGGAACGGGCCGCGGCAACGAGCGCGTCGAGGTACTCGAGCAGGCCCTCCCGGCCGCGGAACCGGATGCCCATGGCCTCCGCGCGGGCGCAGACCGGCGGCCGCTCGGGCTGTCCGCGCCGGACGCCCGCGAGGATTTCCGCTTTCGAGCCGAACTTCTCCTTGAGGATCTCCGCGACCTCGGCGAGGTCCGTGTAGCGATCGACCAGGTTCACGACGCCGCGGGCGTTGGCGGGCTTCCGGATCGCGAGGTGGACCGCCTCCGCGACGTCCTCGATGCGCACGGTGGACGTGCCCCCGTTCAGGCTCATGGACTCGCCTGCCTGGATCGAGCGCGCCATCGACCAGTAGGTGGACCGCTCGGGGTCCGGATCGATCCCGAGGACGAGGCAGGGCCGCAGGATCGAGACGCCGTTCGGAAACCGGCCGTCGAAGGACTGGCAGAAGGCGTCCACCGCGGCCTTGAGGGCGCTGTAGGGACTGTTCGGGTGCGAGGCGGTGTCATCCGTGATCGCGGGGCCCTCGTGCGGCTGGCGGCCGTAGAGGGAGAACGCGGAGATGTTGACGAACTGGCAGACGCCCGAAAGCCTCGCCTCGGTCAGCAGGTCGGCGGAGGCGCGGAGGTTCCGATCCAGGAACTCCCGGCGGAACTCGGAGCCGGAATGGCTGAAGCGAAGGCCCTGGTGGCCCCCGAGGGAGTCGTGGGCCGCGTGGACGACGGCCTGGGCCCCCTCGACGAGCCGGCGGACGTCCGCGATGTCCGCCATGTCGCCCTCCTGGACCTCGACCGCCGGGGCGGCTTCCAGCAGCGCCGCCTTCCGGCCGTCGGGCCGCACGAGCGCCCGGATCCGGAGATCGCCCTCCCGGGAAAGCCGTTTCGCGATTGCCATCCCCACGAAACCGGTCAGCCCCGTGGCGGCAATGAGCATGCCGCCATCTACCCCTTCGACTCTTTCGCCGGGGCGGACCCCTTCTTCTCCTCCGCCGCCTTCCCGCCCTTCGTCTCCGGCGGCTTCGCCTTGGGCTCGAGCGGCGCCGTCTTGGGCGCGGGCTTCGGCGGGCCGAGCGGATTCTCCCACAGGGCCTGCAACTCCTTGGCCCGCAGCTTGTCCGCGTCCGCGAGCGCCTCCTTCGCGACCTGATCGAGCAACGCGCGGAATTTCGCCTTCATCTCCGCGCCCCCCATGTCCGGGCGCATCGCCAGCGTCTGGCCGAGCACGAGAAGTGCCTGGTCGTGGTCCTTGACGACGAGGTGGAGTTTCGTGATCCGGAACTTCGCCTCCCACCAGACATGGGCGTCCTTCCCGACCACGGGCTCGGGGGATCGGCGCAGGATGTCGCGCCAGATTTTCAGGGCCGCGGCGATGTCTTTTTCCGTGCCCCTCTTCTCGAGCGCGTTGGCGAGATCGCGCATCAGGGGCAGGCTGTCCTTCATCGCGGGGTCCTTCAGGATGTCCAGGGTGATCTGGATGGCGAGTTCGGTCTCCCCCAGCTTGATTGCGAGGTCGCGGCGCTTCATCCGGGCCTTCCCGATGAGCTCGAGCAGTTCGTCGTCGGGCTTCTGGATCTTGGCCGCGAACTCGAGCGCCCGGTCCAGCAGGTCCTTCCCGCGGTCGGCAAACCCGGCCTCGATGGCGGCCCCCGCGAAGCTCAACAGCAGATTGAAGCGCTCCGCGGGCTCGCCGGCCGCGGCCTCCTCCTTCGGCAGGACGTAGCCGATCGCCTTCTCGAAGGCGGCCTTCGCCTCCTCGGCCTTGGCCGGGTCCTTCCGAAGCGCCTCGAAGCGCTTCCAGTAGAGGGCGCCGAGGGACTGCTCCATGACGTCCCGGTGCTCGAACTTCGGCAGGATCTTGAAAATCTCCTTCGCGGTCGCCTCGGCCGGCTCCAGATCGCCCTGCCCCTTCTGGCAGACGTACTGCCAGTAGAGCAGTTCGGTCCGCCTGGACTTGTACTCGGGGAACCGGTCCGGCAGGCCCTTAAGAATCGGCAGGGCCTTCGCGAACTCCTTGGCCCCCATGTAGAGGGTGCCCAGGCTGTAGGTGGCCTTTCCCAGCGTCGACTGCTGGCGCTCCTTCTCCTTGGGATCAGATGCCGGGCTCTTCTCTATCCGATCGATAAGGCCCGAGAGCAGCCGGACGGCCTCCTGGAACTGGGCCTTCGCCTCCTCGGACTTCTTGTCCTTCAGCGCCTGGTAGCGCCCGACCGCGGCGTAGGCGAGGTTCACCATGGCATTCTCCCGGTAGGGCGAGGCATCCGGGATCGCCGCGTAGTGCTTGGCCGACTTCTCGTGGTCGCCCGCGTCGCGCTCGAGGTTGGCGAGGTAGTAGAGCAGCCGGTCGCGCTCTTTGTCGTCGGGGAAACGATCGAGGTATTCCGAGAGGACCTGCTGGTAGAGCCGCTGGTCGGCCGGGTCCATCGGCGTGGATGCGAAGGCCATCTTGTGCAAAAACGCCCGGGCGGCCTGCGCGGCCTCGCGGGCCTTCGGGCTTGACGGGTAGTCGCGGGCGTATTTCAGGAACAAAAAGCCCGCCTCGTACCAGCGCTCGAGGCGGTAGTAGCAGTAGGCGAGCCGGTGCCAGGACGTTTCCACATAACGGGCGTCCTTCTTCTCCGCCGAGATCCGCAGCAGCCGCTCGAACAGCGAGATCGCGCGCAGGTAATCGGCGGGGGCCTTCTCCTTCTCGGCTTTCGAGAAGGCCGACTCCGCGTCGCGCCGGAAGCCGTCGATCCCGCGGATCTCCTCCTCGCCGTAGAACTCGATGAGGGCCTTGTAGTAGTAGGGATACCACTTCGGGGGCTTGCCCGCCTCTGCCCGCTTGTAGCGATCCGCGATCGCGAAGGCCTCCTTCTTGCGGCCGGATTCCATCAGGATCTTGAACTTGTCGAAGTCGAGGTCCACCCGGGCGCGGGCATTTTCCGGGATCTTCAGCCGCTTCGGGATCTCGTCCATCCACTTGAGGGCCTCGCCGATCCGGCCGGCCGCCTGGAGGACGGAGAGCCTCCGCCAGACGGCGCGGCGGGCGAGGCTGTCGTAGTGCGCCTTGACGGCCGGCATCGCCTCGGGCGGGATCCCGCGCGCGGGCGGGCGGAGATTCATGACCTCGGTGAGGGTCTTCAGGGCCGCGTCCGTGCCGCCCTGGGCCTCCTGGATTTCCGCCAGCAGGAAGCGGCCGTCCGCGGCCGAGGTCAGCAGCTTGTATTTGACGAGGAACTCCTGGCACTTCTTTTCCGCCTCCGCGAGCGGGGCGGCGCGCTCGTCCGGGGGCGAGGTGCGGCCCTGGAGATAGAGGGCGCGGACCTCCCAATAGCCGAACCCGAGGTCGTCCTTGCCCACCTCGTAGAGCTCGAGATCGTCGATCCTTTTCGCGATCCGGTTCGTCTCGTCCTGCCACTGCTTCGTGACCTCGGCTTCGAGCTTTTTCTTCTGCTCGAAGGATGTGATTTTTTTTTCCTCGTCGAAGTAGCGCTGGAAGGCCTTCTCGCGGGCCGTCCCGACGGAATCCTCCAGGTTCTTCTTCTCGTCCTCCATGGCCTTGCGCCCGTCCACGACCTTCTCGCCGGCCTTGCGGGCAAGCACGCCTGCCTTCGCCTCGGCGCCCGTGCGGACGGAGGGGTCCGTCGCCATTTCGGCCAGCTGGAGGTAGGCCGAGACGACCCGACAGAGGAGCGGCGCGCCGGCCGCGATCGCGTCGAGCTTCTCGGAGGGCGTATTCCCCGCGTCGGCGACCTTCTCGGCCTCCGCGCGGGCACGGTCGACGGCGGCCTCCTTCGCCTTGGAATCCTTCGCCTGGTCGGCCTCGTAGAGGCACTTCGCCACGACTCCCGCCGGGCCGGCCGGGAA
Organism: uncultured Planctomycetia bacterium; assembly: GCA_964358555.1. Lineage (GTDB taxonomy): Bacteria > Planctomycetota > CAYHQZ01 > CAYHQZ01 > CAYHQZ01 > CAYHQZ01. The sequence continues at coordinate 10,449 of CAYHQZ010000084.1, forward strand.
CTCGGGAACCGCGGGCTTCGCAGGCGTCGCCGGCTCCTCCCCGCCCTCTTCCGCCTCGCCTTCCCCCTCGCCCTCCTCCACCGCGGCGGGGGGCGGCGCCTTCTTCGCCGGAAGCGGGGCTACGGGTGCCGCGGCCAGGAGGAACACGCAGGAGAGAAGCAGGAAGGCCGCCGGCCTCAGGAGTCGCTCGATCGGGCTCATATCGCTTCCCCTGCAAACGTTCCGGCGGGAGCCGGGGTTCGAAGGCCGCCTTATTGTGCCGTTCCCGGCTCAAAGATCGAAGGATTCTCCGGGCTTCGGGAAGCGGACGTTTGCCCCCCCCAGGGCTTCCAGGGCCTTCACGAGGGCCTGTCCGGGCGCGGGGTCGGCATGGACGACGTAGATCGAGGAACCCTCGCGCGCGAACGGGGAGGCGTATTCGAGGAGGGCCGCCCGGTCGGCGTGGGCGGAAAAGCCGTCGAGGACCGCGACCTCGGCTTCGAGGACGTGCTCCTCGCCGAAGATCCGGACGGTGCGCGCGCCCTCGACGAACCGGCGGCCCAGGGTTTCGCGCGCCTGGTAGCCCACGATCAGGATGGTGTTCCGACGGCTCCCGACGGCGGCGGCGAGGTGGTGGAGGATCCGGCCGTGCTCGCACATCCCGGAGGCCGAGAGGATGACGCAGGGCCCCCGGACGTCGTTGAGGGCCTTGGACTCCTCGACGGACTGGATGTAGGTCAGCCGATCGAATCCGAAGGGGTTGCCCCGCCGGAACTCCTCCATCATCTCCTCGTCGTAGCACTCGGGATGCCGGCGGAAGACCTCGGTTGCGTTCACAGCGAGCGGGCTGTCGACGTAGACGGGGATGTTCGGAAGGCGGCCCTCCTCCCAGAGCAGCCGGAGCGTGTGGATGACGAGCTGCGTCCGCCCGACGGCGAAGGCGGGAATCACGACGCGCCCGCCGCGCTCGAACGTCCGGTGCAGGACCGCGAAGAGGGAGTCCTGGAGCGCCTCGGGCTTGCCGTGATCGCGGTCCCCGTAGGTCCCTTCCGTGACGAAGACGTCCGCCGCCCCGGCCGGTTCCGGGTCGCGCAGGATCGGGGCGTCCTTGACGCCGAGGTCCCCCGTGAAGACGAGCCGCCGCTCGACGTCCTGTTCGCGCAACCGGAGCGACACGATGGCCGATCCCAGGATGTGGCCGGCGTCCAGGAACGTGAGCGTGACGCCCGGCAGGATTTCTTTCGGCTCCCAGTAGCGAACCGGCTCGAAGCGCTCCGCGGCCGCCTCCGCGTCCGGCAGGCGGTAAAGCGGGAATCGCGGCGGCAGGCCCTGCTCCTGGCGGCGGAAGTTCACGTACTCGACGTCGCGCTCCTGGATCATCGCCGAGTCCCGGAGCAACACCCCTCCCAGGTCCGCCGTCGCGGGGGTCGCAAAGATCGGGCCGCGGAAGCCCTGGCGGACGAGCCCCGGGAGGTTCCCCGAGTGGTCGATGTGGGCGTGGGAGAGGACGACCGCGTCGATTTCGGAGGGCCGGAAGGGGAAGTTGCGGTTCTTCGCCTCGGCCTCGTCGCGCTTTCCCTGGAAGAGCCCGCACTCCAGCAGGAACCGCTTCCCGCCGACCTCCAGCCTATGCATCGAGCCCGTCACGCAGCGGGCCCCGCCGTGGAACTGGATATTCATCCGCCCCCCTTCTTCTCGCGGACAACGTCCTCGTAGAGCTCGAGCGTCGCGCGGGCGTTGGCGTCGATGGAGTGGCGCTCGGCGGCGGCGCGGCAGGCGGGGCGCGCGGCGTCGAAGCGGCGGTTCTCCAGAAAGAAGCGGATGGAGGCAGCCAGCGCCTGCGGGTCATCCGGGGGGACGACGCTGCCGGTGACGCCCTCCTCGAGGATCTCGGCGGCGCCGTTCGCGGTCGTCGTCACAACCGGGAGGCCGGAGGCGAGCGCCTCGAGGCAGACATTGGCGGAGGGGTCGTAGCGCGTCGGGAAGACGAAGAGGTCGGCGGCCGCGTAGAGATCCTCGACGTCGGACCGGGAGCCGAGGAAGCGCGCGCGGCCCGACATCGTTCCGGCGCCGGGGCCGCCGGCGCCTTCGTCCTTCCCCGCGACGGCGAGGGCCGGGGCCGCGGAGCCGAGCGCCTGGAGGGCGGCGAGCAGCGTGTCGAGCCCCTTGCGGGCGAAGCCGGTGCCGACGAAAAGGGCGAGCGGGGCCTCCGGCGGCACGCCGAGCGAGCCGCGGATCCGGCGGCGGACCTCGTCGCGGCGGCGAGGGTGGAAGCGCTCCAGGTCCACGCCGTTGCGGATCACGACCATCTTTTCCGCCGGCACGCGCGGATAGAAGCGCAGGATCTCGGCCTTCGCCATGTCGGAGTTGGCGATGATCCGGCGGAAATTCCCATGCCCGAACGTCCGGCGCTCGATGGACAGCTGCGCCCAGTGCTTCGGCAGCCACGCCATCAGGCGCGCCCGCGCGCCGAAGACGCGCTCTAGATACGCCTGGTGGACGCCCCCGCCGGCCCGGAAGACGTCGTGGCGGATCGTCTTGCCGAAGCCCTGGACGACGTCGAAATCGGCGGGACGGACGCGGCGGTCCGCGAAATAGGCGAGCGAAAGGATCCGCGCCGTCGAGCCGAGCCGCAGGATCGGGATCTTGTGGAACACGATCCCCTTGGGCAACTCCGCCTCGCGGCGGTTCGCGAAGACGTGCACCTCGTGGCCGTTCGCGGCCATCCACGTCGCGATCCCCACGAGATGGCGTTCCGTCCCCCCCTGGAGGCTCCAGCGCTTGTGGACGTAGGCAATCCTCACGATGCGGGGGATTCTAAGGGCTCGGGGCCGCCGATGCGCAGCGGGCGTTCAGCGGATCTTCCGAATCTCCGCGCGGAGCTCCGACAGCGTCCGCTGGGCGGTCTGCGACCAAGTGCCCGCGCCTCGGTACCAGCGGAGCGCGCTGCCCGGATTCCCCCGGACAATATCCGAGTTGCCGCTCTGGATCGAGCGCTGGATGGTCGCGATCCGATCGGAGAGGATCAGGATGTCGCTGGCGATGGAGTCCCGCTTCGGATGGCCGGCCGGGATCCGCTCGAACGCCTCCACGGCTTCCGCATAGCCTGCCTCGAGGCCATCGAGCGCTCGCAGGACGTCGGCCCGGAGGGCTTCATGGCGCTCGGGCGCCGGCGCGGGTCCGGCGGGCCAGATTTCCTGGACGGTGAAGGGAGGCGGCGGAGGCTCGATCGCAGCGCCCTCGCCCGGGGCGGGCCCGAACGGCGTCCGGCGCATCCATTCGGACGCCTCGGAGATTTCGGATGGCGGCGCCGTCTCGATCTTGAGGCCGGCGCCGATCTCGCCGCGCTGGAGCGCCTCGACGACGCCGGCGTCGCCGCGCGCGCTGGATCCGCGCACGGAGCCCTTCAGGACCACCACGATCGTGCGACCGGAGGCGATCCGGACCGCGAACGAGGTCCCGAGATCCTCGACCGTCCCCTGGGGCGTCCGGATCGTGAATCCCTTGGGCGCCGAACGGACGTGGAGGGAGCCGCGCTGCAGGCGGACGGCGGACGCGGACTCGACGAAGGCTTCCGTGTCCGGCGCCAGCGCCGCCAGGGCGCCGTTCGGGAACGCCAGGCCCGCCGTGGATTTCGCCCCCGTCTCGAGGCGGTCCCCCGGCCGCACCGAGGCGTCGGCGCGGATCGCGGGATCGAACGACCAGGCCACCTTGGCGGCGGGCGAACGGAGGCCCGTGAGGAGCAGCGCTGCACCTGCCACGAGCGCGGCCCCCGCGGCGAGGGCCCACGGGATCACCCGGCGGCTGGAGCGGCGGACGGCGAGCGGCAGGCAAAGGACCGGGGGCGCGGAAAGCCGGCGGCCGTCTTCCGCGAGCAGCCCGAAGACGTTTCGTGCCTCGTCGCGAAGGGCGGCGCATTCGGGGCAGGCGGCCACGTGGGCCTCCCATTCCTTGCGGCCCCCCTCGGCCTCGCCGGCGGCAAGGAGCATCCAATCCTCGAGCGGACGATGCTCCCATGTCATGGCTGGCTCCTTGCGGGGAATGTTCTTTTCTCCATCCAATGAGATGCAAAAGACGCCCGGAAAAGGTCGGCATGAATGATCGTTTCATCGCCACCCATACTTGCGAAACTTGCAAAGCAAGTGTCGGAAAGAAGTTACACGAAGAACAAAAACCGACACGAAGGCTTCCGCGGCCGCCTTCATTCGTTACATTTGTCCCTATCTGGAAGTCTATTCTTTTCCAGGAATCGGGGCTTCCACATAGGGGAAGTCGAGCTCGCAGAGGATCATCTTGATGGCCCGGACGGCTTCGCCGAACTTTTCAGCCCCGGTAAACCCGGTGCTGGCCCCAGCGACAAGCAGGTGCGGCTCCATCGAGGCGAACCCCCGGTAGCCCATGTCGCGGGCCTCGGTCAGGATTTCCCGGAATTCCCCGTCGCCCTCCCCCGCCTTCACGACGTCGCCCGTCCCCTTGCGCGCGTCCTTGATGTGGAAGTAGACGACGAACTCCTTCAGGATCGGCCAGGCCCGGCGGAACGGATCGACGCCGACCTGGACGAAGTTGGCCGGATCGAAGGCCGCCCGGAGGTTCGGATGCGCCACCGTGGCGAGGATGTCCCGGCAGCGCTCGGGAACGTCGCCGAAGATTTCCTTCTCGTTCTCGTGCAGCAGCACCACCCCGGCGGAAAGCGCGAGGTCCGCCTTCTTCGCCATCCGATCGAGAACGGCCGATCGGTAGGCGGACGCGTCCTCGTCCTTCGGCATGAAATAGGAGAAGACCCGGACGAACGGCGATTCAAAAAAGACCGCCCGGTCCAGTATCCGCTTGTAGTCCTCGAGGTGCGGCTCGAAAGGGGCGCGAACGTCCACCTTCCCGATGTGCGAACCGATGGACGAAAGCGAGAAGCCGTGGTCCTTCATGCTCTTCCGGACGTCCCGGCACTCGGCGTCGGACAGATCGATGACCTTCTTCGAATAGACCTGCCGCAGCTCGATGTGGCGGATCCCGTTCTGGGCGAGACAGGCCATCTCCTCGAGGAGGTCCATCGAGATTTCGTCGGCGTACGCCGAAAACGTGACGAGGGGCTTTTCGGGCATGGCCCGGGGAACC
>CAYHQZ010000085.1:0-15415 GCA_964358555.1 uncultured Planctomycetia bacterium
GGCCGCTCGTATGGCGGGTGCGGCTCGTCCCCGCCCAGGACGATCTCTCCCGCGGGCGCTCGACGTTTCTGGTCGAGATGGAGGAAACGGCGCACATCCTTCGTCACGCGACGGACCGCAGCCTCGTCATCCTCGACGAAGTCGGCCGCGGGACGTCCACCTACGACGGCGTCGCCATCGCATGGGCCGTGACCGAGCACCTCCTCGAACGAGTCCGTTGCCGCTGCCTGTTCGCTACCCACTACCACGAGCTGACGCGCCTGGCCGACGAGCGGGACGGCGCCCGGAACTTCCACGTCGCGGTGCGCGAGCTCGCCGACGGGATCCTCTTTTTGCACCGGATCCTCCCCGGCGGGACGGATCGCTCCTACGGCGTCCAGGTCGCGACGCTCGCGGGCCTGCCCGCCGAGGTCGTCGAGCGCGCAAAGGCGCTGCTCGCCGTCCTCGAATCCGGCCGCCGGGCGCCTTCCGCCGGCAAGCCCGAGCCCTCGCCGCAGAAGGGGCTGTTCGGGTAGGCGGCTCTTACCGCTTCGTCCACTGGAAGGAACGCCGGGCGCCCTTGTGCCCGTAGTGCTTGCGCTCTTTCCTGCGCGAGTCGCGGGTCAGGAACTCGCCTTCCCGCAGCTTGGGCTCAAATTCGGGCTCGGCGAGCTTCAGCGCGCGCGCAATCCCGAGACACATGGCGCCGGCCTGGCCCATGAGGCCGCCGCCGGACGCGGTCGCGAGGACGTCGTACTTCGAAAGGGACTCCGTCGCAAGGAGCGGGGCCTTCACGATGAGGTGCTGCTGGAGCGAGGTGAAATACTGCTCGAAGGGGCGGCCGTTGACGATGATCTGCCCGGTGCCCGCAGGCCGCAGGCGGATGCGCGCGACGGAAGTCTTCCGCCGGCCGGTCGCCCAGATGTATTCCTTGATCTCGTGGCTCGACACCTCGGCCGCCGGCTCGGCGGACGGGACCGCGTCGGCCGCAACGGCCTCCGCAGGGGCCGCCTCGATAGCGGGGACTGCTTCCGCCTCGACCGCGGGCGCCGCCTCGGGGACGAGAGCCTCGGGCGCCGCAGCTTCCGCGGGGGCCGGCTCCGCCGCCGCAACCGGCGCGGATTCGACGGGCGGATAGACGATTTCCGGCGCGGCCGCCGGCGGAGCATCCGCCGCGGGTTCGGCCGGGACGGACTCGGGGACAGCGGACGCCTCGGGCGGAACGATTACGGGCTCCGCGGCAGGCATCTGGGGATTCTCCGTCGGGCTCTGGGAATTCTCTTCCAACTTCGCTCCTCTACTTCGCGCCCTTGATCGGGATCTTGTAGGCTTCGGGCTTCTGGGCCTCGTGGGGATGCTCGGCGCCCCGGTAGACCTTCATCTTCCGGAGCATCGATCGGGCGAGCTTTGTCTTGGGCAGCATCCGCTTGACAGCGTACTCGATCAAGCGCTCGGGATGCTTCTTAAGCATCACCTCGACGGTCATCTCCTTGTGACCGCTCCAGTAGCCCGTGTATTTCGTATAGGTCATCTGCTCCCGCTTGTTCGTCCCCGTCAGCAAGACCTTCTCCGCGTTCACGACGACGACGAAGTCGCCCGTGTCCACGTGCGCCGTCCAGGTCGGCCGGTGCTTGCCCTGGAGGATCATCGCAAGCGACGCGGCCAGACGACCGAGGGGCTTGCCCGTCGCGTCGACGAGAAGCCAGCGGTTGGAGAATTCGCCCGTCTTGGCGACCCAGGTGCGTGTGTATCCGATGGACATAGGCAAGGCGGAGAATCCTAACGATCCTTCCTTGGAAACGTCAACCCGACTTCCAAAATCTTTCGGCGGGCGCGAACCCAGAGAAGGCATCCGATGAGGAGCGCCGCCGCCGCCAGCCCCCCCCCCGCGAGGACCGATCGGGGGCGGTAGGCGAAGCGGACCCGGTGGGGCCCCGCTGGCAGGACGACGCCTCGGAAGGCGACGTCGGCGGGATGGATCTCGGCAGGCGTCCCGTCCACCTCCGCGCGCCAGCCCGGCGCCCAGGAATCCGAGAGGACCAGGACGCCGCCGGGGCCGCCGGAAATCTCCACGACAACTTCGCCATTTCGGTACCGGACGATCCGGGGCAACACCGGGGGACGGCCCTGTCCCGAGACGGCGGCCTCCCCGCCCTCCCCCTCCAGGATCGCCACCGCCCACGGATCGAACCCGGGTTTCGCCATCTCGGACGCAGCCTCGGCGGGCCCCTTCACGAACTTAAACCGCGGGACGAGGAAAGCCCTCGGGCCCGGCAGGGGCAGGCAGTAGATCCGGAGGTCGTCGGGGCGGGACTGGAAAATCCTCGGATAGGGCCACGGCGCGGCGCGAAGGGGAGTGAGGATGTAGCGCGCCCCCGCGAGCGCGAGGAAATCCTCGGGGTTCCCGAGGGCGTAGTCCTTCATCAGCCGGTCGAACCGGCCCGATCGGGCGGCCGTGAATCCGTGGACGAGCGAAAGCCCGTAGGCCTCGGCGACGTTCCCGAGCAGCGTGTCCGCATCCTGCGCACGCGCGGCCTCGTAGCCGCTCGCCCAGGGCCCCTTGGCCTCCGGAACGTATTCAACGTAGCGGATGTTGGGCGGAATCCGGTAGACGCGGAAAGGCTCGACCCCGCCGGCCGGGTCGGCCGCCCGGATCGCCCGGACCGCGAGGGGCTCGCGGGCCTGGAGCGCGGGGCTCGAGGCCGGAAGGACCGAACGATTCGAGGAGGCGACGTCCGCGACCTGGACGATCGCAAGGGCGGAAAGGGCCATGGTCAGGGCGCGGCCGCGTGCGGCGGCCGCGGCGGCGGCGACGAGGGCGGCGACCAGGGCCGTCCGGCCGAACACCGCGGGCAGGTGGGGCAGCCACGACCCGGCCGCGGCCCACAGCAAAAGCGACGCGGCTGCGACGGCGACGGCGGCAAGAACGATGGGCTTGCGCCGTCCACGCTCGAGGCAGGCCTCCGCCCCGAGCCCGGCGAGCGCAATCACGGAGATCGTCGTGAACACGAGCATCCGCGCGGGGAACCGGAAATGATCGAACAGCGGCAGGACCGCGCGCAGCCACCCGTGCAGCGGCACATGCCGTCCCCACGCCGCGACCAGGGAGAAGAGACCCAGCCCCAGAAAAAAGGCCCCCGCCCGCCGATCCTTCCGGAACGCGAACGGCGCCAGGATGAGCGGCAGGAGGCCGACGTAGAGGCTCGGATTCCAGAACTCGGGCTCGCCCGGCCCGAGCAGGAAGTCCCCGAAGAACGCGCGGTCGGGAATCGTCCGCCCGAAGAGGAACGGAAAGACCGCCTCGAGGGACTGCAGCGGCGGCGATGACCACCCGGAGGCCGTGTCCCCCGCGAAGGCGGCCGCCCGATCCGAGCCCGCGAGAAACTCGGCAAGGGACAAAAGATGGGGCGCGGCGAGCGCGAATGCGAACGCGCCGGCCGCAAGCGTCCCGAGGAGTGCGCGGCGCAGGCGTTCCCGCCCGGGCGGGGCGCGAACCGCGATCGCGAAGGGCGCGGCGAGCAACGGGACGTAGACCTCCTCCATCCCGCCGGCGAGAAAGGCGCACGCAAGCGAAAGCCCCAGGAGAAATGCGGCCGGCAGCAGGCGCGGCGCCTCCCCCGCCCGGATGGCCAGGGCAAGCGAAATCGGAATCCAGGCGCACCAGGGGGCGAAGTCCGGCAGCGACAGAAGATACCCGGAGAACGCGTACGTGAGCCCCAGCGGGATCGCCACCCCCGTCCGGCAGTAGAGCGTCCGGAGCAGGCCGTAGGCGCCGGCATAGGCGAGGAGCAGGTGCAGCAGGTGGTAGGCGTCCGTCCCGCGCCCGGACCCGAACGGCCTAAACGGCCAGGCGGGCGGATAGAAGACGGGGCTTCCGCGCACCGCGACCTGCGGCACGCCGAAATAGAAGTGCGGATTCCACAGCGCCGTATCACCCCGCCGCCAGGCTTCCTGGAGAAACGCGCGGTCCGGGAGGACGTAGGGCATGTAGTCGCGGGCGTAGGGCCGGCGCCCTTCAAAGACGATGTCCGGAAACGTCGCGAGCATCGCCGCCAGGCCCACCCCCGCGACGATCAGCGCGCATCGATTCCTCAAGGCTTTTTCCGCGCGGGCCCCGGGGTCCGATCGGCGCTCCTATCGCTCCAGCCAGAGGGACATCGTCTCGAACATCTCGGACTCCTCCTCGGTCCGCTTCGGGCCTTTGGCCTCCCATTCGGCGTAGGCCTGGACGATCCGGTCCTTCAGGGCCTCGAGGGCCGGCTCGACGTCATGGCTCACGGCCTCGATCAGGGGCGTCGAGACCATCGCGATGACCTGGCCGGCGCGCTTCGAGAGCAGGACCACGATCGGCCGCTTGAGGCGAAACCCGGGCCGCCCGATGTCCTCGAGCCGCCGGGGCTTCAGGACGAACGTGCCTTGGATGTCCATGGGCCGGGAGGAGTGTAGACGAAGACCCGAGAGGGCGGCAAATCCAACCTCCCCCGACCGCCTCGGCCCCGTCAGGCCTCCTCCTGGAAGTCGAGCGGGACGCCCGCCGGGGCGAGGCCCTCCGCGGCGGCCCAGTCCAGGAGCGTCCGCATCGCGAGGCGGCCGTCGGGGCCCGGGTCCAGCGAGCGGGCGTTCACATACATCCCGACGAACCGGTCGGCCTCCGCGGCGTCGAGGCCCTTCGCGAAGGGCCGGGCGCGGGCGAGAGCGTCCTCGCGATTTTCGAGCGCCGCCCGGACGGCGGCCCGGTGCAGGGACGCGAGGTCCCGCCGGACATTTTCGGGCAGGTCCCGGCGGATCGCGTTGAACCCGAGCGGCAGGGGAAGATTCGTGCGGGCCGTCCAGGCGAGCGCGAGGTCCAGCGCGAGCCGGAGGCCCTCGCGCGCGTAGGTGAGCTGGCCTTCGTGGATGAGGACCCCGGCGGGGATCCGGCCCTCCGCCACGGCGGGCAGTATCTGATCGAAGGGCATCTCGACCGGCCGGGACGCGGGGGCGAAGAGCCGCAACAGCAGCGCCGCGGTCGTGAGCCGGCCCGGGACGGCCACGTCCGTCCCCGCCAGATCCGCCGGCCCGTCGGCCGTCCTCGCCACGACGACCGGCCCGTAGCCCTCCCCGAAGGAGGCCCCGCTGGACAACAGCCGGTAGCGTCCGGCCGCGCGGGCATAGGCGAACAGCGAGATCGCCGTCACCTCGAGCTCGCCGTCCAGCGCCCGCTCGTTCAGCCGCTCGATATCCTCGATCACCTCCGTGAATTCGTAGCGGGCGGCGGCCGGCGGAAGGCGGCCGACCGCGTAGGCCCAGTGCGCGAAGGCGTCGTCGGCGTCCGGGGAGTGGCCGATCCGGATGCGCATCGGCCGGCCCGGTCTGTCCTTCAGGGGACCTCCTCCACGACCTGCAAGAGGATGGACCAGACCTCCTCGTCCACCTCCGACCGGCCGGCCCCTTTCGCGCGAAGTTCCATGTAAAGATCCGAAATCGCCCCCCGCAGGTCCGCGAGGGCGGAATCCAGCGAGTCCCCGACGCCGCTCACGAACGGCTGCGAGAGGGAAACCCGGAACGAAGGCCCCCGCCGGATGGCGAGCGCCGGGACCGCGCGGCGCAGCCGGAGGTCCTTCCGACCGAGCGCTTCGAGACGGATCGGCTTGAGAATCTGCGTGTCCACGCCGGGAGAATACCCCGCCCCGCCCCCCGGAGGGATCCCTGGGGGGAGAAAAAAATCGCCCCAACTCCCGCCTAAACCCCTTGAAATCTTCGTTTTTGAGCGTACTCGAAGGGCCCCGTGGCGGATCCGCGCCCCCGCCTCATGAATCCAAACGTCATTCCCCCCCGGAGGTCCTGACGCATGGCGTCCCGTCCCGTCGAAAACTGTCCCAAGTGCGGCGGCGAAAACATCAGCCCCGTCGACGCGGATTACTACGATCCCGAGGAGGCCGAGGGCGACAAGTTCGAGGAATGGCTCTGCGAGGACTGCGGATACACCTGGGACGTCCAGGAGGAAGCCGGCGAGAACGCCGACGGCCTCGAGGGCGGCGAGGAGGAGGAGGAGTAGCGGCGCGCCGTCTGGCGCCCGGTCGGCTTCCCTGTTCCGGCATCCGCCAGAGAAGGACCGTCCCGTCCTGCATCCCCGTCGCGAGCAGGCGGCTGTCGGGGGAAAAGGCGGGCGGGGAGATGGGCTCGCGCTTCCGGTACAGCCGGAACACCTCCTTGCCGGTTCTCACATCCCAGACGCAGACGAGGCTGTTGTCCCTCTCGCTTCGCGCCTTGTCCGGACATCGCAGCGTCGCCAGGAACCGGCCGTCGGGCGAGAACGTCGCATGCTTGGTCCCATTCCCGTCGCTCGGGAAGGAGCGGATCTTCCTTTTCGTTTCGATGTCCCAAAGATCCAGCGAGTCGTAGGTATCCACCACGAGGATCCGATCGTCCGGCGAGAAGGCCTTGGGATCGCTGATATCCGGCACTGTCAATCGTGCCGTCTCCCGGAGGTCGGGAACGCTGTAGACGCTCAAGGATGAAGACGGCGAATGTTCGACCCAGCCCGCAAGATACTTCCCGCTGGGCGACAACACATCCAGGCGTCCCTTCACCTCTCCCACCTTCGCTTTTTTCTCCAGGTTCCAAACCTGGACTCCCCACGGGTTCCTTCCTGAATGGATTGTTATTCCGACATGATTCCCTCCGGGAGAGAAAAAGAAGCCGCTGCCGAAACTCCCCTTCTCCATCTCCACCTTCAGGATTTCCTTCCCGTTTTCCAGGTCCAAGACCGTCGACACATACTTTTTCTCCACCTCGCCGTCCTTGCCGGGAACCGCCACTTCGCGAGAAAACATCATCCAGCGGCCGTCCTGCGAAACAACGGGCTCAATCCCTCCTTCGAGCCGTTTGAGGGAAACCCTTTTGTCGAGATCGAAGAGCTCGACCATTCTCTTCCCGTCCATAAAGTTCTTCCCCTCTATGTGGCGTTGAAGGGCAAGGGCTCTTCCCTCCCGAATGAACATCCCTTCCGTCCTTCTATTGTCGGAGAGCGACCCGGGGAGAAAGACTGCGCTTATCCACTCTTCCCCCAGCCGTCCAACCTGCAGGACCTCCTCCCCGCTCTTCGCATCCCAGACAAAGCAACGATGGGAGTAATTTTCCCCGTCCTTCGTCTTGTTATGCATCCAGAAAAAAATGCTGCCGACGAACCGCCCGTCGGGCGAGAAGGAAACGCTGTGCATGACTCCGGATTCTTCCCCACGCGGCTTCCCCAGCGTCCGGATGGGGCCCGTGAAGAATTCAATCCAGAAGGGAATGGTGGCGACGACGGCGACGATGACCGTCACCAGGAGCGCCCACACCCAGGCCCGGACCCGCGGGGCATTCGGGCAAGCCGTCCCGCCTCCGGGGTCCCGTGGATCCGCTCCGTTCGGCATCGGCGGCATTCTCCCCTCCCTTCCAACGGACGGGAAGCGGAAGGGTTCATCCATCGGCCCCTTCTTATGGCCCGAGACCTGGAAATCGCGACCCTGGCCATTCCATCCGCCTCTTGCATGTCAGTAAATACTTACTTATATTCCCCTGGCCATGGCCGCGAAGCGCCTCTCCCACGATCTCCGCAAGAATGCCGTCGTGAAGGCCGCGATGGCGGTCTTTGCGGAGAAGGGGTTCAAGGGCGCGCGGACGGCCGACCTCGCGGAGGCCGCCGGCGTGAGCGAAGCGACGATCTTCAAGCTCTTCCCCGACAAGAAGGGCCTCTACGAGGCGATCCTCGAGCGCAAGCTCAAGGAGATGGACGCCCTCCCGCTGCCGTTCCCCGAAGGCGAGGGCCCGTTGACCGAGGCCGCGCTCGAAAAGGCCGCCCTCGGGATCATCGAGCACACGGAGGCCAACCCGACGTTCATGAGGCTGTTGTTCTTCTCCGGCCTGGAAAACTCCCCCTTCGCCCGGATGTTCTTCCAGAAGCACCTCCCCCGCCGCATCCGCGACCGGGCCTGCGACCTCGCCCGCAAGACGGCCGGCCGCGCCGGAATCGACCCCCACATCGCCGCCGTCGCGTTCCACGGGATGATCATCCACTACCTGATTCTGCGCCAGATCTTCCGCGAGCCCGTCGCCCGGAAGATCCCGAAACAGGCCATGGCCCGCGCCATCGCCCGGATTTTCCTCAAGGGGATCGAAGGATGAAGGTTCCGAGCGTTGCGAGTCTTAAATCCGAAGTCCTACGTCCGAAGTCGACAATGAGGCTGTTCCTCCCGCTGCTCGCGCTGCTGTCCGGCTGCATCTCGGAATCCGCGGAGCGCGCTCGCGTCGCGGACGAGATCCGCCGCGCGGCCTCCGTGTGCCGTCCCCTGCCCCGCGCGGACGAAGAGGCCCCCGCGCCCGCGGACGACCCCCTGGCGCTCTCCCGCGCGTTCTCGCTCGCCGCCGAGAACAGCGAGCGCCTCGCGTCCCTCGGCGAGGCGATCCTTCGATCCGAAATCGACAAGGGCCAGGCCATCGCGGCGGCGCTCCCCCGGGTGTCCCTGCGGGCCTCCGTGCTGCGCCAGGAGAAGGTCCCGGGCGTCCCCGAAGACACATTCAAGGACGTCGTGCTCGGCTTGCGCCAGCCGCTGCCCGTGCCCTTCCTCACGAAGGAATACGAGATCCTGTCTCATGGCCTGTCGTTCGCGACGGCCATCGCCGAGGCCCGCCGCCGGGGCGCCGAGGAGGCCGCGCGCCTGCTCTATGCCGAGACCGCGACGGCCTTCTACGGAGTCCTCGTCGCCGACTCCGAGAACAAGGCCCGGACCGAGACCATCCGCCTCTCGCGCGAACGGCTCCGCGAGGTCGAAGGCCGCGTGGCGAACGGCCTGGCCCGGAAGTCCGAAGCCCTCGTCCTGAAGGCCCAGATCGCGACCGACGAGGCCGCACGCGCCCGCGCCGAGACGGACGAGAAGAGCGCCCGGATCCTGCTCGGGTTCCTCCTCGGCCGGCCGGTGCCGGGCGCGCTCGCCGACGACGCCCCCGCCGAGACCCTTCCCGACAAGCCCGACGCCGCCATCGAGGAGGCGTTCGCACGGCGATCCGATCTGAAGGGGGCCGGCTGGGCGGTCCGAGCCGCCGACGAGCGGGTCGGCATGGTCGAGGCCGACTACCGCCCGTCGCTGTGGGCCTTCGCAAACCGCTACCTCTACCGGGACGGCTACATGCCCACGATCGAGGACACCCACTGGGACGCGGGGGTAAGCCTGGAGTGGCCCCTCTTCGAGGGCGGCGCCACCCGCGTGCGCGATCGCCAGGCACGCTCCGAGCGGCGCGACGCGGAGCTTTCGGCGTCCCGCCTGAAGCGCGAAGTCGACCGCGACGTCCGGACGGCCTTCGAGCAGGCCCGGTTCGCGGCCTCCGTCCTCTCCACGGTCGAGGAGGGATTCAAGGCCGCCGAGGAAAACTACCGCGCCGTCGAGGGAGAATACCGCCAGGGCCTGGCGACGAACCTCGAGGTCCTGACGAGCCTGCGCCTCTTGACCGAATCGCGCCTGGCCTTCGAACGCGCGCGGATCGGCCGGAAGCTCTCGGGCGTCCAGTTCCGGCTCGTCTGCGGCGGCAGGGCGCCCGCCATCCCGCCGATGCCACCAAATCCCAACCCGGAGAAGCCCCCGGAGACGCCGCCATGAACCTTCGACGCGCCTTCCCGATCTCGGTTTCCATCCTCGCCATCTCCCTCGCCGCCTGCGGGAAGGGAAAGCACGAAGGCGAGGCCAAGAAGGATGCCGGCCCCCTGCCCTTCCCCGTCGAGGTCGCTCCGGTCGCGACCTCGGACATCGTCTACCGGATCCAGGCCCCGGGATCGCTCGAGGCATGGGATCAGACCCCGGTGGTCGCGCGCGTGTCCGGAATCCTCGAGACCCTCTCCATCCGGGAGGGCGACTTGGTGACCCCCGAGACGGTCCTCGCGACCATCGACCCGGAACGCTTCCGCCTCCAGCGCGCCCGCGCCGAGGCCGCCCTCGCGCGCGCCGACGCGGCCCTCCACGAAACCGAGGAGGCCCTGAAAAAGCGCGAATCGCTGCGGGCGAAGGATCCCACCTGGGTCACCGAGGAGGAGATCACGAACCGCCGCGCCGCCACGGACATCGCCCGGGCCGCCCGGGCCGAGGCGAAGGCCGCCGTGGACCTCGCCGTGAAGGAGGAGCGCGACGCCACGGTCCGGTCGCCTGCGGAAGGCATCGTGGACGCGAAGTTCGCGGACCGCGGCCAGTTCGTCGCCCCCGGCGCCCCGATCGCGCGCGTCACGAGAACGGATCGCCTGCGGCTCCTCTTCCGCGTCCCCGAGATGGAGTCCGTGGCGCTCGACCGCCGCCCCGTGATCCGCTTCACGGTGGCCGCGAATCCCGACCGGGTCTTCGAGGGGCGGATCTATCATGTCCGAAAGGAAGCGGACGCCAGGACCCGCCAGGTGGACGTCCTCGCGGAAGTGGGCAACAAGGAGGGAAAGCTGCGGCCGGGCTTCTTCGCCTCCGTCACGGTGGACATCGAGACCCACGCGAAGGCCGTCGTGATCCCCGACAGCGCGCTCGTGCCCTCGGAGAAGGGCTTCCTCGCCTACGTCGCCGACGCCGGCGTCGCACGGGAGCGCAAGCTCACCCTCGGGCTTCGGCTTTCCGACGGGCAAATCGAGGTCCTGAAGGGGCTCTCCGCCGGGGAATCCCTCGTCGTCCGCGGCGCCAACGCCCTCGATGACGGCGCCAAGATCCGGATCCGGAAGGGCGAGAACGGGCATGACGCCGGCGCCCAGGGCGGAAAGCCGACGAAATGAAGCTCGCCGACGCCTGCATCCGGCGCCCCGTGACGTCCTGGATGATCCTCGTCACCTTCATCGTCTTCGGGATCCTCGGCTACACGCGGCTCGGCTCCAGCATGATGCCGGAGGTCGACTTCCCGATGCTCAACGTCATGCTCTCATGGGAGGGCGCCGAGCCCGAGTCGATGGAGAAGGACGTCGTCGAGGTCATCGAGGACGCCGCGATCCAGGTCGAGGGGATCAAGAAAATCACGTCGGCCGTCCACCGCGGCAGCGCCAACGTCCTCGTGGAGCTCGACATCTCCCGCGACCTCGACGCCGCCTTCCAGGAGCTGCAGTCCCGCATCTCGCAGGTGCGAAACCGCCTCCCCCTTGACCTCGATCCCCCCGTCATCATGAAGATGGGCATCTCCCAGATGCCGCTGGCCGTCATCGGGTTCACCGGCCCTCGCGCCGCCATCGAGCTCGCCGACATCGCGCGCTACCGCCTGAAAGACGAGTTCCAGAAGATCCCGGGCGTCGGCGAGGTCAACATCGCCGGCTACCAGGACCGCGCGATCCGGATCTGGCTCCGCGCGAAGGACCTGCTCCGCCTGGGCCTCTCCGTCCGGGACGTGAAGAAGGCCATCGAGAACGAGAACGTCCAGCGGCCCGCGGGCCGGATCGAAACCCCCTCCCGGGAATCCAACGTCCGGTTCGTGGGCGAGGCCTCGTCCGTATCCGAGCTCGCGAACCTCGTCGTCGCGGACCGCGACGGCGCGCCCGTGCGCCTCAAAGATGTCGCCATCGTCCAGGACGGATTGGAGGACGTCCGGATGGTGGCCCGCTCCAAGGGCATGCCGGCGCTGGGCTTCCGGATTCTCAAGCAGCGGGGCGCGAACGCCGTGGAGGTGACGAGGCGCATCCGCGAAAAAGTCGCCGAGATCAAGGCGGAACTGAAGCGGACGGACCCGGACCTCGACATCTTCATCCCGTTCGACTCCGCGAAGAACATCGAGGAATCCATCTCGGAGGTCCAGTTCACCCTGGTCCTCTCGATCCTGCTCACCGGCGCGGTCTGCTGGCTCTTCCTCGCGTCCGTCGGCTCCGCCGTGAACATCCTGCTCGCGATCCCGATGTCCATCCTCGGGACGTTCGGGGTCATGTACTTCGCCGGCTTCACGATGAACATGTTCACGCTGCTGGCGCTGTCGCTCGCGGTCGGGATCGTCGTGGACGACGCGATCATGGTCCTGGAGAACGTCTACCGGCATGGCGAGAAGGGCGAGGACCGGAAGACCGCCGCCTCGAAAGGCGCCCACGAGATCGCGTTCGCGGCGCTGGCCGCCTCGGCGGCGCTGATCTCGATCTTCCTGCCGATCGCGTTCATCGGCGGGATCATCGGAAAGTTCCTCTTCCAGTTCGGGATCACCCTCTCCGTGGCGGTCGCCATCTCGTATCTCGACGCCATCACGCTGACGCCGACGCTGTGCGGGCAGTTCCTCGCGGTCGAGAAGGGCCACGAACGGCGCGGGTTCGGCCGGCTCCTCGACGACGCCTTCCGGGCCGTCGCGGACTTCTACCGGCGAATCCTCGTGGCGATCCTGCCGGGGGCCCGCTCGCTCCTGGTCCTCGCCGGGGCGGTCCTCTTCTTCGTCGGGACGATCGCCATGACCTCCAACGGCGCGTTCGGGTTGACCCGCCCCATCGGCGTCGAGCTCGTCCCGGGCCAGGACCAGGGGAACTTCCTCGTCAACATCCAGGCGCCGATCGGATCCTCGCTGGAGTCCTCCCGGACCATCGCCCGCGAATGCGAGCGCTTCATGCTCGCCCAGCCCGAGATCCTGCACTTCTTCCTGATCGTCGGCAGCATCGAAGGCTCCGGGGACGCCGACGCCATCATGATGTTCGTCACGCTGGTCCCGCAACAAGAGCGTCCGGGGGTCAGCCAGACGGCGGTCATGAACCGCGTTTCCAAGGCCTTCAACACGATCCCCGGCATCAAGGCCATCCCCATCGATCTCTCCCGGATGGCGTTCTCGTCCTCGCACCGGGCCTCCCCCATCGAGTTCACGATCCGGGGGCCGGAGCTCAAGGTCCTCGCGGAGCTCTCCACCAAGTTCCAGGACGCCCTCAACGCCTCCGGGCTCGCGAAGGAGGCGGACTCGGACTACCGCGCCGGCAAGCCCGAGATCCCGATCCGGCCGCTGCGCGACCGGGCGGCCGACCTGGGCGTCTCCGTCGAGGAAATCGCCAACACCCTCAACAGTTGCGTCGCCGGGGTGAAATCCGGGCGGATCACGCTGGGCGGCCGGCGCTACGACATCCGGCTGCGCCTCGTGAGGGACGAGCGGATGACGCCGACCGATCTCGGGGCCCTCTACGTGCGGACGGACCAGGGCAACCTCGTGCCCCTCTCCGCCGTGACGGCCTACGAGGAGAAGCCAACGCTGCAGGTCATCAACCGCGTGGACCGGGAGCGCTGCGTCACGATCTACGCGAACGTCAATGAAGGCCGCACCCAGGGCGAGGGGCTCGCACTCGTCGAAAGCCTCGCGCCAAAGCTCCTCCCGTCGGGCTACCGCATCGAGGTCGGCGGGACCGCGAAGACGTTCCAGGAGGGACAGAAGGGCACCGGCTTCGTCTTCCTCCTCGGGATCGCGGTCGTCTACATCCTGCTCGCCGCCCAGTTCAACGCGCTGCTCGATCCCTTCACGGTCCTTTTGACGCTTCCCTTCGCGATTTCCGGCGCGCTCATGACGCTCTGGATCACCGGCAACACCCTGAACCTCTACTCGATGATCGGAATCATCCTGCTGATGGGGATCGTGCTCAAAAACGGGATTCTCCTCGTGGACTTCGCCCGCCAGCGCCGCGAGGCCGGCGTCGACCCCGAGCAGGCCATCCTGGAGGCCGGCCCCATCCGGCTGCGGCCCATCCTCATGACGACGATCGCCACGATGGCCGGCGCCGTCCCGGCCGCGATCGGAACCGGGGCCGGTTCGGAACTGCGCGTCCCGATGGCGATGGCCGTCCTCGGCGGCCTCACGGTCTCGACGCTCCTCACCCTCCTCGTCGTCCCCGCCTTCTTGAAGACCACCATCCTGATCCGCCACGCCGCGGACTGGATCCTCGGCCGCCGCCCCCCGCCCGCCCCCGCCGCAACGCCCGCCGCCGGCCTGTCCGCGAACGTCGAGCCCCCCTACCTCCAGCCCATCCCGCCCGACGACGCCGCCCCCCCGCCGCACGACTGACGGCCTCCGTCAGGACGGATCGCCCGCCCCCTCGGAGAGCGCGACGCCCCATTCGGCGGAGAGGCCTTCGACGAGGGCGCGTTTGGCGTCGATCCAGTCGACGACGCGGTCGAGAACCTCCTCGAGGGAGGTGACGACGGAGGGATCCAGGCCGCAGGGGCGGATCCGGGAGAAGCCGGCCGGCTCCGGGGAGAGGTTCCAGGCGAGGCCGTGGAACGCAACCCCGCGGCGGACGGCGGCGCCGATGGAGGCGATTTTCCGCTCGCCCACCCAGACGCCGGGTGCCTCGCGCTTGCGCGATCCCTCGACGTCGAACGCCGCGAGCGCGCGCAGCACCCCGCCCTCAAGCGATCGCATGTAGTCCCCGACGCCGAGATCGAGGGTGTCGAGCCGGAGCACCGGATACGCCACGATCTGGCCGGGACCGTGATACGTCGCCTTGCCGCCGCGCTCGATCCGCCGGACGGGGATTCCGCCCGTGTCGGGGTCCGGCTCGGCGCGCGCCGCGCGGCCCACCGTCACGACGGGCGGATGGCACAGCAGAAGCACCACGTCCTCGCCCCGCTTTTCCATCCGTTCCGCAGCGATTTCCTTCTGGAGCGCGAGCGCCTCGTCGTAGGGCACGAGCCCGAGGTCGCGGACCGTCAGCGTCAGCGGATGCACTTTTGGGGAGGCGATCCTGCCCGAACCTCGCGGCCCCGGCAAGGGCGGAACGGTCAGGACTTTGGCGGGGGCGCGGCGGCGCGGACGAACGCGAAGAGGCCGCGGAGGTTTTCGAGGACCGCGAGGACGTCGGCGGCACGCATGTCGAAGGAGGCGGACATCGGGCAGCGGTTGAGGGCGTAGTACTTCGCGACGGCCTCGCAGGGCCGGCGGAAGCGCTCGAGGGAGGGCTCGTAGGCGACGGCGTCGTCCAGGAGGGCCTCTACGTCGTGAATCTTGCGCCAGGGCCAGCCCTTCGAAAGCAGGAACGCCTTTAAAAACTTCTCCGCCGCATGCTGGAGGCAGACGGCAGCAAGTTCCGCATCGGGGTCCGGGTCCCGGAGCAGCCGTTCGGCGCGGCCGAGGTCGCGCTCGGCGATCCGGAGCCAGTCGGAAGAATAGGATCCGCCGCTAGGCATCATGGAGCACCACCCCCTCGCGGAGGATCTTTCGGAGCAGGACATCGCCTGTCCGGAGGCGCGATTCCACCTCCGCGGGCGTCAGCACGATGGGCTCGAAGGGAATCCCGGGGTGCGTCCCGGAGGCGAGCCGCCGGGCCTCGTCCTGGCGGGCGAGGAAGGGCTCCGCGGTCTCGCGGACGATCAGCATGTCGATGTCGCTGTCGAAGGCCTGCGCCCGGCAGCCGAGGCGAAGCGTATCGAGATTCTCACCGCAATCGACGAAGTCGACGCGCTGATGCGCGGCGATGGCGATCGACTGCAGCAGGTCATGTACAACCTGCTCAGCAACGCCATCA
>CAYHQZ010000086.1:0-15414 GCA_964358555.1 uncultured Planctomycetia bacterium
ACTTCCCTCCGGAAGTGGAAGAGGCCGGAGTTGTAGCGCTCGTCGGCAGATCGATACTGCGCTACGAGCCTCGGGTAGATCTTCGGGCCGTTGACCAGGGACAAAAGGCGCCCGTACTCCTCCAGCCCGCGGTCCTCGGCGATGCGGAGGAAGATGAGGCGGTCAATCGTCTTGCCGACGGCGAAGTTAAGGTCGCGGTCCGAAAGGCGAGGATTTTCGCGGGCGATGTCCCGGGCGAGATCCCGCCGCCAGGCCTCGATCTCCTCCAGGAACGCCTTGTCCACCGTCGCGGTGCCGCGCTTGCCGCGCCCGGACTCGGCATAGCGGTCGAACGCGCCCTTGAGGATGGCGTCCTTCGAGAAGATGGCAGCGATTTCGTCCCACTTCTCGGCGTATTGCTCGAAGGTAATGAGGAGGATCCGCGCCGTCGCGGCTGAATCGGTTGGGCGGGGACGAACGCTGCAGTCGTAGACGGCCAGTTCCTCGAAGTCGGTAAGGATCGAGACCGGCAGTTTCGCGCTCCAGGCATAGCGGCGGATCTGGTAGGCGGGAGCGAGCTCGCCGCGGATATCCACGGAAGGCTTCTTAGCCTCGACAAAGAACTTCCGCGTCCCGCCGATCCGGAAGCAGTAGTCGGGGGCTTCCGTCGCCTGGCCGATCTTCAGCGCATCCTCGTGGACGACGTCCTTGTAGGCCTCGGCGGCGCCGGATTCGTTCCGTATGTCCCAGCCAAGAGCCTCGAAGAAGGGGTCCAGGAACTCGACCCGTAGGCGTTCCTCTTTGTAGCCGCTGGAAAGGTACTCGTCGCGGTTCCGGGTAAAACGCTCGACCAGCTTCAGGATGACGGGAGGGGCAGGCATGTCAGCACCCTAGATACCATACGCTCGTATGGTATTCCGTCAAGGCCCTTCTTTGCCGCCTACCGGCTCCGGTCGGGAGGCGTTCCCACTGTGCAACACGCACGGAGCATCGCCCTTCGAGGAGGTTCTTGGTGAAAGCTGCGACCATGGCCTTGATTGGAAAATCTTACCCGTTTCTCGGGACGGAAAGAGGATGCCGATGGCTTTGACAACCGAGGTCACACCTTCGCATTCAGCACCCTTTCGAGCAGCGCGAGGTCCAGGCGCGTCTGCCCCTCGAATCTTCCTGCGTAGGCGTCGGCGGCGCGGTCGAGGTCGTAGCAGGTGGTGTCGCGGATCTCGACGAGCAGGCCCGGAAGGCCGGCGGCCTCGAAGTCGGATCGGTGCTTGGCCATGAACGGCTCGCAGCAGCAGCCGACGAAGGCGCGGCGGCCGGACTTCTTCAGGGACTCGAGCGTGGCGGCCAGGTGCTCGTAGTCCACGATGCAGACGGTTTCCAGGCCTCGGGCGCGGGCAAGCGTCCAGGCCTCGCCCACCGTGCACTTCCCGCACTCGTCGCAGCCGACTTCCCGCCGCAGCGCGCAGGCGGCGTCCTTCGCGCAGTAGGGAAGGAGCATCGCGTCCGGCCGGAGCCTTACGATTTCCTCGAACGTCCCGTTCACGGGGACGATCCGGTTGCACTCGGGAATCGTCAGGCCACACCTCGCGATGTCCAGTTTTTCGAAGAGGATGGCGAGGGCCGATTCGAAGTCCTCGAGGCCGGCGTTCAGGAAGGAAACCTTGCTCTCCGCGAAGAAGGCCGCGACGCGCTTCCTCACCTCCTCGAAGTCGAGGCGGAAGTCCTTGAGCGACGCCTCCAGATCGAGGACCGCCCTCGGCGGCGAGCAGAAGAAATCCCCCGTGACGATGGCGGAGCGGATCCGGCGGTTCAAAAGGTCCGCCTGCAGGGTGATCCGGAGGCTTCCGCCCGCGCGCGTCCGGTAGAGGACGTCCACGACCTCGCGGGCGGCCGGCTTCGAGCGGACCTTCCGCACCCAGCGCTCGTCCGCGAACTTCGCCTTGTTCTCCCGGAAGAGGGCCTCCTCCTCGGACGTAAGATCGCCGGCCACGAGGCGGATCCCGAACGCGCCCTCGAATCCTTTCGCGAGCGCCGCCTTCACGCGCTCCAGCGGGACGCCGCCCGGCTTCTCCCAGGCGACGCAGGTCACGCGCTTCTTGAACTCGTCCCGCTCCTTCGCCTTCAGTTTCTCGACCGGGATCCGGAGCGCCTTCAGCATCGATTCCACATCGAAGTCCATGAGGAGCGTCCCCTGGAAGAGGATGGCCTCGCCCTCCTCCGTGCCGCCCGTGCCGGAGATCTTCCGCCCGTTCACCTCGATGTCGTTGCGGGGCCGAAACTCCGCGTCGATCCCGAGCGAGCGAAGCGCCGCGACGACCGGCTCGCAGATCCGCGCGAAAAGCCGCGGGCTCGCGACGCCCGCGTCGAAGAACGCCTTCCCGCAGACGACCTCCCATCCCAGCTGCGACTCGTCGAAGAAGATCGCCCCGCCCCCCGTGAGCCGGCGGTTCACGTCGATCCCGTTCGCCCGGCAATAGTCCAGCCGGATCTCCCGCTCCACGTCCTGGTGGAACCCGACAAGCGCGGCCGGCGGTGCGTATCGCAGGAACCGGACCGTATCCGGCGAAAGTCCGCGCGCTCTCGCCGTGAGCAGCGCCTGATCAAGCGCAACATTCTCCGCCGCGCTCAAAGGCTTCGTGTCGAGCAGCCGCCAGGATGCGGCATGGGTGCCCCGGCGAGGGGCGGGGGCTCGGCTCGCGCTCCCGGTCTCCGCGCGGTCCACGGAAGGAATACGAATACATGGCGTTGGACCGCGCTCCGACAGGTCGCTGCGATCCGACCCCCGCCCCTCGCCGTTTTGCCGAGAGGCCGCGGGTTCCATGGCGAACGCCCCGCGAGGGCTACATCCCGAAGTGCTTCCGGAAGAGCGCCTGGGCTTCCTTGTATTCGGGCGTGAAGGCGTCCTTGTCGGTGCCGTAGTATTCGGCGAACTTGAGGGCGCCCGAGGCGTCGGGCTTGTAGAGGATGATGAACGGGGTGACGCCGGCGGCGTTCTTTCGGAACTCGTCGGGGTTGCCGCCGCCCATGTCGCCGAAGACCCGCTCGTAGAACTTGAACTGCGGCGAGTTCAGCTGGACGAGCGCGAAGTTGAGCTTCGGATAGCTCTTCGCCATCTCGTAGAAGCTCTGGATCTCCCGGCGGCAGCGCCGGCAGACGAGCGTCGCGGTCAGCATCACGAGGCCCTTGCCGTCACGGACCTTCGTCGGCGCGATGAAGGTATCGAAGTTGTCGTCGCGCAGCAAAAAGAAGTTGCCGAACTTCCGGCCGATGTTCCAGCACTCCACCTCGAGGCCGAAGCGATCGTAGTAGGCGGCAATCATCTGATCGGAAAGCGAGAGCGCCTCTTCGACGGTCGCCACCTTCTTCGAGGCGAACAGCGTCGAGACCGCGCCGAGGCCCAGATCGCCGCCAGTCGCGGCGGCCTTGCGGAGGACCTTCGCATCCACCTCGACCGCCTTGCCGTCGGCGTTCGCAACCTTGCAGGCGAGGCCGAGCTTCGCGTAGTTGCGCTGCAACAGTTGCGCGAGCTGCAGCGCCGAATGGACGTCGCCCGTGAAGACGGGGATGCCCGCCGCGGCGCCGTCCTTGCGCGCACCCAGCGCCACCTCGAAGCCGCCCGCGTCCGGCCAGATCGTGAGCGACTGGACGAGTTCGTCGATGCTGCCGGTCAGCCGGAACTCGACGCCCTTGAACCGGTCGCCCCGCTCGTCGGGCGCACCCGCGGCGCTCACGCGGACGGCGCCCGCAAGGCCCTGGTAGAGCAGCCCCTCGTTGAAGGCGCTCCGAAGCGTCAGATCGGCGATCTTCTGCTTCTTCACGGCGAGCGCCCGGAGGCTTCGTGCGTGCGCGGAAGCCTTCTCCATGAGGATGCGGCTGGATTCGTCCGCGGGCTTGAGCGCTTTCCAGGCCGGGTCGTCGAACTTCCCCCCTCGGACCCAGAAGAGCATCGCCTCGATTTCCTGGTTCGTCCCGATCCAGCCCTCGATTTTCGCGACCTTCTCGGGCTTGACGTTCTTCAACATCGAGCCGCGGTCCTCTTCCGTGATCTCCTTCATCAGGGCCTGGTGCTCGGGCTTCATCCGCCCGACGATGGCCTGCTCGAGCTCCGCGCCTTCGGTCGTCATTTCTTCTGGGCCTCCTCCGCCCGTTTCTTCTCGGCCGCGATCCATTCCGTGACCGGGCCGACGCCGTGGATGAGCTTCTTCAGGTCGTCTTCCAGGTTGGATGGCTTCACCTTCAGGATCCAGCCCTTGCCGTAGGGGTCCTCGTTGATGAGCTCCGCGCGGTCCTGGACGTCGCCGTTGATGGCCACGATCTCGCCACCCACGGGGGCGTTGAGCTTGCCGACGTATTTCGCGGACTGGAGCTTCCCCATCACCTGCCCCGCCTCGATCTCGTCGCCCTCGAAGGGAAGATCGATGTAGACGAGTTCGCCGGCCTCCTTCGCGTAGAACTGGCTCATCCCGCAGACGACCGTGCCATCCGGCTGGGGATGCGCGTAGACGTGCTCCTTCTCGAAGTACATGTCGTCGGGGAAGTTGTAGCCCAGGATGTTGGCCATGGTTCCTCGCTCTTTTCCTTGCGTGGATCCGCGAAAAAAACGTCGACGAAGGGCGACATGCTATGTCCTGGCCGGGGCGTGTCAACCGATTGAGGAACGCGCCCGGGTGCCGTTGGACTCCCCCCTTCGCCACTCGGCCGCATGGACCCAGGAGACCCCCGATGAACATCGTCCAGATCGTCTGCGACAGCGTCCGGAAGGACTTCCTCGGCTGCTACGGACAAGGTCAAGCCCTGGGCAAAGGCCCTGCACGCCGACTACGTGAAATTCCTCGAGGCGATCGACACGCCGAAGGAGAACCTCGAGCCGCGCCGGTGGTTTCCGAAGGCGCCGAAATAAGCGCCCTCGTTCCCGGAAGCCTCCCCTCTGCTACACTGATAGGGAGGATTTCGTCCGTTTTCCAAGGGCCTTTCTTCCTTTTTCTTTCGAGGAACCCGATCATGCTCAAGAGCCTGTCCCGAACTCTTCGGTGCTCTCCGCTGTTCCTTGCGGCCGCCTGCCTTCTGGCCCCCGACGCGCCGCCGCCCGCCGCGCCTCCCCCCGCGCCGGACAGCGCAGCCCTGCCGCCTGCCGCGCCGACTCCGACAGCGCCGAGCCCCACCCCGCCGGACAGCGTCAAAGCCGCGGCGTACGAGCAGAAGGGCAAGATCGGGGAGAACGATCTGAAGGGGCTCGCCTTCGTCGCCTGCGACGCGGACAACCGGCTGGTCGTCCTGCTGGACTCTGGCAAGGTCAAGCTCTACGACCGCGACGGAAAACCGGCGGGAGAATTCGCGACGGGGATGGAAAAGCCCTCGGTCCTCGCCTGCGGCGATGGGGGCGAGATCTTCGTCCTTGCCGCCACGCGGAAGGTCGAACCGGCGACCACGGGTCCGCGCAAGGGCCGGCCCGTATCGATCACCGAGAGCGTGGCCTGCAAGGTCTTCGACCGCGACGGCAAGACCTTGCGGGAGATGCCGCTGCCGGACGTCAAGGCCTGCGCGAGCGCGGCAATTGCCCAGAAGACGCTCCTGGTCGCCGACAACTCCGCGCGGGAGGTGCTGCTCCTCGATCCCGCGACCGGCCGCAAGAAGGCCTCCATCGGCAAGGGGATCCGCCTCTGCTGCGGCATCTTCGGCGTGAACGCGGACAGCAAGGGGAACATCCTCGTCGCCAACCTGGGGGCCTTCCGCGTCCTTAGGCTCGATCCCGCCGGCAAGGAGCTCGGCGCCTTCGGCAAGCGGGGCGAGGACGAATCGTCCTTCCAGAGCTGCTGCAATCCCGTCAACGTGGTCGAGCTGCCGGACGGCCGCCTCATGACCGCGGAGAAGCACGACACCCTGCTGAAGATCTTCAGCGCGGACGGCGCCCGCTGCGAGCAGGCGCTCAAGGACGTCCAGAAGCTCGTGGAGGGCTGCTCCTACATCCCCATGGCCGTGGATTCCGGCGGCAACGTCTACCTCGGCAACACGTCCAAGGGATACGTCGTCAAGTGCGGCCCCGCCGGCAAGCCGGCCAAGTAGGATGAGGCGCCGCCGCCGTTCTCCGGCCCGGATGGCGCTGTTCGCCGGGTTGCTCGCCGGGTGCGCGGCCGGCGGAGGATCCGACACGACCTCGCTCGCCGGGCCGCGGCCCGCCATCGCCGACGCATTGCCGGTCCGCCTGAAAATCGCCGTCAACGAGACATTCTGCGGAAAGACCGCCTGCGAATGCGTCAACCGCGTCGCCAAGCGGGACTTCGAGCCGCTGCTCCGCCGCCTCCGGCGGGATCACGGGATCGAGATGGAGTTCGTCTACCTCCCCTCCGGCGTCGAGGCGGTCGGGGCGCGGGTGCGGGCGGGCGACGTGGACGGGGCGCTCGCCAAGCCCTGGCCGATCCTCGTCGCCTCCCGCGGGGCGGGGCGCGACTACCGGCGCGTCGCCGACCTGACCGGCCCGGACGGCCGCCGCGGCCTGACGGGAATCGTGATCGTGAAGAAGGACTCCCCCGTCCGGTCCGTCGCCGAACTCCAAGAAAGGCGGTTGGCGATGGGGCAGCCGTCGGCCTACGAAAAGCACCACGGCGTCCTCGCGATGCTCAAGGCCGGCGGCGCGGACCCGGCCCGGGTCGGGCGGACCGAGTTCTCGAGCTGTCTTGAATGCCTGGGGGCCCTCCTGGACGGCAAGGCGGACGCCGCCGCCGTCAGCGACTACGCGTTCGACGCCGACTGCCTCGTGGACGTGGCCCCGAAGACCGACTTCCGGGTCCTCGGCGCGACCGCGCCCCCCATCCCGATGGCCTCTCTCCTGCTGGACATGGGTCGGGTTCCGGAGGCGACCGCCTGGCGCCTCCGATGCGCGCTTCTGTCCCTGGCCGAAGACCCGGCGCTGAAGGAATCCCTCCTGGGCGACGGGTTCGCCGAGCCCGTGCCGTGGTCGCCGGCCGGGCTTAAGCCCCTGCCGGAGCACCGATGACGGACACGCCTCCCGCCGGGCCCGTGACGCGGCGGGCCTTCGGCTTGTGGCTGGGGCGGGCGGCCTGTACTGCGGCCCTGGGCGGAACGGCCCTCCGCGTCCTGCTCGCCCCGAAGGAGGAGGGCGACGGCGCCCCGGCGGCACCCCGCCACGGCTGGCAGATCGATCCGTCGAAGTGCGTCTTCTGCGACGCCTGCGCGAGCGCCTGCGTCCGCACGCCGTCCGCCGCCAAGGCGCTCAACGACCAGCGGCTGTGCTCCAACTGCGTCGTCTGCTACGGCCACATCACCAATCTCAAGGCCCCAAGCGATCGGATCGACGAGCAGCCGAAGGTCTGCCCCCTGGACGCCGTCGCCCGCATCCGCCACTCGGGCGGGCTGGACGGCTACTACCTCTACGACATCGACGCGGCGAAATGCAACGGGTGCGCCCGGTGCGCCCGGGAGTGCAACCGCTACGGCTCCAAGTCCATGTTCATGGTCATCCGCCCGGACCTCTGCCTCGGCTGCAGCGATTGCGCGATCGCCCGGGCCTGCCCCGAAGGGGCGGTCCGGCGCGTCCCCCTCGACAGCGTCGCCACGCTGCGTCCGGACCATCCCGCGCCGAACCCGATCGCGCCCGCCGGAGCGAATCGCAAGCCATCCCCGTGAGCGACCGCCTCCCCTGGACGGCCCTCCTGCTGGCTTCGGCGCTCGCCGCCTTCCTCGCCCAAGCCTACGCAGGCGACGCTCCCTCCGGCGGAAGTCCCCGCCCGGCGGAGCCCGCCGCGCCGCAGCCCGCCGCCGCCCCCGCCCAGCCACCGCCGGCGCCGCCGGAACCCGACATCGACGAGTACAAGAGGAACCTCGAGCCGGTCGTCTACCGGCCCTTCCGGGGACCGGCCTGGGAGTACGCGGACCTGGCCGCGGCCGCCCTCCTGCTGGCCGCCGGGATCGTGCTCGTGATCCGGCGGGCCCGGACCCGGTGGCTCTTGCTCCTCCTGACCGCCTCCCTCCTCTACCTCGGATTCTGGCGCGGGGGATGCATCTGCCCCATCGGCGCCACGGCCGCTGTCGCCCGCGGGATCGTCCATCCGGAGCTGGTCGGCACGGTCACGCTCGCCCTCTTCCTTCTTCCGCTGGCCGTCGCGCTCGCGGCGGGCCGCGTCTTCTGCGGAACGGTCTGCCCCCAGGGCGCCGTCCAGCACTTGATCATCCATCGCCGCGCCCGGTACGTCCGCGTGCCCCGAATCCTGGACCGGGTCCTGCGATGGATCCCGGTCGCCCTCGTCTTGGCCACGGCCTGGATCGCCCTGCGGGGCCCCTTGAACCTCGTCTGCCGCCTCGATCCCTTCGTAACGGCATTCCACGAAGCGGAGGCGTTGATCCGCAAGGGCCTCGCGCTGTGCGGCGCGGCGTGGGCGGAGCCGGGCGCCGTAGGCGTCGGGGACTTCGCGGCCTGGGCCTTCCTCGCCGGCGCGCTGGCCGTGTGCGCCGTGATCCCCCGCGCCTTCTGCCGCTACGTCTGCCCCTACGGCGTCCTGCTCGGGGTCTGCGCGAAGTTCGCCTTCCGCCGCCGGACCTTAGCGGCCGGACGGTGCACGGGATGCGCCCGGTGCGGCCGGGCCTGCCCCATGGACGCGATTTCCCCCGCCCCCGGCGGCGGGCGGCGGGTGGATCCCCTTCGCTGCGTGGAATGCGGCCTGTGCGACGAGGCCTGCGAGATCCCGCCGTCATCTCCGTTTCCGTCGTAGGGGCGGGATCTACGCGACGGACGCCGGCGGATGCCGCGGGGCGATCATGCGATCGAGAATTTCCCCGGCTTTCCGCAGGACGGGATTGGCCGGGGGAAGGGAGAAGACGGATTCGCCCCGCTCGCCCCGCTCTCCGGCCTCGCGCAGCGCATCGTCTTCCGGAAGGCCGCCCAGCATCCGCACGGGCGTCTTTGCGAAGAACGTTTGCGCGCGCTCCAGGACGCCTGCGTCGCGGACGCGGTTCAGC
Source organism: uncultured Planctomycetia bacterium (assembly GCA_964358555.1). GTDB lineage: Bacteria > Planctomycetota > CAYHQZ01 > CAYHQZ01 > CAYHQZ01 > CAYHQZ01. Next base: position 8,953 of record CAYHQZ010000086.1, read on the forward strand.
AACAGGCCGAACGCCTCCGCCTCGATCTTCATCTCCAGCGCCAGGTCGTAGAGCCGCCGCGCGGTGGCGAGCCCGCGCGCGGAGGGTTCGGCCACGAAGACGAGCCAGTCCGTCTTCTGAACCGTCCGCCGGCTCAAGTTCTCCAGGCCGGCTTCGTTGTCGATCACCACGGAGGCATAGGGGGCGGCAAGGCGGGCCATCACCGCGCGCAGGGCGTTGTTGGCGCAGCAGTAGCATCCCGGTCCCTCGGGGCGGCCCATGGCGATCAGGTCGAAGCCGTCGGCTTCGACCAGCGCTTCGTGAATCTTCATGCCCAGGAGCTCCTGCTTTCCCATACCGCCGGCGGAGTCCTGCTGCGCGAGGGCCTTGGCCTGCTCCCGCACGCCGCCCACGCTGGAGGCGGCGGCGACGCCGAGCATGGCGTCCAGCGTGGTGTTGGGATCGGCGTCCACGGCCAGGACGGGCGCACGGCGGCGCTCCACAAGCGATCGCACGGCCAGCGCCGCGAACGTGCTCTTCCCCACGCCCCCCTTGCCCGTGATCGCCAGCGTCCAGCTCATTCCAAACGCGCTATTTTCTCGCCTTCTTCACCGCCTCCACGAGGGCGCGGATGTGGGCGGGCGTCGAGCCGCAGCAGCCGCCGACGAAGCGCGCGCCGGCGTCCAGGAGCGGCTTGGCGGCGCTCGCGTAGATGTCGGGCGTGGCCTTGTAGACGGACTTGCCGTCCGGCCCGACCTCGGGCTTGCCGGCGTTGCCCTTGATCCAGATGGGCAATTCCTTTCCGCACTTGGCGAAGGCCAGGGCGATGGCGATGTAGCCTTCGATGCCGAGGCCGCAGTTCGCGCCCACGAAGCTGGCGCCGTTGGCCTTGGCCATCTCGTAGGCCTGGGGCACCGTGACGCCCATCATGGTGCGGTCCTTGTCCTTCCCTGAATCGAAGGTGAAGGAGACGCCCACCGGCAGCCCCGTGGCCTTTCGCGCGGCCTTGAGCGCGGCCTCGGCCTCCGCCAGGTCCGACTGCGTCTCGACCACGATGGCGTCCGCGCCGCCGGCCGCCAGCGCCGCGGCCTGCTCCGCGAAGACGTCCTCGGCGTCCTTGGCGGAGAGATCGCCCATGGAAACCATCTTGCCGGTCGGGCCGATGGAAGCGAATACGTAGGCCTTGCCGGCGGCGGCCTTCTTGGAGATCTCCGCGCCCGCCTTGTTCAACTCCGTCACGCGCGAGGCGGCATCGTGCTGCGCGAGGGAGATGCGGTTGGCGTTGAAGGTGTTGGTGAGGATGATATGCGAGCCGGCATCCACGTAGGACTTGGCGACCTTGAACACCTTGTCCGGCGCGGTCACGTTCCAGAAATCCTTGACCTCGCCGGGCTTGCCGCCCAGTTTCATAAGTTCCGTGCCCCAGGCGCCGTCGGAGCACAGCGTCGGCAGCGCCGCGAAGTTGGCGCACGTCAGTTTTTGAGTCGCGTCGAAAGCCATGTGTTCTCCTCTCAACGATTTCCGATCCCCTAACCGCGTGAAAAGCCGTACCGCTGCTTCAGCATCGCGCTGGTTTCCGCCAGCGTCGCGAACACGCGTTCCGCGTCCGGAATATCCATCGAGCCGGTGCCGCAGGACGGCGTGATGAACGCCTGCTCGGCGACGAACTTCGGATCCACGCCGATCTTTTTGGCCAGGTGGTCCGCGAGTCCCGCGAACTTGTCGGCCAATTGCGCGCTCGTGACGTCGCGAATGGCCGCGCTGGTCGGCACGATGCCCCAGGCCAGCGCGTTCTTCTTCTCGACGAGGTGGCGCTTCATGTGCTCCGGGTAGAGCGCGACCGACTCGCCGAACTGGAAGGCGTCGAAATTCACGATGGTGACGCCGGCATCCACGGGGATGGACCACTCGGTGTTGCCGCAGCAATGGATGCCCGACAGCGCGCCCTCGGCGTGAATGGCGTCCGCGACCTCCTTCAACTTGGCGATGACATCGGACCTTTTCACGGAAACGTAGGTGGAACTGCCGTAGGCGGACAGGATCGGCTCGTCCACGAAGCAGATGACATTGTCGGCAAAGGATTTGAACTTGCGGATCTGCCAGCGGCACTTCATCGCCAGCGCCTTGACGACGACGTCCACGAACTCCTCGTCGTAGTAGATCGCCCGCTTGGCCTCGTCCACGATCGTGAGGGCGAACGACATCGGGCCGGTCGTCTGGCACTTCACGAAGGGACGCTTCTTGTTGAGCGACTTCAGTCGCTTCTCGAGGGCTCCGATGCCGGCGGAGAACTTGGGGCTGATGGCGGCGGCCGAAAAGTCGCCCTGCTCCGTTGCAGCCATGTAGCCTTCGTAGAACTTCGCCAGGTCCTCGGAAGTATCCCCGGCGGTGTCGAAGAACATGCGCCGTTTCACGTCATCGATCACGACGCGCGGCATGCCCTCGGAGTACTGGATCTCCATCTGCTCGCGAAGGCCCAGCTTGGGCAGCTGCGGCCAGATCGGCGCGTCCGGAATGGCGTTGAGGATGACGTTCAGCGCCTGTTCCGGATCAGGATGCGGCAGGGAACCGATGGCCGTTGCGGTGCAACGCGGCTTGACGTTCATTCGCGACCTCCTCCAAAAGTGGGCGTACGACTCTTACGGCTCGGAATTCCGAGGGGAGGATTTTGGAGACGGTGGTCGGCAGTGTCAAGCAGGAACGGCGGGCGCCTGGGCCGCCGCCTTGACAAGCCCCCAGAGCCGGATGAATCCGTCAAGCAGTTCGGGCGGGCCGACGTCGAGAACGCAGCGATTTTCTCGATCGGCCCGCTGGACGGCCTCGTGAAACGGAAGGCTGCCGAGATAGCGGCCGTCGCCGATGGCATTCCGCAGGAAGGCTTCGTCCGTAGGTCCGGTCACCTTGTTGCCCACGAAGGCGACACGCCCGATGCCGGCCTCGCCGGCCAGGCGCCGGATGCTGGCTGCGACCTCGATGGCGCGATTGCTGGGTTCCATCACCACCAGCAGCAGATCCACCCCGCGTGCCGTGGCGCGGCCGAGGTGCTCGAGGCCTGCCTCCATATCCAGGATGACGCAGTCGTCCTTGCGAAGGATGACATCGGCCACCAGTTCCCGCAGCACGACGCTCTCGGGACAGGCGCACCCGGACCCGCCGCGCTCGATGGCGCCCAGCACGAGGAGATGGATGCCGCGGAAAAAGGCGGATTCGTGTTCGGCAATGTCGGAAACGTCGGGGTTCAGCTTGAAGATCTGCCCGTACTGGCGCACCTTGGCGCCGGTCCGCTGTTCGATCAACGCCCGGCGTTCGGCCAAGGGAACGATCTTGCGCTGCTCGTCGGCGGGCATGCCGAGCGTCGCGGCAAGGCTGGCGGCGGGGTCGGCGTCCACGGCGAGGACGCGCCCGCCTTCCTCCGCGGCCAGGCGCGCGAACACGGCGGCGAGGGTGGACTTCCCCACCCCCCCCTTGCCGCTGACGGCGAGTTTCAGACCCACGCATATCCCCTCTCCAGGCCGCATGGCCTCGGCCTTGACAGCATGGTAGGCCCCGACAATCATCGCTTCCAGTCGGTCGGCAACTACGGCCGTTCCGCGGCGAGTTTCCCCCCGAAAAATCACCATGGCCGAAAAACAGCCCGCAGACATCGCCGCGGACGAGGCGAGCCAGGCCATGCTCGCCAAGGCGTCCGCGGAGGGCGTGTCGCACGCCTTCGCGCGCGCCGACGCGCAAGGCAAGGGCTGTCCCTTCGGGACGGACGGCCTGTGCTGCCGCATCTGCCACATGGGGCCCTGCCGGATCACGAAGAAAGCCCCGCGCGGCATCTGCGGCGCGGACGCCGACACCATCGCGGCCCGCAACCTGCTGCGGGAGGTCGCCGCCGGCGCCGCGGCGCATTCGGACCACGGCCGGCACCTCGTCCACCTGCTGAAGGCCGCCGCCGAGGGGCGCGGGGGCGATTTCGTCATTCGCGACGAGACGCGCCTGCGGGAGGCGGCCCGCGCCTGGGGCATCGCCGAATCGGGGAAGGACGCGCGGGAAGTCGCCCGCGACCTGGCGCATCTTTTCGAGCAGGAATTCACTCGCCAGGAAGGGCCGTTGGAGACGCTGAAGCTGGCCCCGGCCGCACGCCAGGCCCTCTGGAAGCGCCAGGGACTCTCACCCGGCGGGATCGATCGCTCGGTGGTCGAGGCGCTCCACCGCACCAACATGGGCGTGGACCACGACTACCGGGACCTGATCCGCACCGGGCTTCGCGTGGGCCTCGCCGACGGCTGGGGCGGCTCCATGATCGCCACGACCGTCAGCGACATCCTCTTCGGCACGCCGCACCCGATCCGCGGAAGCGCGAACCTGGGCGTCCTCGAGGAGAAGAAGGTCAACGTGCTGGTGCACGGCCACGAGCCGTCCCTCACGGAAATGCTCGTCGCGGCCGCGCGCGATCCGGAGATCGCCGCCGCGGCCAGGGCCGCCGGCGCGGAGGGCGTCAACCTGGCCGGCATCTGCTGCACGGCGAACGAAGTGCTGATGCGGCACGGCGTGCCGGTCGCGGGGAACTTTTTACAGCAGGAGTTGGCCATCATCACCGGCGCGGTGGAGATGATGATCACCGACGTGCAGTGCTGCATGGCGTCGCTGCCGGAAGTCGCGCGCTGCTACCACACCCTGGTGGTGACGACGAGCCCCATGGCGAAGAACATCGGCGCGGAGGCGATGGATTTCGACGAGCACCGCGCGATCGAGTGCAGCAAGGCGATCCTGCTCAAGGCCATCGCCAACTACCCGCGCCGCGACCCGCGCAAGGTGGCCATTCCGAAAGACAAGTCGCCGCTGGTGGCCGGGTTCTCGAACGAGGCGATTTTCAACATCCTCGGCGGCACGTTCCGCCGCAGTTTCCGCCCCCTGAACGACGCCGTGATCACCGGCCGCATCCGCGGCATCGCGGGCATCGTCGGCTGCAACAACGCGCGCGGCAAGATGGACGAGTATCACCTGACGCTCACGCGCGAGCTGATCCGGCGCAACATCCTGGTGCTCCAGACCGGCTGCGCAGCGGTGGCGTGCGGCAAGGCGGGGCTCTTGACGCCCGAGGCGGCGCTCAAGCAGGCGGGGCCGAGCCTGCGCGAGGTGTGCGAGGCGGTCGGCATCCCGCCGGTGCTGCACATGGGCTCCTGCGTGGACAACTCGCGCATCCTGATGGCGGCGACCTACGTCGTCTTGGAAGGCGGGCTGGGCAACGACCTGTCGGAACTGCCGGCGATCGGTATCGCGCCCGAATGGATGAGCGAGAAGGCCGTGGCCATCGGCCACTACTTCGTCGCATCGGGCGTGGACGTCATCCTCGGCCGGCCCTTCCACACGGCGGGGTCGGAGGCCGTGACAAGCTTCCTCTGCCAGGAGGTCGAGGGCCTCACCGGCGCGAAGTTCCACTACATCGACAACGCGAAGCAGGCGGCGGAAGCGGTCGTGGCGCACATCGAGAAGAAGCGCGATGCGCTGGGCATCAACCGCAAGGCCGAGCGAAAGCTCTTCGACATGAAGGACCGGAGGACGCTGGATGTCTAAGGCCATCTGCACCGACGCCATCCTCGGCGCGCACGAGGCTGTTTCGCGGGCGCGCTCGATGCTGGGCGAGGCGCTGAAGGCCCGCGGCGCGGCGCACCCGGTCGGGTTCCCCTCGACGGCCTACTTTCTCCCGGTGATCTACTCCTTCACGGGGCGCAAGGTCTCGACCCTGGGCGATCTCGAGGGCGTCCTCGACCAGTGCGAGAAGCTCCTGCCCGATCCCCCCTCGAAGGAGCTGTGGCTGCCGTACCTCGGCGCCACGCTCGACGCCGGCGCCGCGACGCTGTTCGCGTTTGAATGCATCGAGGCCTGCAAAACGGTCATCGGCCCCGACCCGGTGGGCGGCATCTGGCTCGGCGCCGCGAACGACGTCATCATGCGCGAGCGCGGCGTGGAATTCGTGGACGGCACCGCCCCCGGCTTCGCCGCCGTCGTCGGCGCCGCGCCCGACGCGAAGATCGCGGTCCGGATCGCGCGAGAGCTGCAGGAGAAAAACCTCTACGTCTTCATGGCCGGCGGCAGCCACGACACGACGTTCGCCGAGCAGCTTAAGTCCGAGGGCGTGCAGCTCGGCTGGGAGACGCGATTGGTGCCGTTCGGGCGCGACGTGTCGGCGGCCATCTACGCGCTCGGATTCGCGAACCGCGCGGCGCTGGCGTTCGGCGGCGTGCAGCCGGGCGATTTCCGGCGGAACCTCAAGTACAACAAGAACCGCATCTTCGCGTTCGTGCTGGCACTCGGCCCCGTGGACCGCGAGAAATACGCCGCGGCCGCGGGCGCCATCAACTACGGCTTCCCCACGATCGCCGACACGGACATCCCGCAGATCCTGCCCACCGGGGTGTGCACCTACGAGCACGTCGTGAGTGGCGTGCCCCCCCCCCCGGTAGTCGGGCGGGGGCGGGGGGGGGGCGGTTGGCA
>CAYHQZ010000087.1:0-7954 GCA_964358555.1 uncultured Planctomycetia bacterium
GACGAATTCATGGCGTTGGACCGCGCTCCGACAGGTCGCCGCGATCCGAGCCCCCACCCCTCGCCCTCCTTGTTTTTCGGTCCCAGGAATACAAGGGGCGGCGCCGCCATGCCCCTCCCTTATTGCGAAGTTGATGGGTGAGGGGCGGGCGTCTCCGGCGGCTTCGGGGCGGGGGCGGGCTTGGGCTCGTCCGCGCCCTCGCGGGAGACCGGGGTCTTGGCGCGGATCTCCGCGAACTTCTCGGAGAGGCGCTGGCGGATGGTCTCGCGCCGCAGCGTCCGGCGGATCTCGCCTTCGACCTCCTCGACGGGGACCGATCCTTCGGCCTCGCGCGACTCGAGCCGGAGGAGGTGAAGCCCGATTCGCGTCTCGACGGGGCCGGCGACCGCGCCGGGGGCGAGGGATTTCAGGGCCTCGGCGAGGGGGGCGTCCAGATCCTTCTCGGCGACGGGGCCGAAGAGGCCGCCCTCGGGCGCGCGGCTGTCCTGCGAGTGCGCCTTCGCGAGGTCCTCGAAGCGCTCGCCCTTGTCGATTCGCGCGCGGAGGTCGTTCGCGAGCCGGCGGGCCTCCTCGAGCGGGGGGACGAGGAGGATCTGGCGGAACGTCACGCGCGCGGGGCGGCGGAACCGCGCCGGCCGGTCCGCGAGGTAGCGGGCGATGTCCGCGGGCCCGGGCTCCGATCCGACGGCGGCGTCCTCGACGAGGAAGCCGATGAGGGCCTCCTCCTCCTTGAATGCGAGCAGGCGCGCAAGCGGCATCCCCTCGGATTCGAGCCGCCGCTCGAGGGCCTTGCGGCCCGCGAGGTTCAGCTTCTCGCGCAGTTCCTCCAGCAGCTGCTCCCGGTAGGCCTCCAGGGATTCCTTCAGCTTGTCCCCGTAGGCGGCCTTGGCGTGCTCGGCGGCCAGCAGCTGGAGGATCCGCCGCTCCAGCGCGCGCGTCATCGGGTCGGCCCCCTCGGGCGGCAGTGGCAGGACCTCGTCGAGATCGACGCGCTCGTCCTCGCCGACCGGGACCGTCATCTTGAATCCCCGGTCGCGGTCCATCTCGATCTGCACCAGGTCGCGCGTCGTGACGACCTCGCGGCCGACCCGCGCGAGGATCCGGTTGCTGTCCAAAACGCCCTTCGAAGGCGTGCCCGGCCGGGCGGGCGTCGCCTCGCGCGGCGGATCCTCCGCGGCCTTCGGCCCGGCCGGCGGCGCCGCCGCGGCGAGGAAAGCGGCGAGCGCGAGGGCGGGGAGAGGAAGAAGGGGGCTCATGGGGTCGTTCGTCTCTTTAGAACATACCGTTTTCGGGGGCGTTCCGGGGGGGCGGCGCCCAGGAGGCGCTCGGCAAGCGCGAGGAGGGGCTCGCCGTCGGGGAAGTCGTCGGGCAGGGCGACGACGGCGGCGTCGGGCTCGATCATCCGGAGCGACCGGCCCAGCGCCGCTTGCGAGGCGGCGGCGGAGGACGCGGCGGCCGCGCTTTCGAAGGCGAGGCGCAAAAAGTCGCCGGCGCGACCGAGGCGGCGGATGCCGAGCGATCGCATCCGCTCCCGAAGGCGCGCGAGGCGCACGAGCCGGACGGCCTCGGGCGGGGGCTCGCCGTAGCGGTCGGCCATCTCGCGCTCGAGCCCGCCGATGGCCTCGCCCTCCGCCTCCGCGAGGCGGCGGTAGAGATCGATCCGGAGGCGCGGCTCGGGCAGCCACGTCTCGGGGACGTCGGCCGCGACGGGCAAGTCGGCGATCGCCTCGACGCGCGCGCGGGGCGGCTCGCCGCGGACCCGACGCACCGCGTCCTCGAGGAGGCGCATGTAGAGGGCGTAGCCGACGGAGGCGATGTGGCCGTGCTGCTCGGAGCCGAGCAGGTTTCCCGCCCCGCGGATCTCGAGGTCGCGCAGCGAAATCCGAAAGCCGCTTCCGAGCTCGGAGAATTCCTCCAGGGCCTTGAGCCGCAGCGCCGCCTGCGAGGACGGCAGCGTCCCCGGGGAGAGCAGCAGGTAGGCGTGGGCCTTGCGCATGTAGCGCCCGACGCGGCCGCGCAACTGGTGCAGGTCGGCGAGACCATAGCAGTCCGCACGGTCGATGAAGATGGTGTTCGCGTTGGGGACGTCGATTCCCGACTCGATGATCGTCGTGCAGCAAAGCACGTCGACCCGGCCGGCGAGGAATTCGAGCATCTTGGATTCGAGCTCGCGCGCCGCCATCTGGCCGTGCGCGATCGCGAGCCTCGCCTCGGGCACGAGGCGCAGGATTTCGGATGCGCGCGCCGGCAGCGACTGGACGCGGTTGTGGACGAAGAAGCACTGGCCGTCGCGCTCGATCTCGCGCCGGATCGCGGAGCGGACGCGGGCAGGGTCGAACGGGACGACCTTGGTTTCGATGGGCTGGCGGCCCGGCGGGGCGGTCTTCAAGTTCGAGACGTCGCGCAGGCCCAACAGCGCCATGTGCAGCGTTCGCGGGATGGGCGTCGCCGTCATCGTGAGGACGTCGACGCTGGCGCGCAGGGCCTTGAGACGCTCCTTGTGCTGGACGCCGAATCGCTGCTCCTCGTCCACGACGACCAATCCCAGATCCTTGAAGCGGACGTCCGGCTGCAGGATCCGGTGCGTCCCGATGACGACGTCGACGGCGCCCGACGCGAGTCCCTCGAGGACCTCGCGCTCGGCCTTTCCCGAGACGAACCGCGAGAGCATCTCGACCCGCGCGGGGAAATCGGCGAACCGCTCGGCAAACGTCTGGCGGTGCTGCTCGGCGAGGATCGTCGTCGGGACCAGGACGGCCGTCTGCTTCGAGGCGGACGCCGCCTTGAAGGCCGCCCGGATGGCGAGTTCGGTCTTCCCGAAACCGACGTCGCCGCAGAGCAGGCGGTCCATCGGCCGCGCGGCCTCGAGGTCGCGCCGGATCGCGTTCCAGGCGGACTGCTGGTCGGGGGTGTCGGGATAGAGGAAGGCGGCTTCGAAGGAACGGTGGAGGGCGTCATTGGCCGGAAACGCGAAGCCGGGCGCGGAGGCCCGCGCCGCCTGGACCTCGAGCAATTCCTTCGCCAGCCCCTCCGTCGCCTCCGCGACGCGCTCGCGGATCTTCCCCCAGAGCGTCCCGCCGATGACGTGCAGGGCCGGCTCGCCTTCGCCCGGGCCCACGTAGCGCGAGACGCACGAGGCCTTCTCGGGCGGGACGAGGACGCGCGCGCCGCCGTCGTATTCGATCGCGAGGTGCTCGACGGTGCCCTCGCCCTTCGAAAGCCGCACGATCCCCCGGAAGATCCCGATCCCGTGGTCCTCGTGGACGACGCGGTCGCCGGGGGAGAACGCCCCGAAGGGATCCGTTGCCTGCGCCGCGCTCTCCTCCGCCGCCGTGACGGGCCGGCGGTGGGCGTAGCGGTGGAAGACCTCCTGATGGCCGAGCACCGCGGCCGGCGGCTCGATCGTCTCGAACCCGCGCGCGAGGTGGCCGCGCTTGAATTCGAACCGCGAAAGCGCCTCCGGCGGAATCGCGTCGGCGAGAATCCCCCGGATGCGCGCCTCCTCGCCCTCGTTGTGGGCGAACAGGACGATTCGCGGGACGCGCGCCGACAGGTCGCGCAGGATCGAGGCGACCTCCACGAGCGATCCCTCGAAGCGGGTAAGAGAGCGGACGCCGAAGTCGGCGGCATCCGAATCCGGCGCGGCCAGCGCCCGGATCGAGACCCCCGGCCGCTCCGCGAGCGCCGCCAGGATTTCCGCCGCGCCCGCCCGTCCTTCCGCCCGATTTCCGATCTCCTCCGGCTCCACGAAATAGGGGACGTACTTAATTTTACAACTTTCTCCCCCAGCGAAGGCGTAGTCGAGAAGCGTCGCGCCGCCGCCGACCCTTTCGCCGCCCCCCAGCAAGACGTCGATCCGCTCCCGCCGCCCGGCGCTCGCCTGGGTCTCCGGATCGAATTCCGCGATCGTCTCGATCTCGTCGCCGAGGTAGTCGAGCCGGAACGGCGTCTCCGAGCCCGCGGGGAAGAAGTCGAGGACGCCGCCGCGCACGGCGAACTCGCAAGGCGCCGAGACGACAGGCACGCGCAAAAGCCCTGCCGCGGAGAGGATCGCCGCGACCTCCGCCGGCGGCCGCTCGTCGCCCGTTTCGATCGAGAGGACCCGCGCCTCGAGCGCACCCGGGACCGGGAGGGCCTGGCAGAGCGAGGCGAGCGGGGCGACGAGGACGGGCGGGAAGTCGCCTCCGAGGAGCCTGCCCAGGAGCCGCATCCACTCGGGCGAGCGAGAGGCGTCCTCCTCGGGCTCCGGCAGTATCGCGGCTCCCGCGCATCCGAAGAGCCGCGCGTCGGACGCGAGCGACTCGCCCTCCTCGCGTCCCGCCGTGATTGCGAGGAACGGCCCGAATCCTTCCTCGACGAGCGCCGCAAGAAAAAGCCCCTGCGACGATCCCCACAACCCCGCCGCCTTCGCGCCCATCCCCGCCTTCAGCGCCCCCAGGACGCGCGCGTAGGCCGGGTGCGCCCGGAGGAGTTTCGCGAGCCCCGCGGCCATGCCGCCATTATCATGCAAGCGGGATGAGGAGTGACCCTCCCCCCCCCGTGGGGGGGGTTGGGTCACTTCTGCCTTCGGGGCCTTGGGTGGGGACGTTCCGGACCTTTCTGTATCTGCTCCCGGATCCGGCGCAGGGTTCGCACGTCCACGCGATCCTGCGGCCGATTCGCCGCCTCCTTTGCCTGGATGAGATCGTCGAACCCGAGGTAGTGGGTGGGGACGTTTCCGAAGTGCGCATGGACGCGGTTTTTCCAGAGCCGTTCGAACGGCAAATCCTTCGAAAGCCCCGCGAGGAGATCGATCCGGACCGGGGCGTAGCCGAGTTGGATGACGGTCGTCGTGTTGCAGAGATCCGTCTCGGTGTATCCGAGTTCCGCCCCGCCGAAGAAATCCTTGACGGCCTTCAGGGCTCGCTTTGCGTTATCGGGATCCGGCTCCACGAGGATGTCCAGATCCTTCGTGGCGCGGGGGATGGCGTGGAACGCGAGCGCATGGGCCCCGATGACGAGATACCGGACCTCATGTCGGTTGAGCGCGGCGATGAACTCTTCGTAGTCGCGGGACGGCATGTGCCTCTCGGGTCTTTTGGCAGGAATCCAAGGCGTCCGAAACAGCCGCCACGCGTGCTTCGGGGGACAGGCCGTCGTGCCAGAACCGGGCATCCTCCTCCTCGGCCTCTTCCAGGCGCATTCGGACGATTGTCCAGATGCGCCCACGGGCGTCTTTCACCTGCCTTCGTTCCGGCATCGGATTGCGAGTCTCCTTGCACACATTATATGGGAAAGAAGCACTCCTTTCCCCGTCCCGCTTATATGCCGCGCATTCCGTCGTAGGGTATGTTGCCGCGCCGCAGGAGTGCATGGCGTGCGCCCGAAGCCGCCAGGAACAGACCGTTCTTCCCAAGTGCCGCTATAATTTTGCCGTGAATTTGCAGGCCAGGAGGTTCCAGTGCCATGCGTCAATAAGCAGAAAGACGGATGCGCGGCTCGGCCCCTGCCGAATCGGACTCGCCATTTTTGTCGCCGGTGTCGTCGCGGGATGCCAGGCTCCGCCGGCCGCCCCGAGGGTTCCTTCGGGGCGCGCCGTGCGCCGAGAAATTCTCCGTCTCGTGGATCCCCGGCTTTGCTACCGGCGGGAGGTTGTTCCGGAAGAGCGGAACGCCTTCGGCCCGTTCTTCCGCGCAACGAGGCGCGCCGTCGCCTTCAACCGACTCTCCCTGGAAGGCGTCCCCCCCGGCGAGATCCTAGAGGCGACAAGCTACTCCCGCCGATGGACCGGTTCGCTGTCGGACGAGCGGCCGAAGAAGATCCTGGAGGCCTGGGAAGGGAAGAATCGGGAGACGCTGGGGCTTCTGGAGGAAGCCCTCCGGCGGCCTCGCTTCCAGTCCCCGGAAGTGGACCGGGCGAACCCTCCGGAGGATGTGTTCTCGTTGCTTGGGCTGAAGACGCTGACGCAGCTCAAGTTCCTCCGGTGCCGGCGGCTGGCGTCCGAGGGGAAGTTCGACCGCGCGGCCGACGAGGTCGCCGGGGTCGTCACGCTCGGAGAGGACCTCGTGAAGGCCGAAGGAAGCCTCATCGGGTATTCGATCGGCCTGGGGGGCCTGTTTCAAGGGGATGAAGGGATTCGATGGCTTGCGTGCCAGAAGGGAATTCCGGAGACGACGCTGAAAGGGCTCTTGCGCAGGCTCTCGAAGCCGGCGCTGCGGCCGGAGGACGAGGAAACTGCCTTGAAGGCGGAATACTGGGCGTTCGTCTATCTCCTGGATTCGCTGGCGGGGAAGATCGAGGCCCGCGGCGTGTCCGAGGAGAATTTCCGGAGGATGTCCGCGGAAGCCGAAAAGAAAGGCGGGCCGGGAATCACGGATGAGGAGATGGCGCTCCTGCGACCCTTCCTGGAGTCGCCTCCCTTGATGATCGACGTGGACGAAACGATGTCGTGCCTGAACGATTTCTATCTCTGCTGGCTGGAAAATGTCCGCCGTCCATGGAAAGACGCGGACTTCAGGCGCGCCAAAAAAATCACCGACCGCTATGACGCATGGCAGAAGGAGCAGAAGCGCCTGTATCGCACGGTCGAGCAGGCGATCGAAACCCTGCGGAAGGCCGACAAGATAACCATCGAAGAGAAAAAGGCATTCCTCCGGACCCTCTTCGAGGCGCTTCGAAATCCGGTCGGGCGGGAATTCCTCGGCCTCGCCTTTCCGTCCGCGATTCGCTTTCGGATCCTCCGGGACAATGCGCGAAGCGATCGCGCGGCGACCGTCGCGATCCTCGCCATCCGAATCTACGAGACTCGGAAAGGCACCCTCCCGTCCTCCCTTCAGGATCTGGTTCGGGAGGGAATCCTCCCCGAGGTTCCGAGGGATGGCTTCTCGGGCGAATCCCTGTTCTATTCCCGGGAGAAACGGATGCTCTGGAGCCCCGGCCAGAATCTTCGGCCAGAGCCGGTTCCCGCGCCTCCGGCGATTCCGGAGAGGGGGTTCTCGCGCGACATGCAGTCCGCTTGGTCCTTTTAGCCCTGTGCCCAACCTCGCGGGGCGGCGGGTAGACTCCCGCTGATGCTCGGCTGGAGACGGCGGGCGGCGTCGCGGATCGGGGAGGTCCGGGTCCTGGACGAAGGAAGCGGCATCGAGGTCGGGTTCCGGATCGGCGGCGAGAACCACGCGATTTTCTTCCGCGCCGAGGGCGCGACGCTCTCGCCCAACCGGGAGGCGTTCCTGGCGGCGGCGCTGCTTCCGTGCATGGCGGCGCGGACGGACCTTGAGGGCGTGGGCGCGGTGGACGCCCGCCTGCTTTCGTCCGTGCCCGCGATCCAGGACATGTTCTGCTCGTGGGAGAGGGGCTTCCGGCGCGTCGCCCTTCCGGACGCCTCGGCCCGTCCCCCCGGCCGCGCGCCCGCGCCCGGCGGACGGGTCGGCCTCTTTTTTTCGGGCGGGCTGGATTCCTTCCACACGCTGCTGTCCCGCCGGGACGAGATCACCGATCTGATTTTTCTGCGAGGCTTCGACATCCGCGTCGAGGAGGAAGACCTCGCCCGGCGGGCCACGGATTCCGTCCGGCAGGCGGCGGCCGCCTTCGGGAAGGGCGTCGTCGAGATCCGGACGAACCTGAAATCGATGCTGGACGCGCGCCTGGATTGGGGGCTGCACGCCAACGGGGCGGCGCTGGCGGCGATTTCCCATCTCCTGGCTCCGGCGTTCCGGCGCATGTTCATCTCCGGCAGCCACCCGAGCAGCGACTCCATCCCGTGGGGCTCGCACCCCGCGCTGGACCCCTTGTGGTCTTCCGAGGGCCTCGAGATCGTGCATTTCGGCGGGGATGTGGACAGGATCCGGAAGGCCGAGGAGGTCGCGCGGCACGACGTCGCCCTCCGGCTCCTGCGGGTCTGCTGGGAAAATCCGGACGGCGCCTACAACTGCGGCCGGTGCGACAACGCGTGTCCGTACGACTCGGAGTGCCAGAA
>CAYHQZ010000087.1:7964-15283 GCA_964358555.1 uncultured Planctomycetia bacterium
GCGTGAGCACTTCAACTGCGGGCGCTGCGAGAAGTGCCTGCGGACGATGATCACCCTGGCCGCCCTCGGGGCGCTCGGGCGCTGTCCGGCGTTTCCCGTCCCGCTCGACGCCGGCCCCGTCCGGGGCCTCCGGCTCGTCGACGAGAACGAGCGAATCTACGCCCGGGAGAACCTGGCGGCGCTGGAATCGCGGGGCGGTGATCCGGCGCTCGCCGGGGCCCTCCGGGCGGCGATCGCGCGGCGGCATCCGATGGCGTTGCTCGCCCGGCGGCTTCGCCTCCGGCTGCTGCGGCACCCGCGCGCCTATCGCGCCGTCCGCGCGGCCGTCCGGGCGCTCGTTCCGCTCCGGTGGCGCGCAGGGTAGGGTGGGCGCATGAGCGATGCCGCGTCCGGTGGGCTTGCGGGATCGGAGGAGTTCCTCCGGCTCGGCGAGACGCTGCGGCGCCGCTGCGGAAAGGGGCCCGTCCCGTATTTCGCGAACCCGGGCAACTGGGGGGACGCCCTGATCCGCGCGGGCAGCCTCGCCTTCTTCCGCGAGATCGGGCTCGAGATCGAGGAATGGCGCCGGCCGCCCTGGTTCGCCGGCTGGGGGGCGAAGGCGTCCAAGGGCCCGCTGATCCTCGGCGGCGGCGGCGGATGGTGCGAAGCCTGGGATCACGGCGAGCGGGCCGCCCGCCGGTGGGGCCGCCGCTTCGACGTTATCGTCCTGCCGTCCACGTTCGGCCGGCCGGTTTCCATCCCGAACGCGACCCTCTTTGCGAGGGACTCGGCCGAAAGCATCCGGAACGCCCCCGGCGCGCTCTTCTGCCACGACATGTCCTTCTGCCTCCGCGCGCCCGCGTTTCCCCCCGGCGAGGGCGAGGGACATTTCTTCCGGAGCGATCGGGAGAGCGCCCGGCGCGTTCCCATTCCCTCCGGCAACGACGACGTGAGCCTTCGCGGGGATCACCGATCGGATCCGGCCGGCTTCTTCGCCTCGGTCGCGCGGTTCGCTTCCGTCCGCACCGATCGGATGCACGTCGCCATCGCGGCCTGCCTGCTGGGGAGGTACGTCCGCCTGTATCCGAACGCCTATTTCAAGAACCGGGCGATCTTCGATTCCAGCATCCGGGGGCGCTTCCCCGGCATGGCGTTTTGCGAGGAATGAAGGCCCGGGTGACCCTCGCCGCCTGGCCGAAGCCGGGGAAGCGACGGGGCGGGCCCGGATCCGCGCACGCCCTTGCCTCTCCCGGGGGATTTCGGGCGATAATGCATCCGTGCGGATCACGGCCCTGCTCCTCGCCCTCGCTGCCGCGGCGGCATCGCATGGCGCATCCAAGGAGGCGGCGAGCCCGCCCGCCGGCGGGGACTCGTCCGCGCGCGTCGCCGCCTACCTCGACGAGCCCGACGACAAGGCGGCCGAGGAGCGGCTGAAGGCCCTCCTGGCCGGCCCCGCGCGCCCGGCGGGGGAGTGGGAGGCGCTCGTCCGGTCCTGCCGGGCCTTCAGGGCCTCGCCCGCCGGGATCCAGGAGCGCCGCGCCGTGCTGCGGCCGTCCGTCGTCCGGCTCGCCGAGGCGCGGAAAAGGATGGACAAGGCCTCCGAGGCGAAGCTGACGAAGGCCTACCGGGAGCAGGCGAAGCTCGAGCTCAAGTGGCTCGAAGCAAATCTCTTTCCCGGGAAGGCCGAGGCCGTCTACGCGGTGCGGATTCCCAAGGGCTACGACCCCGCGAAGGCGCATCCGCTGATCCTCGCGCTGCACGGCGCAAACGGCAGCGGGCCCGCCTTCATCCGCGGATGGGACGCCTCCGGCGATCTCCTCGACAGGAAGGGCGTGATCGTCGTCGCGCCGACCGCGGCGGCGAAGGTGGGCTGGACGAACTGCCTCGCGGGCCACGAGGTGATCCGCGCGACGCTGGCCGCCGCCATGCGGGAATTCCGCGTGGATCCCGACGCCGTCTACGCCGACGGGATGTCGATGGGGGGGGCCGGCGCCTGGCGGCTGCTCGCGAGCCACGCGGACTGGTTCGCGGGCGCCGTCTCGCGCTCGGGCCCGCCGCTCACCGACGCGGAGACGCCGCTGATCGAGAACGCGAAGGGGATGCGCCTCCTTCTGTATAGCGGGCTCGCCGACCGCCTCGTCCCGATCGACTACGTCCGGAAAGCCGCGACGGCCGCCAAGGGCGCGGGCCTCGACGTCCGTTCGACCGAGGCGGCGGGCCGCGGGCACGATCCCTTCCGGGACAAGAACGCCGAGATCCTCGACCGCCTCCTCGAGGTCCGCCGCGACCCCGCCCGCAAGGATCGCGTCCTCGCCGCCGCCTCGCCCCTCGTCGGGCGCAACCATTTCGTCGAGATCCTGGAGGCCCCGGAGGGGGAGCTTCGCCACGACCAGCTCTACCTCACGCCGGGCGGCGACGTCCTGGAGTCCCGGAAGATGACGAATCCTCCGATGCGGGCGGCCGTCTCGTTCCAGGAGGGAAACCGGATCCGCGTGGACACGCGCGGCGTCCGTCGCCTGCGGATCTATCTTTCGCCTGCCCTCGCGGATCTGGCCAAGCCCGTCACGGTCACCCTCAACGGCCGCGCCCTTCCCGCGCAGACCGCCGAGCCCTCGCCCGCGCTGCTGCTGCGCCAGGCGCGCCTCGGCGGCCCGCTGCAGCCCGTCGTCCACGCGTTCGTCGAACTGGAGGCGCCATGAGAAGACAAGTCGCGCTGGCCCTGCTTTTCTCCCTCGCCGGCTGCCCGGGAACGAAGCCGCCCGCCCCGAACCCGGCCCCGCCGCCCGCGAGCCCGGCGAAGGGGGCGCCGGCGCCGCAGAAGGCTCCGGCCTCGAAGGAAACGCCGGCCGCTCCCGTCGGGCCTACCCAGGCCTCGCTCGAGGCGGCGATGGAGGCCTTGAAGCCCCTGCATTCCGCGATGGGTCCCGTCCAGGAGGGCGACTGGCTTGAGCGCTTCCCGGAGCCGGGCCAGTCCTTCCGCAAGTGGCTCCGTTCCGATCCCGTGATGCCCCGCGGCAAGCGCCGGGTCCTCTGCGTCGCCCCCCTCGGGGAATTCCGTAAGGACGATCGGAAAATCGTGGACCTTTCCGCCGAGTGGCTGTCGCTCTTCTTCGCGGTGCCTTCCCGGATCGAGGCGGACATCTCCGTCGCCGATTTCCCGCCGCGGGCGTTTCGCCGCTGGCCCGTCCTCGGGAAGGAGCAGACCCAGATCCTCTCCACCCACGTCCTTGACAAGGTCCTGAAGCCCCGCGTGCCGGCGGACGCGGCGGCCCTGATCGCCTTCACGGCGATGGACCTCTGGCCCGGCGAGGGCTGGAACTTCGTCTTCGGGCAGGCGTCGCTACGCGAGCGGGTCGGCGTCTGGTCGCTGCACCGGTTCGGCGATCCGACCGCGGGCGAGGAGGCCTTCCGCCTCTGCCTGCTGCGCACCATCAAGGTGGCCGCCCACGAGACGGGGCACATGTTCTCCATCGAGCACTGCACCGCCTACGAGTGCTGCATGAACGGCTCGAACAGCCTCCCCGAGTCCGATCGCCATCCCCTGTGGCTCTGCCCCGAGTGCCTCGCGAAGGTCTGCTTCGCGAGCCAGGTGGAGCCGGCCGCGCGCTATCGCAAGGTTGCGGACTTCTGTCGGACGCACGGCCTCGCGACCGAGGCCGATTTCTACGAGCGCTCGATCCGCGCCCTGGAGGCCAAGCCGTAGGGAGCCGCGCCCCGGCGCCGGCTTGGTATCGTATGGCGCGCGCCGGGCGCGCCGGCGCGGACGCTGTTCGTGGCCCTGAACGACAGGAGGTGGCAACGTGTGGCTGGCTGAAGCAGCGGGACTGGGCGTGACGTCGCGGGTGGCGGCCGAGGCGGTGGGCCTCGGCTGGGCGGTCGCCTATACGCTCCTGGCGGGGATCCTCGGGATTCTGCTGATGCTCCTCGCGTCGGCCTTCATCCCCCGGATTCTCAACCGCCTGACCCCGAACCTGGACGAGGAGAAGGAAATCGCCCGCGGCAACGTGGCGGTCGCCGAGTATTTCGGCCGCGTGGTCGCGGCGGGGATCCTGGGCGTCAGCATCGTGGTGGCCGCGGCGGTCGCGGCCGGGATCATCTCCGCGCTGCTGTAGGGACCGGGGTTCGCGCCATGTTCCGAATCCGTGCCAGGCGGGCGGCGCTTCTGGCCGCCCTCGCGATCCTTCCGTTCGCGCCCCCGAGGGCGGAGGCGCGCGGCGGGGGCGGTTGCCTGGAGGAAGGCTCGCTCGTCGAGACGCCGGGGGGAGCGGTGCCGGTGGAGCGGCTCTCGCCCGGCGACGAGGTGCTCGCGTCGTCCGGCGGCCGGCTCGTCCGGTCGCGCGTGGCGGCGTGCTTCGAGGTCCATCCGGCGGAAACCATCGAGATTTCGGCGGGCGGGCGCGTCCTGCGCCTGACGTCGGAGCACCCGGTGGCGGCGGAGGCGCCGGGCCTCTTCCGGATGGCCGCCGCGCTCCGTCCGGGCGATCGGGTCCTCGTCGCCGTTGGCGCCCGCCTCGCGCCCGCGCCCGTCCTCTCCGTCCGCCGCGTGAAGGCGACCCGCCCGGCCTACAACCTCCTCGTCTCCCCCGGCGGGACGTTCGTCGCGAACGGCTTCCTCGTCCACAACAAGGGCTGCTTCCTGCCGGACGCGCCGATCCTGAAATCCGACGGGACGCAGGTCCCGATCCGGGACGTGCGTGCGGGCGATCTCCTTCTCGCGAGCGATTCGGGCGGGAAGGTGACGGCGGCGAAGGTCCTGGAGGTCCTGGTCCACGAGGTCGACGAATATTGCGTGGTCCGGACGCGCGCCGCGACGCTGAAGGTGACGGAGGAGCATCCCTTCTTCGTGGGCGGCGGCGCGTTCAAGACGCTCGGCCTGCTGAAGCCCGGGGATTCGGTCTTCGTCTTCGACGGCTTGGGCTTGCGCGCGGAGCCGATCCTCGGGATCGAGCGCGTCCGCGCCCGCACGGCGGTCTACAACCTCCGGACGGACGCCCCGAACACGTTCTTCGCCTGGGGGGTGCTCGTCCACAACAAGGGCGGCGGCTGCCTCGAGGCCGGCACGCTTGTCGGGACGCCGGCGGGATCGGCGCCGGTGGAGCGGCTCCGGCCGGGCGACGAGGTGATGGCGTCGCGCGCCGGCGGGGTCGAGCCTTCGCGCGTCCTCGGGTGCTTCGAGGTCCATCCCTCCGAATACCTCGAGATCTCGGCCGGCGGGCGGGTCGTTCGCGTGACGGCCGAGCACCCGCTGGCGGTCGCGGCCGGGGACGGGTCCGCGCCCGCGTCCGGGGACTTCCGGACGGCGTCCTCGATCCGCGCCGGGGATCGGCTGCTCGTTTCCGCCGCCGGCCGCCTCGCGCCCGCTCCCGTCCTCTCCGTCCGCCGCGTGAAGGCCTCCCGGCCGGCCTACAACCTCCTCGTCTCCCCCGGCGGGACGTATTTCGCGAACGGCCTCCTCGTCCACAACAAGGGCTGCTTCCTGCCGGACGCGCCGATCCTGAAATCCGACGGGACGCAGGTCCCGATCCGGGACGTGCGTGCGGGCGATCTCCTTCTCGCGAGCGATTCGGGCGGGAAGGTGACGGCGGCGAAGGTCCTGGAGGTCCTGGTCCACGAGGTCGACGAATATTGCGTGGTCCGGACGCGCGCCGCGACGCTGAAGGTGACGGAGGAGCATCCCTTCTTCGTGGGCGGCGGCGCGTTCAAGATGCTGGAGCGCCTGAAGGCGGGCGATTCGGTCTTCGTCTTCGACGGCTTGGGCCTGCGCC
Organism: uncultured Planctomycetia bacterium; assembly: GCA_964358555.1. Lineage (GTDB taxonomy): Bacteria > Planctomycetota > CAYHQZ01 > CAYHQZ01 > CAYHQZ01 > CAYHQZ01. Next base: position 13,709 of record CAYHQZ010000087.1, read on the forward strand.
CCGAGCCGATCCTCGGGATCGAGCGCGTCCGGGCGCGCACGACGGTCTACAACCTCCGGACGGACGCCCCGAACACCTTCTTTGCCTGGGGGGTGCTGGTCCACAACAAGGGGGGATTCGGGGGCGGGGGGCGCTCCTGGGGCGGCCGCGGCGGCGGGGGCGGCGGGGACCCCCAGGTCGCCCTGATCGTTATCGGCTGCGTTGTCGGGTTCATCATCCTGGTCAACCTCGTGAACAGGCGGGCCGAGGCGGACGAGGACCTCGACTTCTGCCACGGCCGCTCCGCCATCGAGAAGAAGGCCGGCAAGACCCGGCGGCTCGTGGATTTCGTCGCGAAGCAGGATCCGACGTTCCGCCACGAGACCCTCGTCGGGACGGCGCGGGCCACGTTCACAAAGCTGCAGGAATGTTGGGAGAAGCGGGAGTACGGCCCCATGGAGCCCCTCCTCATGCCCGACCTCTACCGCCAGCACCTCGCCCAGATCCGCGGGATGATCCGCAACCACGAGATCAACGTCATCGCCGGCCTCCACGTCGAGGCGGTGGACGTCGTGAACGTGCGCTACACCGAGAAGCAGGACTTGCGCGAGTTCACCGCGCTCATCACCGCGCGGGCGACGGATCACTACGTGGACGATCGGACGAAGAAATGGCTCCGCGGCGACGAGGGACCTGCCCGGTTCCAGGAGTTCTGGACGTTCCAGCAGCAGGACGGCCGCTGGCTCCTGCGCGAGATCGAGCAGACGCGCGAGTCCGACGCGCTCAAGGACGAGAACTTCTTCGAGCCGTTCACGGAGCAGGGCCTCCGCGACATCTACGGCGAGACGCTCGCGCAAGGCCCCGCCGGGCCGTGGCTATCGAAGGCGGAGGAGACGAAGGACACGAAGATCGAACGCCTCCTCGGCTTCCTCGTCCAGACCGACAGGATGTGGGACCGCCGCGCGATGCTCGAGCGCGCCCGGCAGGTCTTCCTGCGCGTCTACCTCGCCTACGAGGCCGGGGACGATTGCGGCGTCCCCGCGGACGATCTCTTCCCGGACGTAGCGTCGCGGTTCCTGGAGCGGATCCGCGACCGGCGGTCGAAGGGCGTCACGGTCTCCTACCGGAATCTCTGCGTGCGGAAGGTGGAGCTGGTCCTCGTCCGCAACTGCAATGACAACGCAAACGACGAATACGTCGTCCGGATCCGGGCCCACGCCCAGCGATCCTTCTCGCAGAACGGCAAGGAGATGAGCCGGCAGGAATATGTCTCGCCCTTCACGGAATACTGGACCTTCGGCCGCCTCGGCGGGGCGTGGAAGCTGAAGGGGATCCTCCCCGAGGCGGGCGGGGAGGCCGCGGCGGCGCAGGAGAACGTGGACGAAGGCTCCTCGGGCCAGATGCTCGAGTGGTTCTACAACCACTCCCGGCCGGCGTAGTCGTGCGCGTGATGTCGAACTTCACGTTGGGGCGATAAACCGGGCACGGGCGCGGGGCGGGGGCTCGGCTCTTGCTCCCGGTCTCCGCGCGGTCCACGGCCTGTATACAAATTCATGGCGTTGGACCGTGCTCCGACAGGTCGCCACGATCCGAGCC
>CAYHQZ010000088.1:0-15244 GCA_964358555.1 uncultured Planctomycetia bacterium
GGGCCTTTCCATCGGGCTGAACATCAATCTTCCCTTCGAGCAAAAACCCAACCCCCACATCGGGACCCTGCTCTCCTTCCACTACTTCTTCTGCCGGAAGGTCATGTTCGTGAAATACGCCTCCGCGTTCGTGATCATGCCGGGCGGCTTTGGGACGCTCGACGAGTTCACCGAGGCGCTCACCCTGATCCAGACGAAGAAAATCGAGCGCTTCCCCGTCGTCCTCATGGGCAAGGACTACTGGAAGGGATTCGACCGCTGGCTCCGGACGCAGGCCCGCGGGCGCAGGTTCATCGACAAGGCCGACCTCGATCTCTACCACCTGACGGACGACATCGACGAGGCCGCGGACGTGATCACTTCGTTTTGGCGGCCCCATCCGGGTTGCGCCGCACGAACAAAGACTGCCGGCCGACAAGCCGCCCGCCGTCCGTCGCAATGATCCGGATTTCGTTCATCCCTTCCTGAAGAGGGACCTGGCCGTCGAAGGAGAGTTCGCGCGCGCCCGGCGGGGCGATCTTCATGAGGGCCTTGTCGCCGTTCACGGTGACGGCAATCCGGGTCACGGAGGCTTCGTCCGTCGCCGTTCCCCGCAGCAGAAGGCGGGGGCCGTCGGTCTCTCTCGCCGCCGCCTCCATGCGGATTCGGGGCGGCCGGCGGACCTCCGGGGCGGCGGGCAGGGCGGCCGCTTCGATCGGGAAGGAGAGGCGGTCCCGGAGGGATTCCCCGAACGTGAGATCGTAGATCGTGAAATCGAACTCCGCCTTGGGGTCCGCGAAGCCTTCCTTCGTCTCGAAGGAAAACTCGATCGGGCGGGTCTCGCCGGGCTTGAAGTCCTTGAGGTTGTGCCGCCCGACGACGAGGTAGGGGCGCCGCTCGCCCTTCGGCGTAAGCAGGGCCAGCGTCTCCTTGCTGGCCGCGCCGCCCTCGTTGGTGACCCGGACGGAAATCGTGACGCGCTCGTTCTTCTCGATCCGGCCGTTGCCGTTCGCGTCCTTGGCCGAGAATTCGTAGGAGAATGCGGGGCGCCCGCGGCTCTCAACGTCGACGGCCACGGGGATCTCCGCGATCGAATCGTGACGGTCGGTCCGGAACACGAGCCGCATCCGATCGCGCCGGGTCGCGGCCGCGGGGGGCACGGTGGGGCTCGCCTCGGCGATCCGGGACTCGCCGGGCGGGATCGCGTCGAACAGCGCCTCGGCGCCCGCCATGGGGGCGCCGTCCTGATCGCGCACGGCCTTGAGGGTGGCCCGGAGGCGGCGGACGGGGACGGTTCCTTCGTTGGCGGCTTCGATCCGGATCTTCATCGGCTCGCCGGCGGTTCCCGACCAGGCGGCCGCGGGCTCCAAAACCTTCACGACGATCTTCGGGGCGGGCCCGTCCGGCTCCTCCGACCAGTCGATTTTCCGCTTCGCGAGGGCCTCGGCGATCTTGCTTTCAAACGAGGAGCGGACGGTGTCGAGGGCCTTCCGGCGGCTTTCGAGCAGCGTGGTCCGGGAGAAGCCCTCCATCCCCTTGACGGATTCGAGGGCGGCCTTCGCAATCTGGGCGGAGACGTCGCGCTCGAGGTTCAAAGCGCCGGTGTAGAGGGCGATGTCCTCCTCGTCCTCCGGAAGTTCGGGGGCGAGATAGCGGATGGCGTAGGGGGAGGGCGGCGGCGGGGGCGGGCGCTCGGCGCTGGGGAGCGACGTCTCGTAATCCTCCTCCCGCATCGAAATCGGATCCTCGTCGACGTCCAGCACCTCCTTGCGCACGCGGGCCGGCAGGAGCTGGACGTCCGGCACGACGCCGCGCCGCTGGATCGAGACGCGGCCGGGCAGCAGATACTGGGAGATCGTCATCTTGAGGACCGCGGTGCCCTCGCGGGTGCGGATCTCGTAGGGCTTCTGGACGGACCCCTTCCCGTAGGTGCGTTCCCCGAGCAGCAGCGCCCGGTCGTGGCGCTGGAGCGCCCCGCAGAGGATCTCGGCGGCCGAGGCGGAGTCGGCGTCGACGAGGGCGACGATCGGGTAGTTCGGCTCGGTGCCCTTCGTCTGCCCGTTCCGCACCTCGCGGTCGTTGGGGTCGCGCGACTCCGTAATCACGATCTCGCCCTTGTCGACGAAGAAATCGGCGACGGAGACGGACTGGTCCAAAAGCCCCCCGTGGTTTCCGCGCAGATCGAGGATCAGGCCCTTGAGCCCCTCCGGCCGGGCGTGGAAGGCCTTCAGTTCCGTCGCGACCTGCTCATCGGTGTTGGCCTGGAAGTCGAGGATCCGCAGATACGCCAGGCCCCCGTCGAGGGCGGTGGCCCGGATGCTCGGGATCTCGATTTTCTGGCGCACGATTGAGGCCTCGAACGGGGTGCCGTCCTTGTGGGACAACAGCAGCCGGACCTCCTTGTCCTTCGGGCCCCGGATCCGGGTGACCGCCTCGTCCGGGGTCATGTTGACCGTGGACTCCCCCTCGATCTCGAGGACGCGATCCGCGGCGCGGATGCCGGCCTTCGCGGCGGGGCTGTTGGGCAGGGGGGTGACAATGATGAGCTGCCCCTCGCGGCTGCCGATGATCGCCCCGATGCCGAAGAAATCCCCGCGCAGGCTTGTCTGGAACTCCCGGTAGATCCGCGGGGACATCACGTTCGTGTGGGGATCGAGCGGGGAGAGGAAGGCGTTGATCGTCGCGTAGGCGACGTCGGAGTAGGGCACGTCGCCTCGGTCGTTTCTCCGGACGAACTCGAAGAAGAGGCCGAGCTGGCGGCAGGCCTCGTGGAACGCGTCGGCGGAGGCCTCGGGGTCTTTTGCGTTCGGGGGGAGGGCGATCGTGATCGATTTCTCGCCGACCCGGGCGACGGCGACGTCTCGGGCGTCGTCGATGTCCACGATCAGATCCTCCAGGCTCGCCTCCGCGTAGATCAGCGCCTTGCGCAGCATCTCGCGGCCGCGGACCCGCTCCTGGTCGTAGTAGCCCGACGTGATGTATTCCTCGACGTTTTCGAGGAAGGCGGCCGCGTCGAAGGATCCCGGCGGCCCGGCTCCCGTCCAGAGCAGGACCGACGAGCCGAGGAGGAGGGCCAGGGCGAGGACGGTCGCGATTCGTCTGGACATGCATCGGGCCCGGACACCGCCGGGCCCCCCGCGCCATTCTACGGATCCAAAGTCCAAGGCCCAAAGTCCAAAGTCGGCGGAACTCGGGCCTGGCGAAGCGAACGGACTCGAGACCCGGGAGGGAGACGTTTCCTCAGGCGGGCGTAGCCCCCTCGGAAAGCTTTCGGGCTCGCGCCAGGGCCTCCTCTTTCGTGGAAAGCGTCCCGTCCAGCTGCTCCAGCCGGATCGTCTCCAGGATTTCCTTGAACGCAGGCCCCGGGGAGAGCCCCATCCCGATGAGATCGTGGCCGGTCAGGAGCGTCGGGGGCTTGAGTTCCTCCTCCGACCATTTCGCCAGGAGCCCTTTCGCGAAATCGTATTCCGTCAAATCCTGGTGGGAGGCCATCGTGTCCGCGTAGGTCAGCGCCAGGAGTTCCGGAAAGGCGGGGTCCGCCACGAGATTTTTCGCCCGGCCCGGGCGCATCAGCCGGATGTCCTTGAGCGCCATGTGCCGCCGGACGAGATCGACCACCCGCTCGCGCTCCTCGTTCGAGAGGCGCAGGCGCAGGCAAACCCGGTCCGCCATCCGGGCGCCGACGTTTTCGTGGCCGGTGAAGCGGATCCGGTCCTCGACCGTGAACGTCGAGGGCTTGCCGACGTCGTGCAGGAGGGCCGCCAGCCCCAATTCGAAGGAAGGCTCCTTCGGAAGGAAGTCGAGGCAGAGGAGCGTGTGCGTCCAGACGTCGCCTTCCGGATGGAAGTTGTCGGGTTGGGGGCAGCCCTTCTGGGGAAGCAATTCCGGGAGGATCCCGGGCAGCAGGCCTAGGCTGTCCAGAAGCGTCACCGCGTGCCGCGGCGCATTCCCCGTCAGCATCCGCTTCAGTTCGTCCCGGATCCGCTCCTGGGACACCGCTCCCAGCGATCCTGCGGCCGCCCGGATCGCAGCCGCCGTGGCCGGTTCGAGCTCGAAGCCGAGCGCGGCGGCGAACCGCGCCGCGCGGACCATCCGGAGGCGGTCCTCCTCGAAGCGCGCGGCCGGATTCCCGATGGCCCGCAGCACCCGGGCCTTCAGATCGTCCTGGCCGCCTACGAAATCCAGGACCTGGCCCGTCTCGGGGTCGAGGAACAGGCCGTTGACCGTGAAATCGCGGCGGAGAGCGTCCTCCCGGGCGCCGGCGAACTCGACGCCCTCGGGATGGCGGCCGTCCTTGTATTCCTTGTCCTTGCGGAACGTCGCCACCTGGACGGAAGGCTCGAACTCGGACACCACGATCACCCCGAACTGCTCGCCGACCGGGACGGTCCTCGAGAACGCCGCCCGCACCTCGTCGGGCTTCGCGGCGGTCGCCACGTCCACCTCGTGCGGCTCGATCCCGAGCAGCCGATCCCGGACGCAGCCGCCCACGAAATAGGTCTCGAATCCCTTCTCCCGAAGCCTGCGGAGCACCTTTCGGGCGGCCTCCTCGCAGGGAAGGAGCAGGGACACGGACATGGAGGGCATTATGCCGGGCGCTTCCGGGAACGCCGGGCGGGGGCGCGGCCGGGTTTCGCGGCCGGGGCGGGCTTCCGTTTCGCGGGCTTGGGGGGCGATTTTTTCGCGGCGCGAATCCGCGCGCCGGCGCCCGTCGCGGGCTTCGCGCCCTTTTTCGCCGCCGCCTTTTTCCCGGCCGGCTTCGCGCGGGCTTCCTTCAACGGGGCTTTCGCGTCGGCCTTCCGAGTTCCGGCTTTCGCGTCGGGCTTCCCGGATTCGGGGCCGGCCGCCGGGGGTTTCACGGCGGGGGCCGGAAGGGGGGAGGCCGGCGGGGCGGGGGGAAGGCTTGCGGGGGCGGTCGGGATGACGCTCCCGGCGGCGGGGCGATCATCGGAACGCGATCCGTCGAAAAGGACCGTGGGGCGCGGCATGGAGAACGGCGGCAGCGGGACCAAGGATCGGACGCACTCCGCCCGGGGCCCGCGATCGTGCTCCACGAGTTCGAAGGAAACCTGCATGTCGGGGAACAGGGTCTTGTAGCCCAGCATTCCCTCGATGTTCGTGCGGTGGACGAAGACATCCCGCCCTTCGTCGGCCTTGATGAAACCGTAGCCCTTCTTGTCGTTGAACCAGATGACTTTCCCGATCAACGGCATTTTTCGATCCCCTAACGGCTGTCGGCCCCCGCTTGCATTCTACCAGGCATAGGCTTTCGGCGCCTCCCCGCCCGGGCCCGGGAAGATCTCGTCGATCTTCCGGAGGGCCTCCGCGTCCAGCTTGACGTCCAGCGCCTTCATGCAGGATTCGAGCTGGCCGAGCGTCCGCGGGCCGATGATGGGGGCGGCGACCGCGGGATTTACAAGCGTCCAGGCGAGCGCGATCGCGGCGGGCTCGGATCCGAGTTCCTTGCAGAAGGCCTCGTAGGCGACCAGCTTCGGCCGCAGTTCGTCCACCTTCCTTAAAGCGTTCTCGCCCGCGCGGCGGCCCGACTCGGCCTTGGAAAGCGCCCCGGCCAGGATTCCGCCTGCGAGCGGGCTGTAGGGGATGACGCCCAGGCCGTGGTATCGGCAGGCGGGGAGGACCTCGAGTTCCACGGTCCGCTTCGTGAGGTTGTAGACCGATTGCTCGGAGACGAGGCCTAAAAAGTTCCGCGAGCGCGCGACCCCCTGGGCCGTCGCGATCTGCCAGCCGGCGAAATTCGACGAGCCCACGTAGAGGATTTTTCCCTGGCGGTGGAGCTGCTCCATCGCCTGCCAGATCTCGTCCCAGGAAGTCTCCACGTCCACGTGGTGCATCTGATAGAGATCCAGATGGTCGGTCTGCAGCCGCTTGAGGCTGGATTCGCAGGCGCTCCGGATGTGGTAGGCGGAGAGATACCGGTCGTTCACCTCCTCGGTGGTCCTTCCGTAGACCTTCGAGGCGAGCACGATCCGCTCCCGCCGGCCGCCCTGGGCGAGCCAGCGGCCGAGGATCTCCTCCGTGACGCCCTTGCCGGCCTTCCCGCCGTACATGTCGGCGGTGTCGACGAAGTTCAATCCCAGCTCGAGCGCGCGGTCGAGGATCGCGCGGCTCTCCGCCTCCGTCGCCTGCGGGCCGAAGTTCATCGTCCCGAGACAAAGCCGGCTGACGCGGATGCCGGCCTTTCCGAGATGGACGGTGTCCATTAGCGGTCCACCCGGGCGCCGCCGCCCTTCATGATCTTCTCGACCTCGGATTGCGAGGCCATCGTCGTATCGCCCGGCGTCGTCATCGCGAGCGCCCCGTGGGCCGCGCCGTAGTTCACGGCCTCCGAGGCGGTCTTGCCCTCCATCAGGCCGTAAATCAAGCCCGAGGCGAAGCTGTCCCCGCCGCCCACGCGGTCGAAGATCTCGAGGTCGGGCCGCAGGATCGCGTCATGGAACGCGCCGCCGGCGTAGAGGATCGCGCCCCAGTCGTTGACCGTGGCGGTCTTGGCGTTCCGAAGCGTCGTCGCCACCGCATGGAAGTTCGGGTACGCCTTGCAGGCCTCCAGGATCATCTTCTTGAAGTTCGCCGGATCGAGCTGCGAGAGGTGATCGTCGAGGCCCGGCACCTTGAACCCCAGCGCCGCCGTGAAATCCTCCTCGTTCCCGATCATGACGTCCACATGCGAGGCGATCTCGCGGTTCACCGCCTTTGCGCGCTCCGTGCCGCCGATGTCCTTCCAGAGAGACGCGCGGAAGTTCAGATCGTAGGAGACGATCGTGCCGTGCTTCTTCGCCGCCGTGACCGCCTCGATGACGACGTCCGGGGTCGTCTCCGAGAGCGCCGCGAAGATCCCGCCGGTGTGCAGCCACCGCACGCCGTCGGCGCCGAAGATCTTCTCCCAGTCGATGTCGCCCTTCTTCAATTGCGAGGCCGCGCTGCGGGCCCGATCGGAGCATCCGACCGCCCCGCGCGCCCCGAAGCCGCGCTCGGTGAAGTTGAGCCCCACGCGGACCTTCCGGCCGATCCCGTCGTAGGGGACCCACTTCACGTATTCCATGCTGACGCCGCCCTGCAGGATCAGGTCCTCGAGGAGGCGGCCCACCGGATTGTCCGCGATGGCCGTCACGACCGCCGCGGTCTTGCCGAAGCATCTCCGCAGCCCCCGCGCCACGTTGTATTCCCCGCCGCCCTCCCAGACCTGGAACGTCCGGGTCGTGTGGATCCTTCCCTCGCCCGGATCCAGCCGGATCATGATTTCCCCGAGGGAGAGGATGTCGTACTTGCACTTCGACTTCGGCTTCACGTCGATGACGGGCATCGGGTTCTCCTTGTTGCATGGCCGCGGCAGGCGCTCCCCGCCGCGATGAAGCCCTACTTCTTACCGGCAGGCGCGGGACTGTCAACGGGGGCCCCCGCATCCTCTCCCCAGGGAATCCGCGACTTTAGGCTTTAGACTTTAGATCTTCGACCCTATAATGGCCGCTGAACGGGGCGTGGCGCAGCTTGGATAGCGCGCTTGCTTGGGGTGCAAGAGGTCGTGGGTTCAAATCCCGCCGCCCCGACCCAACCGTATAAACGGCCGTTCTACGAGAAAATCGAACGGCGTTCTCTTGGGGAGACAAAGACTTGCGGTAGAGATGGTCCGGTTCAAACTCACCGTCTCAAGAATCTCTTTCCGGACCCCCCAGTTTGAACGCTCCCATAGATGGGCCGCTTTCTGGCCGAACTCGAGGGTTGCGAACGCCAGCTTGGGGGCTTCGGGGTTGAAGGGCAGGTCACTCCCAAGCTCTTCCTCGACCTCGGCCTGCTGGCGCTTGAGGTTGGCGGCCTTCTCCTGGAAGGCCGCCTCGTCGATGGTCCCCAAGAGGAAGGTGTTCAGGAGGCGCTCCTGCATGTTGGCCAGTTCCGTCTTTCTCTTCCTCAGCGCCTGCTTGCGTTGCTTCTGGAGCAACCCCGCGTCCGCGAAGCCCACATCGATGCTCCTCCGGAACCACTCGGCGATCTCCTCTGGCATCCGAATCGTCTCGAGGTCTTTCTGGATCGTGGCCTCCAGGTCCCCCTCCTTCCATCGAACGGGGGGATGCTCCTTTGGCGGGGCGTTGTTCGCGCAGCGGTAGTAGAGGTGCTCCCGAACGCCCCCGTGCAAGAGCTTCCGGTGGATCATCTCTCCCGTCATCGAGTACCCGCAATGCCCGCACCGGAAGATCCCCCCCGACATCGGGTGAGCCTGGTGCGCCATCCTACGGTTTCGGCCATGGAGAACATCCTGGCAGTCCTCGAAGAGCTTCCGGGGGAAGAGAAGGCGATGCTTGCCTGGGAAGTGCGTTCCGTTTCGGACCAGCTCGCCTGCATAGAACCGGTTGTTCAAGATGTGGGAGAGCGCGCTTGGGGAGAACTTCGGCTGGTCCGGTCGGTAGGCGAATCCTTCCTTCTCCATCGCTTCGCAGACCTGCGCGAAGGAGTAGTGACCCGTCGAGAAGAGCTCGAAGAGCCGAACGAGGGCCCTCGATTCGGCGGGGTCGGGCACGACCGGTTCCGCCTTGTTGACGGTGTTCATGTAGCCGTATGGGGCGCACCCCGTATGCCAGCCCTGGCGAATCCGCTCCTCGATCCCCTTCAAGACCTCGGTGCGCAGATTGTCCGAGTAGTACTGGGCGACGGCGGCCATGACGTTAAAGGAAAGGGCGCCCGCCGCCCCCGGCCCGAACTGGTTCTCGACGAAGGCCAGCTGGACGCCGCATTCGTCTTCGAGTTCCTGAAGGCGAACGGCGTCCCGCATGTTCCGGCAGACCCGGTCAAGCTTGTGGGCCAGGATCGCGTTGATCTTCTCCTTCCGGGCATTCCGTCTCACCCATTGGAACATCTCGTTGAAGACCAGCCGCTCCTCGCCGCGTTTGGCGGACTCCGCCACCGCGAACTCCCGCACCGCCGTCCAGCCGTTCTTCGTGGCCCTATCCCGGCAGGCCCGGAGCTGGGCGTCGATGGAGTAGCCCTCCCTCTGCTCACGGGAGGACACCCGGGTCCAGATGACGACATTCATGGCTGTTTCTCCTCCAAGGCAGAAGCTGCCTTGCAAAGTACCTCCGCGACCCGGCGGGCGTTCACGAGCATCTCGATGGCTTCTTCCTTCGGCACCGGACGCCCAAGAAACCGTTCCCAGACCTCCTGGGTGTAGGTGATGAGATCGTCCGGGATCCATCCCGGAGAAATCGGGCCGCCCGGATCGTCTTCATGAGCCTCACCAGTGAGCCCGGGGTCGGGTGGAAGTCCAGGGGATTCCCGGGCCAGTTCGAGCCTCTTTGCCGCCCCCGTTGGCAGACTCATGACGCACCCACCCATGCGCCAAGGCCGAAGGATTCGAACCGCTGGCGGATGCCCTCCACGATCCGTTCGACCTTGTAGCGCGTGACGCCGAGACCGCGTGCGATCTGAAGGAGCGACTTGCCGTTCGAAAGCTCCTGGCAGACTTCCTTCTCGATCTGATCGAGATGCTTCAGTGCCATCTGGACGTCGCAGGTGGACTGCATCGTTCTCTCGAAGTCGACGTCCAGGGGACCCGGCGCGCCCTCGATTTGCCCCGGCTGGGTCTGGAGGTACTTCTCCTCGCGCAGCTTTTGCCGCGCCGCACTGCGGCGCATGAAGAGAAGCTTCCGGTCGATGAGCGCGGTCATCGCCGTCATCTCCGACGCCCCGTTCGACTTCGCCTTGTCGAACTTGAACGCCATCACCGCCAGGATGATTTCCTGTTCGGCGTCGTTGATGTCCGCCAGTTGTTTCATTCCCCGCCGCCTGGCCCGCTCCTCGATCAGATCCACTTTCCACGGCTCCACCAGCCCGTCGTAGTTGTTTCGCACGCCCGTCTCCTTTCGACCTTCTCGACCACCGCCCCGAACCGCTCGGAGCACGGACGTCCATCCTTCTGATGAGACGGGCTCATCGCCGTGGGGCTCAAAATGCAGGCCATGCAGGTTCCATGCAGAAGTACTGCGGCTTTTTTGCAGGCCCCAAAATGAGACCCCCCCTCGCCAGGATCGGGCGTCAACGCAACTCAAGGCCGCGAAGGACGATGCGGAAATGAGACGGGCTCATTTAGGGGTCTCATTTGGAGGCTCATTTCGGGCTCACGACCGTCTCAAATGAGACGGTTCGGGCTCTTTTTGAGACCCCTCTCGCGCTCGTTTTCAACCGTCTCATGAAACGGTTTCCCCAGGGGAAACGGCCTGCTTGCGGCCCATGCAGCGTCATGCAGGTTTCATGCAGACTCCATGCAGCGTACTGCGGAAAAAATGAATCCGCCCAAAGTTCAGCAATGAGCCCGCTCGGCGGCAAACAACTTATTGGAGGACGCGATGTGGCGGCCTCCAAGGAGGCCGAGAATGGTTTCATCGAGCGGGGTGGAGAAGCGGAACGAGGCAGGATGCCTCGAGACGGATGAAGGCGCGGGCAGGAAGACGCAGCGGGACATCTGCCTCGAGGTGGTACTGGGGCATCCCGGCTGCACGGCGGCGGAACTGGGACAGTCCTGCGGCCTGGACCAACTGGCCATCAGCCGGCGTCTGCCAGAGCTTCTGAAGCTCGGGCGTCTTCAGAAAGGCCAGTCCCGAAGGTGCGACGTCACCCGGCGCTTGAGCATCACCTGGTTCCCGAAGGAAGAGAAGCGCGCGGAGGTGATGCCGTGAACCTGGACTTCCTGATCCGTGAACCCGAATCCGACTACCGCGAGAAGGCGCAGCACAACCTCACATCCCACGCCCTCGCCGACTTCCGGAAGTGCCCGGAGCTGTACCACAGAAAGAAGCTCGGCCTCGTCGAGGAGATCGACCGGCCGGCCTACATCATCGGCCGCGCGTTCCACATGCTCGCCCTCGAGGGCCAGGCGGAGTACGACCGGCGGTTCACGCTGGGCGCCCCCGTCAACCCGAAGACGGGGAAGCCCTTCGGTACCAGCACCCAGACGTTCATGGACTGGGTCGCAGGCGAAGCCGCGAAGGGCCGGGAGTGCCTTTCCGACGACCAGGGCGCGCTCGTTGACGAGATGGCCGAGGCGATCCTTTCGCACCCGAGGGCCCAGGAACTCCTGAAGGAAGGAGTACCTGAGGGCGTCGTTCGGGCCGAGTACCGGGGGATTCCTTGCCAGTCCCGGATCGACTGGGTCAACCCATCGCGCGGGATCGTGGACCTGAAATCCTGCGACGATCTGACCTGGTTCGAGGCGGACGCGAAGCGATACGGCTACTCGAACCAGCTCGCCTTCTACCGCTCGCTCGTGGCGAAGGTGACGGGAGAGACCGTCCCCGTCCACATGATCGGCGTCGAGAAGAAGGAACCGTTCCGCTGCGGCGTCTGGGTCTTGTCGGATCAGCTGCTTCTTTTGAGCCAGCGCGAGAACGAGGCGGCCATCGCGCGGCTCATCCAGTGCGCCACCAGCGACACCTGGCCCTCGGGCTACGAGGAGCTGCGGGTCTGGGACGCCGCCTGATTTTTCCAACCGAAAGGAGGTCGTGCCGTGAGTCTGATCCAGTTCGTTCTGAAGGGCCGGAAGCCGATGCCACCGCGGATCGTGGTCTACGGGACCGAGGGAATAGGGAAGAGCCTGTTCGCCTCGAACGCCCCGAAGCCGATCTTCATCCAGACCGAGGACGGTCTGGGGGAAATCGACTGCGACAAGTTCCCGCTCGCGAAGTCGGTCGACGACGTCTTCGCGGCGCTCGAAGAGCTGAAGACCGCCGAGCATCCCTACGAGACGGTCGTGATCGACTCGCTCGACTGGCTCGAGCGGCTGATCTGGGACGCGGTCTGCAAGGAGTACCGCGTCAGTTCCATCGAGAAAGCCGACGGCGGCTACCAGCGGGGCTACGTCCAGGCGCTGTCGTACTGGCGCAAGGTCGTGGACGCCCTGACGGAGCTTCGGGACGTGAAGGGCATGGCGGTGCTGCTCATCGCGCATGCGAAGGTCGAGAAGTTCGAGGACCCGGAGAGCGCCACGTACGACCGGTACAGCCCGCGGCTGCACAAGCACGCGTGCGCGCTGGTCACGGAGTGGTCCGACGCGACGCTGTTCGCGACGCGGAAGTTCCGGGTCGAGAAGGAGGAGAAGGGATTCGGCCAGGAGCGGGCCATCGCGAAGGAAGTGGGTAAGGACGGCGGCGAGCGGATCCTCCGCACCGTCGGATCGCCCGCGTGCGTCGCGAAGAACCGCTACAGCCTCCCGGTGGAGCTTCCGCTTTCGTGGCCCGCGCTGATGGCGGGTCTGGTTCGTTCATCCGAAACCCCTGCGGCGCCCGCGGCCTCGGACGCGCAGAAGAACTGATTCCGAAAGGAGAAATCATGGCCATTCTGAATTTCGACGCGAACCAGGTGGAGCCGGCGACGGAGTTCGAGGCGATGCCGCCCGGGAAGTACACGGCGGTGCTCGTCGAGTCGGACCTGAAGGCGACGAAGGCGGGAACCGGGAAGTTCCTCGAGCTGACGTTCGAGGTCATCGAGGGCGAGTACAAGGGCCGCAAGGTCTGGGGCCGCCTCAACCTCGAGAACCCCAGCCGCGACGCCGTGCGGATCGCCCGCTCGGAACTGTCGTCGCTGTGCCGGGCGACGGGCGTCTTGGCCCCGAAGGACTCGAGCGAGCTGCACGACATCCCGGTCGTCCTCACGGTCCGCCAGAAGGTCGGCACGGACGGCGAGGTTCGCAACGAGATCAAGGGCTACGGCAAGCGCGAGACCGCTGCCGTCGCCGCGGCCCCCCAGGCCAAGAGCGCCACCGCGCCCTGGAGGCGCTAGCGATGAATGTCCTCCTCCCGCTTCGCACCGTCTCTGAAGCGAACGCGCACCAGCATTGGCGTGCGCGCGCCAGACGTGTGAAGGCCCAGCGCGCGGCCGCCCGGATCCTCATCTGGGCGGCCCGCCGGGGGGCGGACTCCTTTTCCGAACGACTCGCCCAGGCCGGTCACGCCGAAATCAGGCTCGTCCGAGTGGCGCCGAGGAAACTCGACTCGGACAACCTCGCGGGGGCTTTCAAAGCCATCCGCGACGGCGTGGCCGACGCCCTGGGTGTGAACGACGGGGACCCCCGAATCACCTGGCTCTATGACCAGCGCCGCGGCCGGCCGCGGGAATACACCGTGGAGGTGGAAATCCGATGATCGCGAAACTGGAGTTCACGCTTCCCGAGGAAAAAATCGAGTTCGATCAAGCATCCCGGGGCAACGAGGCGTTCTACCTCCTGTCGGGCCTCGTGGAACAGCTGCGAAGCGTCGTAAAGTACGGCGAGTCCGCGGAATTCCCGGGCGTGACGCCTGACTGCGCCGACAAGATTCGCACCTGGCTCTGGAACGAATTCCAGGAACGGGGCATCGCCCACCTCTTCGAGTAGCGCGAGGATCGCATGTCGCTCGAACTCCGTCCCTACCAGCGTGAGGCGGTGGAATCGGTCTACCGCCACCTGCGAGAGCGGAACGACAACCCATGCATCGTCATCCCGACGGCCGGAGGCAAGACGCCCGTCATGGCGACCATCTGCAAGGACGCCGTGGGCCAGTGGAGTGGCCGCGTCCTCGTCCTGGCGCACGTAAAGGAGCTGCTCCAACAGGCCGTCGACAAGCTCGATCGGATGGCGCCGGAGCTCGCGTCCATGGTCGGTATCTACTCGGCGGGATTGAAAAGCCGGGAGGCAAAGAAGCCGATCGTCGTGGCGGGAATTCAGAGCGCCTACAAGAGGGCGGAGGAAATCGGTCACACGGACCTGGTCATCGTGGACGAGGTACACATGGTGCCCCCCGATGGCGAGGGGATGTATCGGACGTTGCTGGCGGGATTGAAGAAGATCAACCCGATCATCCGCATCATCGGACTCACGGCGACCCCGTTCCGGATGACATCCGGCCCGATCTGCGCGCCCGAGAACATCCTGAATCACATCTGCTTCGAGGTGGGCGTTCGTGATCTCATCGGCCAGGGTTTCATCTGCCCCTTGAAAACGAAGGCGAGCCGCGAAGTAGTCGACACGAGCGGGCTTCACGTTCGTGGCGGCGAATACATCCCCGCCGAGGTCGAGAGCTTGATGGACGAATCGAAGCTCGTCGATGCTGCCTGCAAGGAGATTCTCTCGTATGCCCAGGATCGAAAGTCCGTTCTCGTATTCACAAGCGGGATCCGGCATGGAAAGCACGTCGCGGACGTCCTCCGCCGCCTAGGCGCGCGGGTCGAGACGGTATTCGGCGACACGCTCGATTTCGAACGCGACCGCGTCCTGCAGGATTTCAAATCGGGGCGGCTGAAATACCTGGTGAACGTCAACGTTTTGACGACGGGTTTCGACGCTCCGAACATCGACTGCATAGCGTTGCTGCGGCCCACGATGTCGCCGGGTCTTTTTTATCAGATGGTCGGTCGCGGTTTCCGCCTGAACCCCGGGAAGGCAAATTGCCTCGTTTTGGACTTCGGCGGCAACGCACTGCGTCACGGCCCCGTTGACGACTTGAACATAGACCCCAAGGACGGCACCTCGAAAGAGAAGGCGCCGGCGAAGGTCTGCCCGCAGTGCCAAAGCATCGTCCCCGCCGGCTGCGGAATCTGCCCGGATTGCGGTCACGAGTTCCCGGGGAGGGAAAAAGCAAAACACGACGCCTCGGCTTCGACGACCGACATCCTGTCCAATGGAATCTCGGAGACGCTCTATTCCGTCGAAGACATCCATTACAGCGTCCACGAGAAGCGCGGGGCGTCGCCGGGCACTCCGCGGACGATGCGTGTCGAGTATCGATTCGGGTTCAGCAAATACCAGTCCGAGTGGATCTGCATCGAGCACACGGGCTTCGCCCGCTATAAGGCGGAGTTCTGGTGGCATCGCCGATCGAATGCGCCATTCCCTATGGACGCCGAGGAGGCAGTTGCCCTCGCGGAAGCGGGCGCCCTGGCGAAAACGAAAGTCATCAAGGTCCGAAAGGTTAAAGGCGAAAATTTCGCCCGGATCGTGGCCTACGAGCTAGGCGAGAAGCCGGCATGGCGCGAGCCAGGGTGGGATGAAGAAGCGCCCGCTCCTACCGATTCCACCCCGTCCTTCCAGGAAATGCTCGAGGAGGCTCCTTTCTGAGCCAGGAGAGACCAATGCTGACTTGCACACTCCGAAACAATCGCTGGTTTCCGGAACTCCACTGCGACGCATGCGGAGAAGTCATCGCCGACCTCGAGCACGGCATCGTCCAGCTCGATTTGGACGGAAGCATGCGGATCGTCCACAAGCAGACCGTCTGCGATGACCGCACGA
>CAYHQZ010000089.1:0-15136 GCA_964358555.1 uncultured Planctomycetia bacterium
GGGCGAGGTTTCGATCGAGGCGGCGATGGGTGCGGCGGGCGGGTGGGGGGGCTGCTCGGCCTGGGGCGGGCCGAACGTCGGGGCCGCCGGGGCGGGCGCCGTCGGGGGGGGGATGTGGGGAGCCGCGGGGACGGGCGGATGCGCTGCGGCCGCGGCAACCGCGGATTCCAGGTGGAAGAAGGCCTCGCGTTCGTTGTCGAAGATCTTGAAGAACGCGTGGAATCCCAGCATGTCGAAGACGATCTTCACCTTCGGGGGGACGCGCACGAGGACGATCCCGCCGCCGCCCTCGTTGAAGGCGTCCGACTCGCGGATCATGAGGCCGATCCCGGTGCTGTTGACGTATCGGACCTGGGAGAAATCGATGATCAGCTTGACACGGTTCTTCTGGCGAAGCATCTCGAGGGCGCTCTGGAAACTTTTCAGCGTGGAGCCGTCTATGGCGCCGGCGAGTTCAAGCAACGCGGCGTCCGCGTGCCCCTTGATGCCTTTGACGCTTAGTTTCAGTTCCGCCATGGGGGGGGTCCCGTGACCGGATCGGCAACGGAAGATTTTTTGCCGTCCGGAGTTCGGTTCGGGAGATGGCTCGTGGGAAAACCTCCTCGGTCACCCGACGTCCGCGCGACCGAAAGGATGCTATTCTGTCGCCGAGCGGCAGGTCAAGGGGGATATTTCAAGGCACTGACCCCTTGCGTCCCGCCGCGGCCGGCGTACCCTTCGGACCCATGCCCCTGCTCGACGTGCGCGGCCTGCGAAAGAGATACGGCACCCGGACCGTCGTGAAGGGGATATCCATCCAGGTCGAACCCGGCGAGATCGTGGGCCTGCTCGGCCCGAACGGCGCGGGCAAGACGACCGCCTTCAAGATGGTCGTCGGCCTCGTCGATCCCACGGGCGGGGAGATCGAATACCGGGGAGAACCGATCCGCCACGAGCCGATGTTCCAGCGCGCCCGCCGCGGGATCGCCTACCTGCCGCAGGAACCCTCCATCTTCGGCCGCCTCAAGGTGCGCGAGAATCTGGAGGGCGTCCTCGAACTCCTCGGGATGTCGTTCGCCCGCCGCCGGAGGCTGTCGGATCGGCTGCTGGAGGAACTGGGCCTTTCGACCCTCGCCGAGCAGCTGGCCAACACCCTTTCGGGCGGGGAGCGCCGGCGCCTCGAGATCGCGCGGGCGCTGCTCGTGGACCCGCAGCTCATGCTGCTCGACGAGCCGTTCTCCGCGATCGATCCGAAGGCGGTCCACGACATCCAGGAGATCATCAAGACCCTGCGCAGCCGGGGGATCGGGATCCTGCTCACCGATCACGCCGTCCGCGAGACCCTCTCGGTGACGGACCGCGCCTACCTGATCCACGAGGGCGAGATCCAGGTCCACGGCCAGCCCGAGACGATCCTGGCGAACCCCATCGCGCGGAAGCATTATCTCGGCGAGCGGTTCAAGATGTGACGGCGCCGGGCGCGAGGGGCTTCGTGGTAGAGTGGGGCGGGGAAGGCGAACGGAGGGCGAGGTGACAAAAGGGTTGCGGGCGGGCCTCTACCTCTCGATTGCGCTCGCGGCCGGGGCGGCGGTCCGGCTCCCCTCGCTCAAGGGCGATTTTGTCTGGGACGATCGGATGCTCGTCCAGGGATCTCCCGCCTACGACCGGGGTCTTTCGGAGACGGTCCGGGCGTTTTCGCCGATGGAGAATCGCGCGGAGTTCGGGGCGGAGTATCTGCCGATCCGGGACCTTTCCTACCTGCTGGATCGCTCGGCCCTGCCGGGCACGGAGGCCGCCGAAGGGGCGCCCTGGGGATATCGCTACGCGGGGATGCTGTGGCACGGCCTCGCGATCGCCGCCGTGTTCGCGATGGCCATGCGCCTCTCCGGGCGGCCCGGGGCCGCGCTCGCGGCGGCGCTCCTTTTCGCCCTGCACCCGGCGATCGCGCAGGACGCGGACATCATCGCGGGGCGCAAGGATCTTCTCGCGGGGGCGTTCGCGGCGCTCTCGCTCGTGGCCTGGGAGGCGGGTGTTGCGAGGGATTCCCGGAACGCCCGCGCCATCTCGGGGATCCTCCTCGTCCTCGGGATGCTCTCGCAGCCGCGCGCGATTCTCGCGCTGCCGGCGATGGCCCTTCTCGGGACGGGAGAGCGGCCATGGCGGCTGGCCGGACCCGCCGCCGCGGCGTTCGGGATCCTCGCCTTGCAGGCGGTCGTGGCCGCCGGGCAGGGCGTCCTCGGGGCGCCGGCCGGGGAGGGGACGATAGGAATCCTCCCGTCCGCGGCCTTCTATCTCTTTCGCGCGATCTGGCCGTTCCCGTCCCGCCTGTTCGAGTCGCCCGGGACGGACGCCGTCTCGCTGGCGGTTTCGGCCGCCGCCCTCGCCGCGCTGCTTGGGATCGCGGCCCGCGCGCGCGCGGCGGGCTCGCCTGGGCCGGCGGCGTTCGCGGCGGGGGTCCTGATCCTCGGATGCGCGTCGGCCGCGGGGATCCCGCCGAGCGAGCGCTACCTTTACGTCCCGCTCATCCTCCTCGCAGGTCTCGGGGCCTCCGTTCTTCCGAAGGCGGGCGTGGCTCCCGCGGTGGTCCTCGCGATCCTGTTCGGGCTCGTCTCGGCGGCGCGATCCGCCGAGAACGCTCGGGGGTTGTCGCTCTGGCGGCGGGAGGCGCGCTCCACCCCCGCTTCGCATCGCGCCTGGCTGGGCCTGGGCCGCAACCTCCTGGAGCAGGCCGAGGCCTCGCCCGGGATCCAGGGACCGAGGGATCGCGCCATCCGGGCGCTCTCGCGCGGGATGATTGCGGCGGACGCCGCCTCGGCGCGGCGCGAGGATCTCTGGTTCGCCTACAGCCAGATCGCCTATCTCGAATTGAAGCGGGCACAGTCGCTGCTCGTGGCATCCGACAAGCCGCCCGGGCCGGGCGAGGAGCCGAAGGGCGCCGCGGCGTCACGCGCGGCGCTCCGCGAGGAGGCTCGGGTGTCGCTCTCCGCGGCGAAAGGCCTGCTGGAGAGGATCCTCGAAACCGATCCCGAGAACGCCGTGGCGCTTCGCCATCTTGGGGACCTCTTCTTGTTGCGCAAGGAGCCGGAGGGCGCGATGAAGGCCTACGGCTCTCTCCTCCGCGCGTGTCCAGGCTCCCTCGAGGCCTTGAGCGGGCTGGCGCGCGCGAGTGCGGATGCCGGCCTCGTGGAGGAGACGGGGGATCTGGCCGGCCGCCTCCGACGGAGCGCGCCGGGGATCGACCCCGCCGTCATCGAGAACTTCGTGCTCGCTGCCCTCGATGCGAAGGCCAAGGGCGGGAATTCAACGCGGGCGAAAATCCTGCGTCTCTTCCGGCGCGGGGTGTTGCGGGATTGCCTTGGGGAACACGCCGAGGCGGCCAAGGCCTACGCTCGCGTGCTGGAGGAATTCCCGGGACTGGCCGATGCGCAATACAACCTCGCCCAGGCGCGCTGGCGCGCGGCGGGAGCGGACATGGGGGGGCTCGAGCGGGCGCTGGCGGACGCGGAGGCCTATGCGGCCCGGGCCCCCGCCGATCCGCAGGGCGCGGTCCTCGCCGGGAGGATCCATCTCGATCTCGGGCAGCCCGCGAAGGCCGCCATCGAATTCGCGAAGGCCCTCCGGATCCAGGCCGACAATCCCGACGCGCGGCGCGGCCTCGCGCAGGCGTTCGCGGCGGGGAAGCGGTTCGCGGAGGCCCGGCGGGAGGCCGATCGGTTCCTGAAGGAATTCCCGCGGGATCCGAGGACGAAGGAGGTCCGGCGCGAGATGGAGGGCTGGCCGCGGTGATGGAACGCGCAGGCACGCGGGTGCGGCCCTGGATGGGTCTTGCGGCCGTCCTGCTCGCGGGGGCGGCATCGTCGGCGCCGATTTCGCGCCCCGGCTGGGTCTGGACGGAATCGGATCTGGTGGCGAACCCGCCTGTC
This sequence comes from uncultured Planctomycetia bacterium, assembly GCA_964358555.1. GTDB lineage: Bacteria > Planctomycetota > CAYHQZ01 > CAYHQZ01 > CAYHQZ01 > CAYHQZ01. The sequence continues at coordinate 3,903 of CAYHQZ010000089.1, forward strand.
CTCGCGGAGGCCGAGGTGACGGGCGGCCGCCGCGCCTCCATCCGCGCCACGACGGCGCAATCGATCCGCTGGGCGCTCGATCCGGGCCGGCCCCGGGGGCCGTGGGGGGGCGAATATCTGCCGCTGCGGGATCTCACGATCATCTCCGACCGCGTGCTCTGGAACCTGGGCCCGGTTGGCTCCGACGCCCTCGGGTTCAGGCTGTCGAGCCTCTTCTGGCACCTCCTCGCCTGCGCGGCGGCGTGGGGACTCGTCCGGCGATGGACAGGTTCGGACATGGCCGCATGTATTGCCGCCGCCCTCTTCGCCGTGCATCCCGTCCACGCCGAATCGGTTCTTCTGCCCGCGAACCGAAAGGATCCGCTGTTTGCCGCCCTCGTCCTCGCCGCCCTCATACTCGTGGATCGAAAGAGGGGGCGCGCGGCGGTGTGCGGGACGCTGGCCTACGCCGGGGCGCTCTCCTCCAAGCTCGCGGCGCTCGGGGCGATTCCCTGGATGCTCCTGGAGCGCCTTTCGGGCCAGCGCCGGCCGGGTGCCGCCGCCGTCGCGGCCTGCGTCGCCCTGGCGTTGGCCGCGGGGCTCGTGGGCCTCCGAATCGGGCGGAGCGAACGCGTGGTCCTTGAAAAATCCCCGTGGGGAACGCCGCCCGCGGCGGCCGCGGCTTTTCTCGGGTCCGCAGGCGACGGGATACTCGCGCTCGCCTGGCCGCAGAACCTGCATCCCTATCACCCCGCGAACCTCCACGCCCTGGGGAGCGGGGCCTTCCCGCTTCGCGCGCCCTGGCTCGTCGGGATCGGAGTGCTGGCGCTGCTGCCATTGGCGTTCCGGCTCGTTCGCACGTTCCGGCCGGGACCGGCTCCCGAGGGTCCTTTGCGTTCGTTTGGCGGCTGGTTCTGGTGCTGGCTCATCCCGGTATCGCCGATTGTCGCGATCGGGATCCTCCGGGCGGATCGCTATCTCTATCTGCCCGCGCTTTCCGCGGGACTGATCCTCGCGTGGGCGGTTTCCCGCGCGGGTCCGCGGCGCGCCGCGGTCCCGGCCGTGATTGCGCTCCTCGCCCTCCTCGTCTCCAGCCGGGCGCTGCAGCCCGCCTTCGCGGACAACCCGTCGTTCTGGCGGGCCGTCCTGCGGAAGTCGCCCAATCACTTCGACGCCCTCGTGACGCGGGCCCGGCTGCTCACGGATGCCGGCCGGCCCGAGCGTTCGCTCGAAACGCTTCGCCGAGCGGAGGCGCTGCTTTGCGAGGCCTCCCCGGAGGCCGACGCCGATTTCCTCGGGCCGCGGGCCTTCCATCTCCTCGCCGCCCGGAAGCGTGCGCGCCTTGAAATGGGGGATCCGGCGGGCGCGACGCGCGCCGTGGAGGAGGGGATCGCCAGGCACGGGCGGTGGCTTAAGCCCGGACACCTCGAGATCCTTCGGGCCATCGTTCGTTCCGAAAGCGATCCGGGCCGGCGCCTTCCGCCCCGAAGCCCGTAAACTGGCAGGGATGCCATCGCCGGACGACGCCCCTCCCTGGATGGATCGCCTCCGCCGCCGCCTGGCGCGCCAGAAGGCTCTCGGGCTCGGGCGCGTCCTCTCGGTTCGCGACACGCCGCCTGGGCGAATCTGCCGGAAGGACGGTCGCGAGGTCCTTTCGTTCTCGACGAACGACTACCTCGGGCTTTCGAGCGATCAGAGGCTTTCCGAGGCGGCATCCGTTGCCGCCCGCCTCTATGGCTTTGGGGCCGCTTCGGCGCGCCTTCTTGCCGGACACACGCCCGCCCACCGCTCGCTCGAGGAGGCGCTCGCCGGGCATCTCGGGACCGAGTCGGCGGTGGTGCTCTCCGCGGGGTATCTGGCGAATGTCGCGGCGACCTCGGTCCTTCTCACGGAGGGGGAGCCCGCCTGGTTCGATCGGGCGAACCATTCGAGCCTGCGGGACGGCGTCGCCGCCGCCGAGGCGGAGCGAATCGTCTATGCGCACCGGGACGTCAAGGCTCTGGAACTGCTCGTCCGGAACGCAACGCCCGGGCGGGGCGCGATTCTCACGGAATCGGTCTTCAGCATGGACGGCGACGTCTCCGACCTGCCGGCGTTGCGCCGGTTCGCGGACGCCGCAGGGATTCCGCTCCTCGTCGACGAAGCGCACGCCATCGGCGTCTTCGGGCCTGACGGGCGCGGCTGCGCGGCGGAGGCGGGCCTCGCGCGCGGCGTGGTCCTCACGGCGACGCTTTCGAAGGCCCTGGGGGCGCAGGGGGGGGTCGTCGCCGGCCCCCGGGAAGTTATCGAATCGATTGTCTCCCGCGGGCGATCCTTTCTTTTCGCCACGGGGCTGGCCCCCCCGGTCGCGGCGGCGGCGAACGAGGCGCTTCGGATTTCCATCGCGGAACCGGAGCGTCGGGAGCGGCTCTGGCGGCTCGCGGAGCGTTTGCGTCGGGGCTTGGCTGGGCTTTCGTTCGATCTGGGCCAAAGCCGCGGGCCGATCATCCCGATCCGGTGCGGCTCCGTCGAGGCGACGAATGCCGCCTCCGATTCGCTCCTTTCCGCCGGGATTTTCGTTCCCTCCATCCGTCCGCCGACCGTCCCGCACGGAGAGTCCCGGCTGCGGGTCTCGCTGTCGTCTTCCCACGAAGAGGGCGATGTGGATCGCCTCCTGGAGGCGATTTCGCGGCTGCCCGGCCGGAGTTGACGCCGGCCGGAAGCGCCCGGCGCTTCCGTTTTCCTTGTAACAACTTGCCCTTCCTCCTCTTGACGCATCCGGATGGCCCGGATAGGGTACTCGTTGCTACGTAACGCATGCATACGAGTCCCATAGAAAGGGGAAAATGATGTCCGATCAAGCCCAGCCTCCCGTTCCGCCGTACGCGCCGATTCCCGGACAGCCGATGGCGCCCGCCCAGATGTCCGATGCCGCCAAGAGGGCCGCGGCCGTGACGGATGCTACCACCAGTTTCTTCAAGGCGAACATGGCCGTGGGCGTCTTCGCGCTCATCGCCCTTGGCCTTTCGCTCGTTGCCGGAATCATTAGCACTTCCGCGGGCATCGGCGCGAGTGCTGGAACGACAAAGGCGATTACGATCCTCCATCAATGCGGTCAGATTTTCGTCATCGTGGCCGTCGGCGTCTTCTTTTTCAAACGATTGATGCCGCCGCTCAACGCCTGGGTAATCAGCGTTACGAACGCGGCGTTCGGTGGGGTCTTGAGCCTCATCCTGAACGTCATCTTCCTGCTCGCGCTCGCCGAGACGTTCAAGGCGGCCATGAGTCGCTTCCGCGTGGGAATCGATGTCGTTACGTTCGTCTTGGAGACGATCATCCAGAAACCCACGGAGATTCTGTGTTCCTTCCTGAACACCCTCTCCCTGCCCAACGTCTCGATGATCGCCCTCGGCGCCTTCGCCGTGGCCGTCATCGTCAAGTCGATGTTCCTGGCGGACAAGCGGTAGTTCGCCCGGGAACGCGCCAAGCGCCCCTCGCCGTTCGCGGCGGGGGGCGTTTTCGTAGAACGCCCCATTGCGCTAGAATGCGCATCGACCGGGCGTTTAGCTCAGTTGGTTAGAGCGCATGGATCACACCCATGAGGTCAGAGGTTCGAGTCCTCTAACGCCCAGTTACAATCGAGATCTCTACCGCATCCTCTCCGATGGTAATTATTCCGGCGATTGACCTGCTGGACGGGAGGGTCGTACGGCTGAAGCGGGGGGAGCGGGCGGCCTCGACGATTTATCGCGGGACGCCGGAGGGATTCGCGCGGAAGTTCGCGCGTGCTGGCGCGCGGTTCATCCATGTGGTGGACCTGGAGGGCGCCTTCGAGGGGAAGCCCGTCCATCTTTCGGAAATCCGGCGGATTCTTGCGGCCTCCGGGATTCCCTGCGAGGTTGGCGGCGGGATCCGGACGGAGCGCGCGATTCGCGCCTATCTTGGGGCGGGTGCGAACCGTGTCGTTCTCGGGACGCGCGCGGCGGACGAGCCGGCATGGGCCGGCCGGATGTGCCGGAAGTTCCCCGGCCGGATCGCCGTCGGCGTGGACCTGAAGGGCGGCCGCCTCGCCACGAAGGGCTGGGTCGAGGCATCGGGACCGGGGGCGGACGCGGCCATCCGCGCGGCCGACCGCCTCGGCGCCCGCGTCCTTATCGCGACCGACGTCTCGCGCGACGGCATGCTCTCGGGCCCGAACCTTCCGCTCCTAAGGCGCGCCCTCCGGATCCTGAAAACCCCGCTCGTCGCCTCCGGCGGCGTCTCGTCCCTCGCCGACATCCGTCTCCTTTCCCGGCTTCCCCTGGAAGGCGCCATCGTGGGGCGCGCGATCTACGAAGGGGCCGTCGACCTCGCCGCTGCCATTCGCGCCGCGGGCGTCGGATTCCCGCGCGGCTAGTCGGAATCCTCCACGGCGAAGCCGATGTAGGCGTCCATGGACATGGGGCCCCCTCCGAGGAAGAAGAGGGAGAAGAGGATCCCGAGTTGAAGCGCGAGGGAGGCGATATCGATTTCAGGGTTCAGGGTGTATTCCATCCCCAGCAAAGCCCCGACCCAGAGGAGCAGGAACACGGCGACAAACCGGGTTCCGAGGCCGATCAGGAGGAAAAGCCCCCCGACGAGCCCGAGAAAACCGCCCCCCCAGGCGAGGGCCGTCGGAACGGGGAAGCCGGCCTGCTCGAACTGCCCGGCGAGTTTCAAGCCCTCCCCCTCCTGGAAGAGGATGGAAAAGCCCTGGGCCAAGCGGAACCCCGCGGCGATGAACCGCAAGGACAGGTATCCAAACGGGGAAAATCGATTCATCCGTGACGCTCCTCTTCGTCCCTGGAAAATACCCGATGGGGAGGGCCGTGGCAACATGCCAGGCACCCTTGGTCGCCTTGCGCCATGCCTGGCAGGGATATAGGATGCGCGCGGTGAGCAAACGCCAACAGGATCCGTATCTCTTCGAGAAGCCGGTCCTGGAACTCGAGGAGAAGATCAAGGAACTGGAGGCTCTCGCAAAGGCGAAGTCCCTCAATATCGGGGGCGAGATTGCGACCCTCCGCGAGCGCCTTCAGGCGCTTCTCCGGGAAACCTTCGAACGCATCTCCCCGTATGACCGGGTGATGGTCGCGAGGCATCCCAACCGGCCGCAGATCCAGGACTACCTGGAGATGATCGTCCAGGAATTCGTCGAACTCCACGGGGACCGGGCGTTCGGGGACGACAAGGCGATGGTGACCGGGTTCGGCCGGATCGACAACCATCGCGTCCTCATCGTGGGCCAGCGCAAGGGAAAGTCCACCAAGGAAAAAATCGCCAACAACTTCGGCAGCGCCCATCCCGAAGGATACCGGAAGGCCCTCCTCAAGATGCGGATGGCCGAGAAATTCGGCTTGCCCATCGTCAGCTTCATCGACACGCCGGGCGCCTATCCGGGCGTGGGCGCCGAGGAGCGCGGCGTCGCCTACACGATTGCGGTGAACCTTCTCGAGATGGCGCGATTGCGGGTTCCTGTCCTTTGCGTCGTTCTCGGCGAGGGAGGCAGCGGCGGGGCGCTCGGGATCGGCGTCGGCGATCGGATCGGGATGCTCGAGAACGCCTACTACTCCGTCATCACCCCCGAAGGCTGCGCGGCGATCCTGTGGCGGGACGCCGCCTCCGCCGCCGATGCCGCGAAGGCCCTGCGTTGCACCGCCAAGGAACTCAAGACCCTGGGCGTCATCGATGACATCATCCCCGAGCCTCTGGGCGGCGCCCACCGGAATCCAGAAGAAGCCGGTCGCAACCTGAAGTCCTGGATGCTCCGGACGCTCGAGGATTTCTCGACGATTCCAATCGCCAAAATCGTCGAGGACCGCCAGGAGCGATTCCGTGCCATCGGAACCTATCTCGAAGGGGGGCGGCTTATCGGGACCCGGCTGGATCCTCCCGACATCCAGACCGTGGACGTAGACGCGGGATAGGGAACTTCTCCCGCCGGATTTGAATCGAACGCCGGGTTTCGTTTACAATGAAACGACCCGGGCGCCCCCGGGGGGAGGGGGCGGACGGAGAGGGGCGAAGGAGAACAAATGAGACTTCGATTCGCGTGGATGATGGTCGTTCTGGCCGTCCTTGTTTTCGGGGCAGGTTTTGCATCTGCGGACACCTCTTGGAGCGTTCAAATCGGCGGCGCCGGCGCCCATCAGGGGCGTCATGGGTGGTCCGTCGGGTTCCGCCCGTCCTATCCCTACTACGGTGCCGGCTATTCCCGACCGTACTGGGGACCGACCTACGGCTACCCGTACGGCTATTACGCCTATTCGGCGCCCGTCTATGTCTATTCGGTGCCCCCGGTCTATCCGGTCTATACCTATCCTTCGTATCCTTCGACGAATTCCTATCAGGGGGATTATTCGAGCCGAATCCGCGTCTCGCCGCCGCCGCCCGAAGCGCCGCCTGCGAATCCGGCGCCCGCGAAGGTTCAGAACCCGCCGGTGCAGCCGCCGGCGCCAACCCCGACGGCTCCGGTCCAGGCGCAAGCCCCCGAGCCCCCGAAGGCGGAGCCTGTTCCCGCGAAGGCCCCGATCGAGGCCACGAAGGAAGCTCTCGAGCGGGAACGCTCGGCTCTTCTTCGCGGCGACGCCTTCCTGAAGAAGGGCCAGATCCGCCAGGCGAAGGAGGCCTACGAGGAGGCCTTGTTCGCGAATCCCGGCAGCGGGACCGCCTGTTTCGCTCTGGCCCACGCGGAGACGGCCCTTGGGTTTTTCTCGAGCGCGTCCGCCCATGTGCTGGAAGGGCTGCGCAAGGATCCGGACTGGCCAAATCGCGGCCTGAAGCTGCGAGAGGTGTTCCCGGACGGACCATCGCTCGATCAGCGGCTGGCCGACGTCCGCGAAGCCTCGAAGCTCGACTCGCTGCCGGCTTCGGAGCGTGGGCAGATGCAGTTCCTGCTGGGCTACCTGCTCTGGTGCACAGGCGACCGGGAAGGCGCCAAGGCCGCGTTCCAGTCGGTTCCCGCGGAAGCCGCCGACTGCGTGAAGGCCGCCCAGGGATTCAAGACGCCCGAGGCTTCGCCGAAGTAGCGCGCCGGACGTGCACCGCTTCTTTTTGGAAGCCCTCCCCGAGGGGGCGACGGCCCTCCTCGGGGGCGAGGAGGCGCGCCATCTCCGGGACGTTCGCCGCGTCTGCGTCGGGGAATGCGTCGTCCTTTTCGACGGGCGCGGCGGTTCGCTCGAGGGGGTCGTCGAGGACCTCGACCGGAACGGCGCCAGGATCCGGATCGAGGCGCGTCGGCCGTCCGCCCCGCCGCCGACCCCTCGGGTGATCCTCGCGACGGCCGTCCCGAAGGGGGATCGCTGGGATTGGCTCCTCGAGAAGGCGACGGAAGCGGGGGCCGACGAGATCCGGCCGGTCCTGTTTGCGCGCGGGGTCGCAAGGCCCGACGGGACGAAACGCGCGAAATGGGAGCGGATCGCGCGCGAGGCGTGCAAGCAGTGCGGCCGGAATGTTCTTCCGGAGATTGGGGATCCCGTCGGGTTCTCCGAGGCCATCGAGTCGCTCAAGGCGGCATCGCCGACGCGCTTCTGGGCCGACCCCGCGCCGGACGCCGAACCTGTCGCGAAGGCGTTCCGGGCGGCCGGCGCGCCGCTCGCCTGCGCCGTTCTCATCGGACCCGAAGGCGGGTTGGAGCGGCACGAATCGGAGGCCTGCGCCGCCGCTGGATTCCGCCGGGTTTCCCTGGGCCCCAACGTCTTGCGCATCGAGACGGCGGCCCTTGCGGCCATCGTCGCGATCCGGACGGCGGCGGAGGGGGGTTAACGGACCGCGTTTCCCGTTGCAATGTCCTGAAGGCGGGCCCGAAAAGCGTCGAAGGCGGAGCGGGCCTCGGCAAGGGAGGCGGCGACGGGGCCGAACGAGGCCCAATCCGCGGATTCGGGTCCGCGGGTTCCCCATGCGGCGACACCCGGCAGGCCGACCTCGTCGGCGAGAACCCGGGCCAGATCGGGGGCGAGTTCGATGGCCCGGACGTAGTCGGGGAGGGCCGACAGCATCCGGTGCTCCTCGCCGAGGGGCAGGTGCAGGAGACCGCCTCCCGCCGTTTCCGAGAGCGGATCCGCCGTCCGGGCGGCTCGTTCCAGGCCTTGGGCCTCGCTCGGCGTCTCGGCGAGGACGAGGTTCGGGTGGGCGAGCGCGCGAAGGGTCTCCTCCGGGGGTCCCATGGAGGCGACGCAGGCCGTGGAGTCGAGGATGCGCGACGCGTCCGCGGTCGTGACGCCGTGCCGCTCTTCGAGCCAGCGAAGCCACGCGGAGCGGTGCTCGGGGGCGAAGAAAATCCGGTGAACGCGCTGGAGGACGAGAAGGCCGGATGACAGGGCGGCGCGCTCCATGCGGCCGGAGAGAGGAAGGCCGGATCGGGCGGCGGCGGAACGAAGGTGGGCGGGGAGGGCCGCGCATGCATGCGTTTGGGAGGCCTGCGCGATGGGCATCCCGCCCCGGGCCGCCTCGGCTTTCCCGTCGAAGGCGTCGAGGATCAGCGAGACGCCCTGGGCGACCGAATGGACGCTGATCTGCTCGAGGCCGATCCCCTGGGTGGCGAGGCGGAGCGTGATTTCGCGGGCCGCGCCGGAGGAGGCGGCGAATCCGAATGCGATGTTCGGGCCCGCGCGGTGGACCGTCTCGGCCGGGGGCAGCAGGCGCCGATCGAAGCGGTCGAGGAATTCCGTGGCGATCCCGTAGACGCGGGCGGCGTCCTGGAGACTTTCCCCGACATGGTCCGAGAGGTTCGGATTCAGCCGGAAGGAGATTGCGAAGTCGCGTCGTCCCGTCCGTATGGAGGGGAGCCGGAAGTCCGTCAGGCCTCGCCAGAGCGCCAGCAGCGCTCCCGTCATCGCCATCGCGTGGCTGTGCGCGCCGGGGTCCTCCCGCCATTCGAGGCGATCCGCGGCCTCGCGCTGGAACCGGAGGAGCAACGAGGGGGATTCATCGAACGCAATCGAGGCGAGGCGGGCGTCCATCGAGGCCTGGGCGAAGCCGAGACGGCGGAGGGTCGAAAGCCCGCGCACGCCCTCGCTCGAAAAGCGGACGATTTGGGCGTCGGACAGCCGCCGGTGGAACGCGGCCTGGGTTCGGTTCGCGTGGATCTCGGCGAATGCGCGCGGGCCGACCCCCCGGCACTCCGTTTCCATCTCGCTTGCCAGGAGGGCGGGAAGGCCGCCGGTCGTGCGCAGCGCCTCGAGGGCGGCGTCGACGATCCGGCGGCCGATCGGAATCCCGGGAAGAAGTCCTGCCTCTTCCGTCTCCCGGTGGCCTAGCAGGTCGAGGATCGCGGCGAGCGCCCCGCTCGCCTCTCCTGGCGAAAATCCCAGGACCGGGGCCTCCGCGCCGGCGAGGTCGGCGGAAAGGGCCAGGAGGGATTCCCAGAGGAAACGCCGGGAGGCGAGTTCGCGGGCGGGAAGCTTCGAGCGCCTTCGGCGGGAGGCGGTTTCGGCGAGGGCGAAGACGTTCGCTTCGAGCCGGCCGGGGGCGGAACGGGCAAGGAAGGCGGAGGCGGCGAGTTCCGGCCGGCCCGCGGCGCTTTCCGCGAGGAAGGCCTCGGTCGCGCCTTCGGGGGCGGGGATCTCCTCGATCGGCGCGGGTTCCGCTTGGAACGCGCGCTCCATCTCCGCGTCCGAAAACGGCGAGGACGGGATGTTCATGATCGGGTTGTCTCGCAACCGCCGGGCAAGGCCCGAAGGAACGCGGGGACGGAATTCTATCCCTCGTGTAGAATGCCGGAAGGGGAGAGGACAAACGGAATCCAATCGCATGCGAATGTCCAATTTCGCGGGCCGCGCATGGGCGGCCGCGTTTTTCCTCGCGGCCGCGCTTCCCGCGGGCTGCACCACCGGTCCCACCACCGACGTGCCTCGGAAATACAGGCCCTACGGCACGCTTGCCATCCTGCCCCTCGTTCAGCGGGATCTTCCCTTCCGGGCGCTCGATCCTCGCAATCGTCACGGGGCCGCGATTGCCGAACTCGCGCGCGGCGCGCTCGCCGAGGAGCTGGCCCGGGAGGGCACCACGCTCCTGGATCCGCGGGCGCTGCAGCAGCGCCTGCAGTCCCGGGACACGGAAGGCGAGCCCCTTGCGGACCTCGCGAAGGCGGCCGGCTGCGACTGGCTCGTCATCGGCACCATCGACCAGTTCTCGTTGCGCGACCCCCGGGCCGTGAACATGTTCCGGGGCCGTGCGAACCTTCGGGTGACGGTCTTCGAGGCCAAGACAGGGCGCGCCATCCCGCATACGCTGGAAGCCCGCTTTCCGCAGGAGGATTTCGGGGGATACCAGACGCCCGGCCTGGAGATGGAGGAGGAGGGCGTTCGGGACCGCCTGATTGCCGCGTGCGCGCGCCAGCTGGCGTGGCTCTTCCTGGATCACGAGGAAAGGCGGACGTGGCGATGAAAAGAATCCTGGCGCTCTCAACCCTTTCCTTGGCCCTGTTCACGGGTTGCTCTTTCTGGCGGAGCATCACGGGCGAGACCTGGGTGCCGGCCGCCGTGCAAGCGGAAGGCAGGCGCGTTGCGATCCTGCCCTTCTACGACTCGCCCGGCGTCCGGAGCAGCGCCCTGGGACTCGAGATCGCCCGGGCCCTGCCGCCCATCCTGCAGGGGAAGGTTCCGACGGTTTCCCTCGTCAATTCCGACGAGGCCCTCCGCGGGCTCGGGGACTACGATTGGATTCGTGCGCCCCGGTCGGAGGTCGGACGCCGGCTCGGCGCGGACTTCGTCATCTCGGGCGAAATCCTGTCCGTCCAGCTCCAGGAGGCGGGGATGATCGGCGTCCACAACGGCCGGCTCGAGGTGGCCGTCGAGGTCGTGGACGTGGCCAAGGGAACGGCTGTATTTTCGCGCAAGAAAATGGAGGTCCGGTTCCCGCGCGAGGGCGAACACCGGGCGGGATCGATCCTCGCCGAGGATTCCGAGATTCGGAAGGATCTCGCCGATCAGATGGCCGAGCGCATGGCCGAGATCTTCTACGAGCACCGGGTCTACACGGAAGACGATCGCGATTTCCGGCCTCCTTGGGAATAGCCGCCGCGAGGGATGCTCGACTTCCTGCCGGCCTGGATTCAGGGGCCCGATTCCCTGGCCCCGTTCCCGCGCGGCCTCTACGTTTTCCTGATTTCCCTCGTCCTCGCCCTGCTCGAGATCGAGATCGAGGGGCCGCACGGATGGGCCGAGAAGCTCCCGACGCGGCGCTGTCCTTGGAAGTGGGTCGAGCGCCTCGCGGGCAAGCCCGTGACCGGCTACCACGCCTGTTTCCTCTCGATGCTC
>CAYHQZ010000090.1:0-15037 GCA_964358555.1 uncultured Planctomycetia bacterium
CCCAAGTTCCGACAGGTCGCCACGATCCGAGCCCCCTCCCCGCGCCCTCCTTGTTATTCGTTTCCGCCCCCTCCCGGTTCTTCAACTGTGAAATGCACCTCGGCCAGGCTTCCCGCATTCGACGCCGAGGCGTTCCGGATAAGATTCCCCCGTGGGCATCCTGCGCCTCGTCGCGGCCGCGGCTTTCCCGCTGGGGCTGTTCTGGCTGCTCGGGCGGGTCGCCTTCGGGCGGCGCGCGCCGGGGCGGACGCTCTTCGAGAGCCACGCCTTCCGGGTCGCGGCCGGGGCGGGGCTCTATCCGCTGGTCGCGGCGGGGTTTTTCTGGGCGGGCCTTCCGTTCACGCCGCTTTCGGTCCTGGCGGTCGCCGCGATCCTGGCGCTGGCGGCGGGAGGGGCGTTTTTGAAGGCGGGAGCGGGCGAATCGGCCTCGGGGACGGACGGTTCCGGCGGCGGGGCGGCGCTCCTTCCCGCGAAGGGTTCGATATTCCCCGCGGGGAGATGGACGAAGGGGGAGCGGTGGGCGACGGGGCTTGCGCTCGCCCATTTCGCCTTCTACGCAGTCTCGGCGCTTCGCTCGCCATGGCTCGAGGACACCGACGCCTGGGAGCACGCCTTTGGCGCCGCGCGCGTCGCGGCGACGGGGCTTTTGTCTGAGCCTTCGGCGGTCTTCAACCTCTTCCACTACATGGATCCCTATCCCCCGGCCTTCGAGGGGCTCATGGGGCTGTGCGCCGCCATCGCGGGGACGGAGCGGATCCCGGAGGTTCTCAAAATCGCAGGCGGGTCGCTCGGGCCCGCGTTGGGGGTGTGGCTCGCCTTCTTCTGGGTCCGCGCGATGACGGGATCCGAGCGGGCGGGCCTCTTCGCGGCGGTCCTGCTGGCGCTCGTCCCTTGCGCGCCTACCCGGTTTGTCTGGGCGAGGGCGTGGGTGATTCCTCTCTTCTGCGCGGGGGCCTGGGCGATCGAGGAGGCGCGGATGCTCGGCCGGCGCCGCCTTTCGGCGGTCGCGATCCTGGGCGGCGCGATCCTCGTCCAGCCGAGCCTGCCGCCCGTCCTTGTCGGGATCCTCTTCCTGGGGCTTTTGTTGCGAGGGTTCGCCGGCGAGCAAGGCGCATGGCGCGTTTCCTGGATTCCGGCCGCCGCACTCGCGCTGGCGGTCCTTTCGTGGTGGGGGCCGCAGGCCGTCCTCCGCGGGCCCGCGGAAATCCCGCTCTCGCACCTCCGGTTGCCGGGGGCGCAATCCGGCATCCCGCGCGCCCTCGTCGGGGCGAGAGACGATCCCCTCTCGCCCCGCGCGGTGGTCTTCCCGCCCGTCGAGGGCAACCGGATGAACGCGCCCGTGGGGCTGGGCCTGGGGCACCTGGCCGTCTGCGCGCTCGGTGCGGCGTTCTTTTCGTATCGCTGGTTCCAGGGCCGGGAGGACGGAGGCTCGCCTGCGGTCTTCGCGCTGGCGGCGTGCGCCATCGCGCTGGGCGGGGTGTTCGCGCTGTCGTTCGTCGGCTACGGGGGGGAGCGCGGGGTCCTCGGGACGGGCATCCGGCTGCCGTTCCACTACCACAACGGCTTCGCCGTCGCGCTGTTCTCGGCCGTCTTCGGGGGGATTTCGCTCGCCTCCCTTCGGACGGTCCGGCTCGGCGGAGCCCTCGCGCTCCTCTTCCTGGCCGCCTGCGCCGTCACGGGCGGCGTCCCGAAGGCCCGCCTCCTTGCCGCCCAATGGGATCCCGATCTGCGGATCGGGTCGGCTGCGGACGCTTCCGATCTGGCGCGGCTGCTGGAATCCTTCAAGGGGCGGGCCTTCCCGATGAGGGGCGGGCTGCTTCCGGCCGGAGTCGGCCGTCCCTGCCCCCCCGAGACGGCCGCGATCGCGGAATGGCGCGACGCGCATCCGGAGGCCTGGCCGCTCGACGCCCTGGCCGCCGTGCGTGCCGAGCCGCGCGTGGCCGCCGTCCTAACGCTTTCGCCCCCGGAACTGGCGTCCTTCCTCGGGAAGGGTCGGTTCACGCACGTCCTCTTCGATCTGCGCCGGGGCGGCCGCGACGCCGCGTTCGCCTCGGCCTGCGCCGCCGATTCGCGCTTCGAGGCGGCCGCGACGTCCGGGGGATTCGCGCTTTCCAGGCTTAGGGAGGCCGCTCGATGATCGAACGGCTCGCCCGGTTCCTGCTTCCGTCCTCGTGGCGGGACGCCCTCCTGCTGGGGCTGTTCGCGCTGGCGGCGATCCCGTTTTTGTCGGGCTTTGAATCGAGCCTCGACGCCCCGTTCCATCTCGAGATGGGCCGCCGGATCCTCGACGGGGATTTTCCCCGGACGAACGCCTTCGCGATGATCGATTCCGACCGGCCCTGGCAGGACGACGATGCGCTCTTCCAGGTCTTCTTCGCCCTCGCCCACGGGTTCGGGGAGGGCACGGGCGTCGGCGGGGCGGTGGGGGTGGCGCTGTTCCGGATCCTGCTCGTCGGCGGGACGCTGGGGCTGGCCCTCTCGATCCGGCCGGGGTCGCTCAAGCTGACGGCCCCGCTGGCGGCGGTGTTTCTGTTCGGGATCGACGAGAGGATCGCGGCGCGGCCGGAATGGCTGTCGGCCTTTCTCCTGATGCTCACGATGCGGCTTCTCGTCTTCCGGGCCGGCGGCGGGTCGCCTGCGGACGGGCCGGCCGGGTGGGCGCTTCCCGCGATCGTGGCGGTCTGGGCCAACGGCCACGGCTACTTCATCCTCGGCCAATTCCTCGTCGCGCTCTGGGCGGTCGGCCCTCGGGCCTTCGTCCGGCCGGCGCGTGCGGACGATCCCGGGGCCGAGTCGCACGACTCCCTCTTCGAGCCTGGCAGCCGGATCCGCCGGCTCCTCCTGGCGCTCCTGTGTATCTTCGCGGCGGCGGCCACGCCCTACGGAGGCGACACCCTGATGTATCCCGTCCGGGTCCTCCGCGAGGTCTTCATGGGAGACGCCGGGATCCAGTCGGCGGTGGAGGAGTTCGCGCGCTTCCCGTGGTCGGAATCGGGGATTCCCCTCGCCGGCCTCCTGGGCCTTGCGGCCGCGGCTTCGATGATCCTCTTCCTGCCCTTCTCGATCGATCGAGGCCGGACGTTCAGCCTGCTGTCGGGGCTCTCGCTGTTCGCCTGCGCGCTCGTCGCCCGGCGCAACCTCGCCATTTTCCTGCTGGCCGCGATCCCGGTCCTCGCCGACGCGCTGGACCCGATCCGGCCCGCCCGGCTGCTCTCCGCCCTCCGGGGCCTTCGCGAATCGCAATGGCTTTCGCGCCTGCCCGAGGCGGTCCTCGCGGCGGCGATCATCGCCTCCTGGGCGGGCGCGTTCTTCTCCAACGCCCTCCCGATCGCGAACGCCACCGCGCGCGGTATCCGGGACGCCGAAGGCCGGTCGGGGCTCGCGCCGGACGACGCGGGGGCGTATTGGGCCCGCAAGAACCTCGGCGGCCCGCTGCTGAACAACTTCAACGCCGGGGCCTGGATCATCGGGGAGTTCCGGGGCGAACAGAAGGTCTTCATCGACGGCCGTCCCGAGGTCTATGGCGCCGAGTTCTTCCGCTTCTATCGCGACGTGATGGCCGGCCGCGTGCCCCTGCGCGTCCTCGAGCGCCGCCACGGGATCCGGGCGATGTTCCTGACCCTGCCCTTCTCCGATTCGCTCGCCGTCCTGGAGCGCGCCGCCCAGGACCCGGCCTGGGAAGTGGTCTTCCTCGACCCGCGCGCGGCGATTGTCGTCCGCGCCGGGATGCCCAGCCACGAATCCGCGATCGAAGATCCGCGGATCGTGACGAACCCGGCGGCCGGGGGGGATCCGAGGCTTATGCGCGCGCACGGCCGCGCGCTCCTGGCGCAGGCGTTGGGGCTGTCCCGCCGGGGGCCCGAGGCCCGCGAGAAGGCCGCGGCCCTCCTCGCGGCCGCCCGCGCGGCGCTGGCGTCGGCCGCGGAGAAGGACCCCGACGCCCGATTGGACGCCGCCGTCTGCGCGCTGGCCGCGGGCGCGCCGGAGGAGGCGAAGGCCCTTGCCGGGACGCTGCGCCGCCGGCGGCCGGGGGCGGTCTCGATCCTGGCCCGGATCGACGCTGACCTCGGACGCCCCCGCGACGCCCTCGCGCGGCTGGAGGAGGGCACCCGGCGTTTCCCCCGCGCCTCCGGCCTCGCGTTGCAGCGCGCGCAGGTCCTCGCGGAGGCCGGCCGGCTCGAGGAGGCGGCCGCGGCGTGCCGCCAGGTCCGCGCGCGCGGCCTCGACGACCCGCTGCCCTTCGAGATCGAGGCCGAGGCGCTGCTTGCGCGGGGCGGGACGTTGCGCGCGGAGGCCCGCGCCGTGCTGGACGAAGGCCTCGCCCGGTTCCCGTTCGCGCTCGGCCTGCGCCGGCTCGACGCCGTCTTGCGCGCGGGCTTGCGCGATCCGGCGGCGATGGCCGCGGCCGACGCCCTCTCGCTCGACTACCCCGGCGAGCCCGAGGCCTGGTTCGCGCTGGGCGAGACGGCAAACCTCCTCGGGGAGTTCGCGCGGGCCAAGGAAGCCTTCGAGCGCGCCCTCGAACTGGCCCCCCGGGGGCCGTTCGCGCGCCGGGCGAAAGATCGGATTCGGGCCCTGGAAGCGCTTCATCGCGCGGCTCCCGGCCGGTAGGATGCAGGTGCCATGACGTTGCGTTGCCGATTGCCCGCCGCCGTCCTCCTCGCCGCGGCCGTTCTCGCGGCGGATGCCCCGCTGCCGCCGGGCACGCAGGTTCCGACGGACGCCGCGGCGCCCGCGCTTGAACCGACGCCCGCGCCCGCGCCGACCCCGGCGCCTCCCCCGACGCCCGCGGCCGGCGACACGGCCAGGATTTCGCGAGACAATCTCCTGCTCCTCGAGAAGGTTCCGGCCTCGGCGGACAAGATCCGGAGGCTGGAGGCGATCGAGGCGGCCTGCCGCGCCGCGCTGCCCTCCGAACCCGAGATCAAGAAGGGAGAACTGACCCGGGTCCTGGGCGTCGCGGAGGGGATGCGGGGGCTTTCGCTCCTTGCGCTGCCCATCCCGTTCGACGGCGAGGAGGAGGCCGCCCGCAACCGCCGCGACGCCCTCGAGGCCCTGAAGCAGTCCATGAAGACCCTCGACGGGGCCATCCAGGCCTCGAGCGATCTCGCCGCGAAGGCGGCCGACCCGAATGAAAAGAAGCGGCTCCAGCAGGAGTCGATCCGCGCCCGGTTCGATCGATTGGAGTTCGCGATCCAGCGCGCCCGGAACCTTCCCCTGGACGCTCCCGACCGGGACACGTCGCTTGCGTCCATCGTGGCGGCGGCCGGCGCGCTCGCCGAGGACGCGAACGTCAAGAAGACCCCGAACACCATCAAGGCCGTCCGGTTCCGGGGCGTCGCCTCCGCCATGCGCGGCGCGAACGGCCTCGAGCAGGCCACCCGGGATTTCGCGGCCGTCCTGGCCTTCGAGATCAGGGCCGCGGATCGGGCGGCCGTCCTGAAGCTGCCCGCCGGGCCCGCGCTCCTCGCGGACATCGATCGCTTCCTCGAGAACGAAAAGCTCTTCGCGCGGCTGGAGCGCTCCGAGGCGTTCGCCGCGGTCGACCCCGCGCAGGCCCGCCGCGACCTCGACGCGATCCTGCCGAAGGTCGAGAAGACCCAGACCCCCCCGAACCCGCTGATCGAGGCCCTGCGCGATCGGGTGCTTTCGCTCGACGTCGAGATGGCGATCTCCGCGGGCGGGGCGGAGGCCGGGGAGGCGCGGATTCGGGCTCTCGCCGCCAAATTCGGCAACAAGAGCCCGGTTGTCGAGCGCCTGCGTGCGCACCTGCGCCGGATTCTGGGGGACGCATATCTGGAGTCCTCCGAGCTCTACACCGCCGCGTTCGCCTCCTACCAGCGGGGCCGGGCGCTGCTGAAGACCGACCCCGCCGGCGCCGAGGCCGCCTGGAACAAGGCGGTCCGCCGGCTCGATCTCCTCCTTTCGCGCTCCGGGACGAAGTTGGAGCCGACGGCCGAGCAGCGCTCGAAGGCCTTCTACCTGCTGGGCGGGATCCTCCACCAGCGGAAGATGTGGTACGAATCGTGCGAGGCCTTCCGGGCGGCGGTCGACGCCGGGGGGTTGAAGGACGACGACAAGACGAAGGCCGCCGGCCTCGTCCACGACAGCCGCCGCCGGGGCGCCGAAGACTCGGGCGGCCCGACCGAGGAGGACTTCGACCTCGAGCGCAAGGATCTGGAGAGCTACCCGATTCCGGGGGGCGGGCCCCTGCAGGCGCTCGCACTCATCCACAAGCAGGCCGACCAGGCGAAATCCGCGAAGGACTGGGCCGCCGTCCGCAGGCTCTACGGGACGCTCGCCGACGAAGCCCGCAAGGCGCTCGCCTCCGACGCCCTGAAGAAACCCGACGATCGCGGCCAGGCCTGGCTGTATTGGATCACGGCCCTCAAGGAGCTTGCGGCGCTGGAGGGGACGCCCTCGGAGAAGGCCGCCGCCCGCGAGGCCTACAAGAAGGGCCTCGGCGAATACGCCGGGGCGCGCAAGGACGGCGTGGACCCAAAACAGGCCGCCGCGGCCGCCCAGATCCGCTACGAGATGATCTTCCGGGACGCAGCCGAGCGGGCCAAGGACCCCAAGGAGGCCAAGCAGGCGGCCGAGGAATACGGCCGGTTCCTGGACGCGACGGCGCCGGAGGCCCTCCAGGGCCTGCCGGGCCTCCTGGACGACAAGGCCCTCGCCCGCGAAATCCTCAAGATGCGGTTCCATGCGGTCCTCTTCCGGGGCCTTCCGGACGAGATGGAGACGATGCTGCCGGCGATCGAGGCGGCCGGCCTTTCCGACGAGGCCCTCCGGTTCAAGCAGCGCCTCGCCGAGCTGCTGGCCGCGGCTGCGGCCGGAAAGCCGGCCGCATCGCCCGAGGCCAAGGCGCTGCTGCGCAAGGCCGTCGGCTTCCGGGTCGCCATCCGGGAGGCCGTCGAGAAGGACCCCATGAAGCTGGCGAACGACCTCTGGCGCTACGGCGAGGACCTTCTGGAGGCGGGCGATCCCGAAGGCGCCCTGCCGCTTCTGAAACGCGCCCTCAAGGCGTTCGAGGGGCTTCCCGCGCCCGCGGCCGGGATGAAGAAACTGCTGACGAGCGTCCGGATGGACATCTTCCAGGCCCTGGAGGCCCTGAACCTCAAGGCCGAGGCCGAGGAATTGCTGAAGGAGCTGCTCAAAGACCCCGAGTCCGAGAAGATGCTCGGCCCCGACCTCAAGATCCGCCAGGCCCGCGGCTGCCTCGAGCGGAAGGAATACGAGAAGGCCCGCGCCCTGTTCTCCGAGCAGTGGAAGATCTGGAAGGACTACCCGAAGAAGAAAGCCAACGTGTGGGTCGAATCGCTCTTCGGCCTGATCGAGTGCGACCTCGCCCTCGGCGACGAGACGCGGGCCCTGGGGTTCGCCGACAGCGTGGTCCGGCGGCTCAAGCCCGCGGCCGAGGACTACGTCGTCGTCCAGGCCCACGAGGCGCGCATCCGCGCGATCCTCGAGCGCGTCTCGAAGAGCGCCGATCCCAAGAACGCCGAACGTGCCCGGAAGATGCTCGAGGAGATCCAGGCCGCGATCGTCCCGGTGTCCCCGAAGCCCGAGACAACCCCGGCGAAGGCGGCGGCGGAAACCCCGAAGGCGGAAGAAAGAAAGGGAGGCGGACCGTGAAGAGGGATGGAACAAACCACCGGATGACGGCCTTCGCGATGGGCGCCTGGGCGGTCCTCGCGGTCGCGCCTCTCGCCCCCGCGGCCGCGGTCGCTCCCACGGGGAGGGCCGCACCCGTCGCCCCGCCCCGCGCCGCCCCGAAAGACCAGATCTTCTTGCGCGAAGCCCCCGAAAAGCCCCTCGAGGTCGAGGTTCTCAAGGAAACCGCGACCGTCGTCGAGTTCAAGCTCGGCCCCAACGTCCAGCGTCGCTACAACAACGAGGTCCTCCGGGTCGTCTTCGGGGACACCCCGCCGGCCTGGCGGGAGGCCCTCCGCCTGCTCGACGACGGCAAGTCCGAGGAGGCCCTCGCGAAGATCGAGGCCGCGGCCGGCAGCAAGGTCCGCGCCTCCTGGTTCGAGCCGCATTCCCTCTACGCGAAAGCCCTCGCGCAGCACGCCCTCGCCCGAGGCGGCAAGGCCGGCGCAGCCGAGCAGGCGGAGGCGGCCTACCTCTCGTATCGGCAGAAGTTCAAGGACCACAAGTTCTACGACGAATCCGCCGTCCGGCTCGCCGAGCTCTACGTCGAGCAGAAGAAAGCCGACAAGGCGGAGGCCCTGGTGGACCCTTCCGCCCGGGCGAAGCTGCGCGGCAAGTGGCCCGGGGAGGCCAGCTTCGTGATGGCCAACGTCTTTCGGCTGAAGGGAAACCGGCTCCGGGCCCTGGCCGATTTCGAACAGCTGCTCAAGAACACCAACAAGAAGGAGAACCCCGAACTCGTGGAGCGGACCCGCTTCGAGATCGGGATCTCCCTCATCGAGAACGGCAAGGCAGCGGAAGCCGTCAAGCACTTCCAGTCTTGTCTGGCCGAAACCCCAAAGGGCCCGCAAAAGCCCCCGATCTGGGCGCAAGTCGGTCTGGGGGAAGCGTTTCTGGCTTCCGGGCAATCCAAGGCCGCCCTCCTGGCGTTCGTGGAGGTTTCAGTCCTGGGGTTCGAGAACCGCTCCGCCCAGGCCCGGGCCTGGTATCGCGCGGGCGAGTGCTGGGAAAAGCTCGGCAAGCCCGACGAGGCGAAGAAGCGTTTCGCCCACTGCGCGGCCAATTATCCCGACACCGAATGGGGCCGCCTTTCGAAGGCCAAGGGGTGAACCTTTTTGCCTCCGACTCCGTTTGAAAGGGGACGCAGGCTTGGGGTCCCGGTCCGTCCGGGGCGCCTGCCTTCCGCAACCCTTCGCTTGACATGCCGTAAACCCGCTACCTACAATCCGGCGAACCGACCTTCTCGAAAGGAGAAAAGATGAACTCGTCCACGCTGCGCAAGGCCTGTATCTTCCTTCTGGTGGCCATCGTCGTGGCCTACGCGTTCCCCGCGGTGTTCGCGCTCGCGGGCGATGAAGCGGCTCCCCCTCCGCCTCCGGAGGCGGGCGCTCCGGGTGCCGGCGGCTCGGGCGGCACCGCGCCGGCCGGCTTCCTTGCGCAGATGTTCTCCGGCGGATTCATCGGCATCTCCTGCACGATGATGATCGTCGCGACCTCGGTTGTGACGCTCGCCCTCGCGATCGAGCACATGTTCCTGATCAAGCGCGAAATCCTCGCGCCGCCGGAGCTCGTCGCGACGCTGGAGTCGCTGATGCAGGAGCAGGACCTCGAGGAGGCGATGACGATCTGCCAGGCGAGCGATTCGTTCCTTGCGAAGTGCATCGAAGGCGCCCTTTCGAAGGTCAACGAGGGCGAAGAGAAGATGCGCGAGGCGATGGAATCCGCCGCGGCCGAGAAGGTCACCAAGATGCGCGTGAAGATGGGCTACATCAACCTGATGGCGGTTCTCGCCCCGTTCCTCGGCCTCTACGGAACGGTCATCGGGATGATCATGGCCTTCCAGATGATCGCCATCTCGGGCACGCCGAAGCCGGCGGAACTGGCCAACGGTATTCAGCTGGCCCTCTGGACGACCGCCGAGGGGCTGACCGTGGCCATCCCGGCGACCGCGCTCTACTACTACTTCAAGAACAAGTTCGACGTCCTGCTCCAGGAAGTCGGCAAGCTCACCGAAGAGCTGCTCGCCGGCCTGCTTGGCGGCGGCGGCGGGGAAGAGGAAGAGGCGGCCGAGGGCTAACCCTTCGGGATTTTCCGAACCCCGGAGAAAAAAACCATGAAGATCAAACGTGAAGAAGAAGAGGCGCAGGTCAACATGACGCCGATGATCGACTGTGTGTTCCAGTTGCTCATCTTCTTCATGTTGATCGCGGACATGTCGAACATGGCCACGGATCGCGAGATCTCGCTGCCCTACGCGGACAAGACGGTAAAGATCGACATTAATGACCCGGTGATCGTCAACGTCCGCCGCGACGGAACGATGTGGGTCGGCAGCGAGCAGGTCCTGGAAAATCGCCTCATCCAGATCCTCAAGCATGAGGGGGATCGGAAGCGCGGGGCGGACGGGATCTCCGAGCAGGAGATCTTCATCCGGGGCGACGAGTTCTGCAAATGGGAGAACGTGCAGAAGGTCATGTGGCACGCCCAGGACCAGGCGATCTACAAGATCAAGCTCGGCTCCTCCGGGGACCCGAACAAAATCAGGAAGTGAGGAGGATCCATGGCAAAAAAACGGCGCAAGTGGGCGGAATCGAACGAGAAGGAACCGGAAGTCAACATGACCCCCATGATTGACTGCGTGTTCCAGTTGCTGATCTTCTTCATGGTCGGCACCCGTTTCCGGTCCGAGGACGGGGTGCTGGCCGCGAACCTGCCGCGGGACAAGGGGCAGCGGCCGGTCGAGCACATCAACAAGAAGGAGGAGCTCGAGCACGTTCGGATCAAGCTCTTCCTCGGCGGCAGCGGCGTGGCTATGAGCGCCACGGTCTGCCAGGTCAACCAGCAGTCCATCCCGTTCGATACGTTGCGGGCGGACCCGGCCGGCGAGGCCCTGAAGGCCCACCTGATGGGCCTCCAGCGGACCGGCGGGAACGTCCCCGTAACGATCGACGGCGAATTCCAGGTGCCGACGCGCGATGTCGTCTGCGCCCTGAACGCCGCCATCTCGGCGGGCTACAAGGAAATCAACTTCACCGTCCCCGACTTTTTGCGCCGTGGCGGGGGCCTGAAGCCGCGGTAGCCGGACCCGAATCGCGAAGGGACCCGGCGGGGTAAAACCCGCCGGGTTCTTTTTTTTTCCGAGACGATCGCATCGCCTCCCCGGCGGGCCTTGAACCTTTGCCGCCCCCGGAACGTTCAGGAATACCGGAGGTGATCCGATGCGCTCGAAAAAGCGGCGGCGATGGGCGGAATCGAACGAGAAGGAACCGGAAGTCAACATGACCCCAATGATTGACTGCGTGTTCCAGTTGCTGATCTTCTTCATGGTGGGCACGCGCTTTCGCTCCGAGGACGGGGTGCTGGCCGCGAACCTGCCGAAGAATATGGGGCAGCTGAAGAAGGATCGGGAAAACACCGAGGAGGATCTCAAGCACATCCGGATCCGGCTCTTCCTGGGCGGTGCTGTCGCCTCCGGGGACACCTACTGCCAGGTGAACCAGCAGCCCGTTCCGTTCGATACGTCGCGGGCGGACCCGTCGGGGGAGGTCCTGAAGACCCGCCTGGCGCAGTTGCGCCAGCTGCTCGGGGATCAGAAGGTGACGATCGACGGCGAATTCCAGGTGCCGACGCGCGACGTCGTCTGCGCCCTGAACGCCGCCATCGCGGCGGGCTACAAGGAAATCAACTTCACCGTCCCCGACCACTTCCGGCGGGGGCGGCACCTGCCGTAGGCAGGTGCAGGGCCGGGACGCTACCGCGGGGGACCGAAACGGGCGAGAGGAGGATCCCATGCGAATCAAGCGCGACGAGGAAGAGGCGGCCGTCAACATGACGCCGATGATCGACTGCGTCTTCCAGCTGCTCATCTTCTTCATGCTGGTCGCGGACATGGCGAACCTGGCCACGGATCGAGAGATCTCGCTGCCCTACGCCGACCAGACGAAGCCGGCGGACATTCCCGACCCGATCGTCATCAACGTCCGGAAGGACGGCTCGACCTGGATCGGGGAGGAGCAGGTGTCGGACGTCCGCCTCTCGCAGATTCTCCGCAACGAAGCGGATCGCGTCCGCGGGGCGGGCGGGATTTCCGAGAAAGAGGTTCTCATCCGCGGAGATCAGCTCAGCCGCTGGGAGAACGTGCAGAAGGTCATGTGGTACGCCCAGGACGCCGCCATCTACCGGATCAAGATCGGTTCGTCGGAGGGAAAGGAAAAGCCCAAGGGCTGAACAAAGGAGACGCCATGCGACGCGCGCGAAAGTCGTGGGCCCGGAACGACGAGAAGGAGCCGGAAGTCAACATGACCCCCATGATTGACTGCGTGTTCCAGCTGCTGATCTTCTTCATGGTGGGCACGCGTTTTAGGTCCGAGGACGGGGTGCTGGCCGCGAACCTGCCGAAGATGGGGAAGGGGACCGATCCCGTGGACCCCATCCTCGAGAACGTCCGGATCAAGCTGTTCCTGGGCGAGCGGGGCGCGCTCGGGCGGACCGTCTGCCAGGTGAACGGCGTCTCCATCCCGTTCGACACGAGCCTCTCCGCCGATCCGTCGGGCCGGGACCTGAAGGCCCATCTCGGCCGGATTTTCCGGACCGCCGGCGAGAAAGTCCCCGTGACGATCGACGGGGAGTTCCAGGTGCCGACGCGCGACGTCGTCTGCGCCCTGAACGCCGCCATCGCCGCGGGCTACAAGCAGGTGAACTTCACCGTCCCCGACTACATCCGCCGGGGCGGGCATCTGCGGAGGTGAAGGGTGGATGCCCGGCGCGCTTGCGCGAGGCCCGCGGCATGGACCCGGCGCGGGATTCGAATCCCGGCGGGGACCAGCATGCCGACGTTCGCGCCGATTGCGGCCTGCGGGGTCATGTGCCTGCTGATGGTCTCGACCCTCTGCTATCTCCACGCGATTTCGATGCGGTATGGGCGCGACGGATTCATTTCCGTTCAGGCCGCTCGTGGCCGCCCCCTCGTCCAAACGAAAAGCCTTGTCGGCGAGCCCCCGTCCGGCCTCGCCGCTTCGCGCGTCCATGTGCGGCTGTTCCTCGACGGCGGCCTCGATTTCTGCAGAACGGTTTGCGAGGTCAACCGGCAGCAGGTCCCCTTCGACACCCTCCGGAACGATCCGGAGGGGGAGGCGATCAAGGCGTATCTCGCGTGCTTCATGAAAATCGGCGGCCGGAAGCCCGTGACGATCGACGCCGAATTCCAGGTGCCGGAGCGCGACGTCGTCTGCGTTGTGAACGCCGCCCTCGCCGCCGGCTATAGAGACATCCAATTCACCGTGCCCGACGCCTTCCGGAAGCCGGGTGACGCCGCCGGGCCGTAAGATCCCTTCCGCCATGGGCGCAACCGACACGCGAGCGGGGGCGGAGGCGCCGCGCCGGCGGTGGCGGGGCTCGGCGGGATTCGTCTGCCTGCTGTGCATCGCGCCCGCGCTGTTCGCAGGCGCGACACTCGGCTTCCGCGCCCTCCGAAAGGCGCAGGCGGCGGCGAAGGAGGCCGAGCGGCGCCTGGAGATCCGAGTCCGGGAAGACGGGGCGTTCGAGGCGGACGGGATGGCGATGGATCGGGGCGGCCTCGTCCGGCTTCTCAAGGCGCGAGGAAATCGGCTTCGCGGGCCGGACGGGATCTCGGAATTGGACGTGACCATCCGGTTCGGCGAGGCGGTTCCGTGGGAGGTCGTTCTGGAGGCGGTGTGGTGCTGCCAGGACTGGGCCGTCTATCTCATTGCGCTGAAGGGCTCTCGAGAGGAGGTGGTTCTGCGATTCGCGCTCCCGAGAGACGGCCATGGGCGGCGCTGGCTTCAAAAGTGGGACCCGTCGAATCCGCCCGATCGGTTCCGTGCGAATTTGTGGACAAGGGAATTCGCCGTGAAATCCCAGCACATCCGCGTGGCCTTGGGCCTTGGCCCGAAGGGCGCCGAGTGCCGCCTCGAAGATGTGCCCGTATCCCTCCGCAGGAACGCGCCTTCCGATCTTCCGTCGCTCGGCGAACGGCTGTACGACATGGGCTCCAGGAGCGGGGTCATGCCCGAAGTCGTTCTGGACGCGGTCCCGTCCCTCCCAGCGGGCGTTGTCCTCTCCACGCTCGATACGATCCTCGCGGCGGGCTATTGGGAAGTGAACTTCCAGGTGCCGGCGGACAGGGCGAGGAAGTGGAGCGAGCCGCTCAACTAAGAAAGATGCGCGAAAACGCCGCGGCGGGAAGGCGCCTTCCGGCCGGCGTCGTAGGGTCCTGCCTTGCGATATACTTGCCCTCGGAGGTGGGGCGATGGAGAAGAGAAACGGGAACGGCTCGGCGGCGCCGGATTTGCGCGACCAGCCGAACTATCCCTTGCGGGAGGCGGCGATCTATTTGGGCGTGCCCGCCTCGACGATCCGCGTCTGGGCCCTGGGCGGGCGCTACCGGACGCGGCTGGAGGGGGCCAAGACGGCGCCCCCGATTTTTGCGCCCGCGAGCCGCCGGCCCCTCACGCTTTCCTTCCTGAACCTCGTCGAGGCCTACGTCCTTGCGAGCATTCGGCGGCGCCACGAGATTTCCCTCCAGAAAATCCGAAAGGCCCTCCGGTTCGTCGAGGGACGCTGCGGAATCCGGCGCCCCCTCGTAGAGAAGGAATTCCTCACGGACGGCGTGGACCTTTTTGTGGAGCACTATTCGCGCCTCGTGAACGCCGTTCGGGAGGGACAGATCGTGTTCCGCGAGGTCCTGGTGAAATCCCTCCGGCGGATCGCCCGGGACGCGAGCGGCTTGCCGGTCCGGTTCTCGCCGTGGATTTTAAGCCCGGCGGAGCCGACGTCCGTGGAGGTCGATCCGGGGCGCGCTTTCGGCCGCCTCGTCGTGGCCGGAACGGGGATTCCGACAGAATCGATCGCGGAGCGCTTCCGCGCGGGGGACTCCGTGGACCACTTGGCGTGCGACTTCCGGCTGACCCGCGCGCAGGTGGAAGCCGCCCTGCGCTGGGAGCAGCGTGCCTCGGCCGCCTGACGCCGTCGTCTTTTTCGTGGACCGATCGCTCGGGTTCGGGGACGTTCCGGAAGCCCTTCGGCGAGCCGGTGCCGCTGTCGTCCGGCACGACGAACGATTTCCTCCCGGATGCCCGGTGCTGGAAGGGCGCAGGAAAGGGGGCGTGCGGCGATGAAAAGTCATATCGTAGAGGACGACAAATCTCGAAATCACAATTTGTGATTTCAAGTTCAGGCTGGCCTTCCTTGCTTTGCTTTCCGCGCAGGGCAGATTCCTCTCCATCTGGGAGAGGGTGGCCGAAGGCCGGGTGAGGGATAGGCGGCGCTCCGTGCCGTAGAATCCAGGAACCGTGGAACTCACCTTTCGCGACGCGATTCGGGAGGCGCTTGTCGAGGAGATGGAGCGCGACCCTGCGGTGTT
>CAYHQZ010000091.1:0-14726 GCA_964358555.1 uncultured Planctomycetia bacterium
AACCTCCGGCCTCTTGGTCCCGAACCAAGCGCTCTGCCAAGCTGAGCTACGCCCCGGAACGAACCCGAGTATAGGGTCTAAAGTCGAAAGTCAAAACAGGAATATTCCCGTTGTAGGGGCGGGGTTACCCCGCCCCCGCTCGATGTCCCGGCTCGGATCCAGGTTCGCATCGTCATGAGGGCGGGGGAACCCCGCCCCTACGCGTTGTCGACCCGTTTCATCGGGCCGCACGAATCCGTTCCCCACGTCACCTTCAAATCCTTCGCGGCCTTGACCTCGTCCGGCCGGGACGGCGAAAGGAGGTGCGGGGCGAGGCGCAGGGTTTCGGGGTCGCGCGCGGATTCCTCGACAATCGACTCGAGGGCGTCGGCGAAGGCGTCGAGCGTCTCGCGCGTCTCGGTTTCCGTCGGCTCGATCATGAGGGCTTCGGGGACGATGAGGGGGAAGTAGATCGTCGGCGGGTGGAAGCCCCAGTCGAGGAGGCGCTTGGCCACGTCGAGGGCGCGGACGCCCGTGCGGGCCTTGAGATCGGATGCGGTGGCGACGAACTCGTGGAGGCAGCCGTCGGGGTGCGGGACGGGCAGGAATTTCCGGACGCGCGAGAGGAGGTAGTTGGCGTTGAGGATCGCGTCCTCGGCCATGCCCCGGAGGCCGTCCGGTCCGAGGGTGCGGATGTAGGCGTAGGCGCGGACGAGGACTCCGAAGGATCCGTAGAAGGAACGGGTCTTTCCGATCGATCGCGGCCGGTCCCAGTCCCAGCGCAGGCCCGCCGGTCCCTGGAGGAGCCTCGGGCGCGGGAGATACGGCTCCAGGTGGGACTTCACGGCCACGGGACCTGCCCCGGGACCTCCCCCGCCGTGCGGGGTCGAGAAGGTCTTGTGGAGATTCAGGTGCATCACGTCTACGCCGAAATCCCCGGGCCGCGCGATCCCCGCGAGCGCGTTCATGTTCGCGCCGTCGAGGTAGAGCTGGGCCCCGGCTTTGTGCAGGATCTCGGCGCAGGATCCGATGTCGGACTCGAAGAGACCCAGGGTGTTCGGATTCGTGACCATCAGGGCGGCGACGCTCGAATCCGCCCGGGCGCGGAGGTCATCGAGATCGATCCGGCCGTTGGGGCGCGACCGGACGGGGGCCGCCCGGAACCGGCAGATCGTGCACGAGGAGGGGTTCGTCCCGTGGGCGGAGTCGGGCACGAGGACGACGGATCGGCTCTCGCCGCGCTCCCGGTAGAGCGCGAACACCGTCCGCAGGCCCGTCCACTCGCCGTGCGCCCCGGCCGCGGGCTCCAGGGTGACGGCGTCCAGGCCCGTGATCTCGGCAAGGAAGCGCTCGAGGGATTCGAGCATCTCGAGGATCCCCTGGACGGTCCGCGCGGGCTGCAGCGGATGCGCGCGGGCGAACGCAGGCAGCGCCGCGGCGCGCTCGTTCGCCTTCGGGTTCAACTTCATCGTGCACGAGCCGAGGGGATAGAAGGCGGAATCGACGGAGAGGTTGCGACGCGAGAGGCGGGTGAAGTGGCGAACGACCTCGATTTCCGAGAGCTCCGGCAGCGGCGGCGGGGATGGCGCGAGCGCGAACGAAGGCACGAGGGACTCGGCGGGGACGGCCGGGACGTCGCTCTCCCCCATCCGGACCGCGCGGCGGCCCGAAGCGCCCCGCTCGAAAAGCAGCGGCTCGATCGGGCCGAAGGGCGGGGGCGCCTTCATCGGGCGCACCTTTCAAGGGCCTCGAGGAAGCGTTCGAGGTCCGCGCGGGTTCGCCGCTCCGTCACCGCGACAAGGAAGGCGTCGCCTAGGTCCGCGAACATCCGCCCGAGCGGGACGCCGCCCAGGAAGCCCTCGTCGAGGAGCCGATCGAGCAGCCGTTCGACGGGAACGGGCGGGCGAACAGCGAATTCGTGGAAGAAGGGGCCCTCGCAAGGAAGCGAAAAACCGGGAAGCCGTGAAATCCGGTCCGCGAGGAACCGGGCCTTCCGCGCGCACTCGAGCGCGACCTCGCGCAGCCCCGAAGGTCCGAGGAGCGAGAGGTAGACGGCGCCCCGCAGCGCCATGAGGGCCTGGTTCGAGCAGATGTTCGAGGTCGCCTTCTCGCGGCGGATGTGCTGTTCGCGGGTCTGCAGGGTGAGGACGAAAGCGCGATCGCCGCGGCGGTCGACCGTCTCGCCCACGAGCCGGCCGGGAAGGCGCCGGACGTGCGCGCGGCGCGTCGCGAAGAAGCCGAAGCCGGGGCCGCCGTAGGAGGGCGGGATGCCGAGGGGCTGGCCCTCGCCCACGACGACGTCGGCGCCCAGGTCGCCGGGCCGGCGCAAAAGCCCCAGGGAGATCGGGTTCGCGGAAACGACGAGCAGCGCGCCAAGCGATCGCGCCAACGCCGAAGCCTTCGCGAGGTCCTCGACCCCGCCGAGGAAATTCGGCTGCTGGACGAGGACGGCGGCCAGCGGTTCGCCGGATGCCGGCTCGAAGACCGTCGCCGAACCCTTCCGCGAAAGCAGCGAGATTCCTGCCCCCGACGGCTGAAGCGCCGTCGCGAGGACCTCCCGGGCGTCGGGATGGACGAGGGGGGAAACGAGCAGGCGATTTCTCCCGGTCGCCTCCAGGCCCAGGCGCGCGGCCTCGGCGAGCGCGGTCGCGCCGTCATAGAGCGAGGCGTTGGAGACTTCCATCCCGGTCAAAAGGCAGACGAGCGTCTGGTATTCGAAAATCGCCTGCAAAATCCCGGGGCTCGCCTCGGGCTGGTACGGCGTGTAGGCGGTCACGAACTCGGCGCGGTTGGCCAGCGCGTCGACGGCCGCCGGGATGAAGTGATCGTAGCAGCCGGCCCCGAGGAACGAAACGAGGCCGGGACTCGTGCGGACGCGCGCGGAGATCGCGTCGACGTGGCGCTCCAAATCGGGCTCGGCGAGAGCCGGGGGCAGGTCGAGCATCCGGCGCAGCCGGAGGGGCTCGGGGATCCCGCGCAGCAGGTCCTCCACGGAGGAGACCCCGATGGCCGACAGCATCGCGCGGCGATCGGCGTCCGTATGCGGGACGTAGCTCACGCGCGCGGCCCCTCCCCGAAGGCCCCGCCCGCGAATCCGGCGCGCAAGGTCAGTGCCCCGCCTTCTCGACGATCGCGAGATAGGCCGCCGCATCCAGCAGCCCCTTCGCCGCGGCCGGATTCGACGGCTTGATCTTCACGAGCCATCCCTTGCCGTAGGGATCCCCCGCCAGATCCTCGAGACGGCCCGGGAGCGCCCGATTCGTCTCCGTTATCGTCCCGGCAACGGGCGCGTTAAGGGCGGCGACGGCCTTCACCGATTCCACCTCCCCGAACGAATCCCCCACGGCGACGGCCTTCCCGGCGTCGGCGAGGTCGAGAAACGTAATGTCGGTCAGGCTTTTGACCGCGTGGTCCGTGATACCAACCGCCCAGGCGTCTCCGACCGGCCGGACCCATTCGTGCGTCTCGGTGTAGCGAAGGTCTCCCGGAATGTTGTGGCTCATCGCGCGGCATTCTAGGTCGGCCGCGCAGAATGGAAAGGAGGCGGAGGGCTCAAGTCGCCCAGACGCCCTCGAAGACGCGCACGGCGTCGCCGGTCATGAAGACGCTGCCCGATCCGCCCCACTCGACGAAGAGTTCGCCTCCGAGGAGGCGGACGCGGACGCGGCCGGGGCGGGCGCGGCCGGTAAGAATCGCGGCGACGGCGGCGGCGCAGGCGCCGGTGCCGCAGGAGAGCGTCTCGCCGGCGCCGCGCTCCCAGGTGCGCTGGTAAAGACGCCCGGGGCCTTCGACGGAAACGAATTCGACGTTCGTCCGGTTCGGAAAAGCCGGGTGGCGCTCGAGAACGGGCCCGAGGGTTTCGATGGGCGCTCGATCCGGATCGGAAACGAAGAGGATGCAGTGCGGATTGCCCATCGAGACGGCCGTGACGCGGACGCGCGTGCCGCCGGCGCGAATCGTCTCGTCGACGACCCGCCCGGCCCCCCCCCGCATCGGGATGTTGGAACGCTCGAGGATCGGGGCGCCCATGTCCACGCGGGCGCCGGAAACGTCACGCCCGCGAAAGACCAGGTCTACCCGCTTGATGCCCGCCTTCGTCTCGACGGAAAGCGAGGGCCGGCGGGCGCGGCCGGTTTCGTAGGCAAAACGCGCGAGACAGCGGATCCCGTTGCCGCACATCTCGGCCTCCGAGCCGTCGGCGTTCCACATCCGCATCCGGACGTCGGCGGCGCGGGACGGCAGCAGCAGGATCAGGCCGTCCGATCCCACCCCCCGGTGGCGGTCGGACATCGCCCGGACAAGCGCGGGAATATCGGAAAGCCGGCGCCGGAAGGCGTCGATATAGAGGTAGTCGTTCCCCGTGCCGTGCATCTTCGTAAAAGGCAACCTCATGGCTTGCTTCATGTTACGGGAAAAGAGGCACATCTCCAACTTGACGACTCCGAGGATGCGCCCTTAGGATTCCCCGCCCATTTAGAACCCATATCCCGTCGGGCATCGATCCCTGCGAATCCGCGGGGCGGCCAGCGCGCGGCGACGATGCGGGTTTTCGCATCCATGTTCATTGCCTCGACCGGCTCCTGGATTCTCGGCGCCTCCCAGGGCGCAGGCCACGCGCTGCTGCTGCTTCTCCGGACGTTCCTCCGGTTTCCCTCCCTCTGGTTCCGGCGCGGCTCGATCTTCACCCAGATGTTCCTCGCCGGGGTCATGAGCGTCCCCGTCGTCATCCTCGTGGCCCTCTTCTCCGGCTGGATCGTGGCGCTGCAGACGGGCGTGGAGCTCCGCAACTACGGGGCCCACCAGCAAATCGGCACGCTCGTCACGGGATTCATGGTCCGAGGCTGGGGGCCGGTGATGACCGCCTTCATCCTCGCCGGCCGCGTCGGCTCCGCGATGGCCGCCGAACTCGGAACCATGCGGGTCTCCGAGGAGGTGGACGCCCTCGAGGTCATGGGAATCGACCCCCTCTCCTATCTCGTCTTCCCGCGCTTCGTAAGCCTCGCGCTGATGGGGCCGATCCTCACCATCTACGCGACCGTCATCGGGGTCGCCAGCGGCGCGCTCGTCGCGATCTACCAGCTCGAGGTCCCCTGGGGGGTCTACCTCCAGCACGCCCGAGCGGCCGTCGAGCAGAAGGACGTAATCGCGGCCCTCGTGAAGGCCTCAACCTACGGCGTCGTCGTTTCGATCGTCGGCTGCAGCCAGGGGCTGCGGGCCGTCCACGGCGCGGAGGACGTCGGGCGCGCGACCCGGAATTCCGTGGTCGTGTCGTTCGTCATGATCCTCATCCTCGAATACCTGATCTCCTGGGCGTTCTACGGCGCGCCCGAAATCTTCGGGGGCCTTCGATGATCGAGGTCCGCGATCTCCACAAGACCTTCCACGGCGAGAAGGTCCTCGACGGGGTCTCCTTCCAGGTGCGGCCGGGCGAGACGTTCGTGATCCTCGGGCGCTCCGGCACGGGCAAGACCGTGACGCTAAAACACCTCGTCGGGCTCCTGCAGCCCGAGCAGGGCCACGTCCGGATCCTCGGCGTGGACATCGTCGAGGAGCGCGGCCGCGCGTTGCAGGCCGTCCGCCAGAAGATCGGCTATCTCTTCCAGGGCGGGGCGCTGATGAACTCTTTGTCCGTCGGGGAGAACGTGGCGCTCCCCCTCCACGAACACGAGCGCAAATCCCGCGCCGAAATCCGCCGGATCGTCGCCGAGAGGCTTTCCTGGGTCGAGCTCGACGGGATCGAGGGGCGGATGCCTTCGGAACTCTCCCTCGGGATGAAGAAGCGGGTCTCGCTCGCCCGGGCGCTCGTGCGCGATCCGCAAATCATCCTCTACGACGAGCCCACCTCCGGACTCGATCCGATCACCTCGAACACGATCGACGCCCTCATCCTGTCCCTCCAGCAGCGCCTCCACGTGACGAGCGTCGTCGTCACGCACGACCTCCACTCCGCCTTCCACGTCGGAAACACCATTGCCCTCCTGGACGAGGGCCGAATCGTCGCGATGGCCCCCCCGGACGCGTTCCGGGCGAACCCGGACCCTCGCGTGCAGGCCTTCATCCAGGCACAATGAGAAGGATCCCCATGCGACTCACGAAAGACGTCGTCGTCGGCCTTGTGTTTTTCCTGGGCATCGGCCTGCTCGTCTACCTGACGATGGCGATCCCCCTCATCAACCCGACCGGCGGCTCCAACGTAAAGGCCCATTTCCCCCAGGCGGAGGGCCTGGCCCGCGGAGACGTCGTATGGGTGGACGGCTATCCGATGGGAAAGGTCCAGGACATCGAACTCGCCTCGAACGGCGGGGTCGTCGCGATGCTTCACCTGTGGAAGCCCATCTCGCTCCGCGAGGGCTACTCGATCCGGATCCAGGCGAGCGCGATCCTGGGCGGGAAGGTCGTCGCGCTCGAGCGCGGAAATCCGAAGGGAAAGGAAATTCAGACGCCGGCGGTTCTCGAGGGCCGCAGTTCCCCGGAGGTCATGGAGTCCCTCAAGGACTTGGTCGAGTCGAACAAGGACAAGGTCACCAACATCCTGGGCAACATGGAGAGCATCACCGCGAAGCTGAACGCAGGCCAGGGCACGCTCGGAAAATTGCTCATGGAGAGCAAGATGCACGACGACATCTCCGGGGTCGCGAAAAACCTGAACGTAATCCTCGGGGCCGTCCGCGAGGGCAAGGGCACGCTAGGCCGGCTCTACAAGGATGACGCGCTGGCGAGGAAGGCCGAGGGCCTGCTCGACCAGGCGAACGACATCGCGAAGGGCCTGCGCGAGGGCAAGGGCACGCTCGGGAAATTGCTCCAGGACGAGGAACTCCACAAGACCGCGACGGAGGCATTGAAGTCCGCGAAGAGCGCGGCGGAGAAGCTCGACTCCTCGTTCGGGGACATCGCGGCGCTGGCGAAGGATCTGCGCGAAGGCAAGGGCACGCTCGGGCGGCTCCTGCGGGAAAGCGAGATCTACGAGAACCTGAAGCAGACCGCCGAGAACGTCCGCGACGCCACGAACGACCTGAAGGAAGGGAAGGGAACGCTCGGACGGCTCTTAAAGGACGACAAGCTCTACGAAGAGGCCCGGCGGGTCGTCTCGCGCCTGCGCGAGACCCTGGAAGACCTGCGCGAGCAGGTGCCCGTATCCTCGTTCACAGGCGTCCTCTTCTCCGCCTTCTAGCGAAATGGCGAACGGGGGACGGAGGTCGAGCGCCGCGGCGGCGGCCGCACTCCTGCTGGCCCTCTCGGGCTGCGCGGAGATCGGGCGCGCGCCGCTCCTGCCGTTCCCCTTCTTCTCGTTTTCCGACGAAGCCGCGCAGACCACGCGCTTCGAGATGTGGCCCCTCTTCGATCGGACCGCCGACCCGGAGCGGACGAGGACCGGGGTCCACCCGATCTTCTTCGCGCTTTCCGAGGAGAACCACACCTTCGTCGACATCCTCTACCCCTTCATCCTCTACCGCTCGAACGAGAAGGGCGCCCGCTTCTACTTCTGGCCGCTCTTTTCCCGGACGACCTACCACGACCCGGATGAGGGCGACGACATCGACTCCTACCTGAACCCCATCTTCTTCTGGGGGTCCGGCAACAAGGACCGCGATACCGGCGAGACCACCTCCTATTTCGCGTTCTTCCCCGTCGCGGGAACGTTCACGGGCGGGATGTTCGGGAACGACCGGACGACCTTCTTCCTCTTCCCCCTCTTCATCCACCGGGATCGGGAGTTCTCGACAAGCACCACGATCGTCTGGCCGCTGTTCACCTATTTCCACGGCACCAAGCCCGAGAAGACCGCCTGGCGGCTCTTCCCGCTCGTCGTCTGGCAGTCGACGGACGGCGGTGCGAAGGGCGGGAAGTCCTGGGGGCTCTCGATCGTCTGGCCCATCTTCACGCGCGGGTTCGAGCAGACCCCGCTCGGCGACAAGCAGGACCATATCGCGGTCTTCCCCCTCTTCCGCTACACCTGGGGCACGCGCGGCGGTGCGATCTCGCTCATCTGGCCCATCTTCGAGTGGTCCGGCTCGACGGACACCAAGGGCGAGACGAACAAGGTGAAACGCCAGTTCATCCCCTTCTACTACCACCTCCGACAGCCGGGCACCGACACCTATTCCTTCATCTGGCCGCTCACCGCGTTCACCTGGTCCGAGCACCGGGGCACGGCCTCCCACGAGCGATACGTCCTCCCCGTCTACTGGGAATTCTTCCGGAAGGACCAGGACGGCCGCGAACAGCACACCCTGAAGATCTGGCCGCTCTACCAGGCGGAACGCCACTACGACGGCACGTCCTGGTCCGAGGCGCTCTCGCTGCCGCTCGTCGCCGCGCCCCAATGGCGCTGGCGGAACAACTACGAGGCCCTCTGGCAGTTCTACCGCACCGAGACGGGCCCGGGGCGCAAGTCCCTCCGATTCCTCGGAAACCTCTTCGCGCTCGAGGAGCGAAAGGATCGATGGAGCGCGCGGGTCTGGCCGATCTGGGCCGGCGGCGCGACAAGCGAGGCGTCGGAATCCGCCTGGCTCCTCGGGCTCTTCCGGACCCGCACCGAGAACGGAAGCACGGGCATCAGCCTCTTCTTCCTCCCCTACTTCTGATGGCCGGCTTGCAACGCGCGGCGGCCGGCCCGAAAATCACAGACATGGAGGAACGCAGCGGGAGGGACTCGCTCCGGATCCTTCCGTCCGCGCTTTTGGCGGCGCTCGACTGGGCGCAGGCGTGCCTCCCCGACGAGGCCTGCGGCCTGCTCGCCGGGCGCCAAGGCCGGATCGAGCGGTTCCTGCCCGTGGGGAACAAAGACCCCTCCCCCGATCGCTTCTCGACAGAGCCCGCATCGCTCACGCGGGCCCACCGGGCGATCCGGGAATCGGGCCTCGAATGGCGCGGGGTCTTCCACTCGCACCCGCGCGCCGAGGCATTCCCCTCGGAAGCGGACGCGCGCGGACTGGCGCTCGCGCCGGACATGTGCCTGATCGCCTCGATCCTTCCGGGACGGGGGCCGGAATGCCGCGCCTTCCGCCGGATGCAAGATCGGTTCGAGGAGATCCCCGTCTAATTAACCTGAAAACCGTCGTCCCCGGCCCCTCCGGCCGGGGTCTCCACAAGATGGTCCTCGCCATTGTCGTCCCGATGGTCTCCCTCATCCTCGTGCTGAAGTTCGGCACGCGGCGTGATCTGATCGTGGAGTACGACGGGCGCCGGATCGTCGTCGAGGACCGGGGCATCCCCCCCCTCGAGGTCGTCCACGGCCGGAGCGTCGGCGGCAAGCGCCCCGTGGTTTCCAACACCTCCTACTGGGAGGTGAAGGGCGCCTTCGACACGATCTTCGAGTGGAACGATCTCTACCTGGACCTCCAGGGAACCCGCGCGCGGTGGGCCGCGATCGAGGACGGCCGCCGAGGCCCGCTGACGGAACTGCGATTGGAGGAGGGCCAGGAGGCCGTCATCGGGCCGGACAACCGCGTGGACGTCCATCGGATGGGGCCGGTGCCGGGGGATCCGTAGGTGGCTTGAACTTCGGGTCCAAATCGCGGGGCCGGAACGCCGCCCCGCGGACGAAATTGCGAAGGCGCCGCCGCCCGGATCCGACGCCGGTCCTACTTCTTCTCCGGCGCCAGGTTCAGGTTGATTTCCGTCTCGTCGAGCGACCACGCACCCGACGTGAAGAGACCGATCACGGGAACCAGGAAGATGAACGTCCCGATGATGTCCAGAACCCCGGTCGTGTTCATGTGGCTCTCGACCGTGATCGCCGCGGATTCGTAGCCGGGCTTCCGCAGGGTGAGGCCGAAGTCCTTGCTCCTCGGAATCTGCGTCGTCATCGGCGTGCTGCCGACGAGGGTGCCGTTGATGTAGACCTCCGCCTCGGGCACGTTCGAGTTGATCGAGACGACCTCCGTGGACGACCGGAACGCCGAACACCCCGGAAGGACGATCAGGCACAACACCGCAGCCATCGCCGCCGCCCTCTGAATCCTGCCCATCCATCGTGATTTCATCCCGTCTCCTTTCTTCGCCGCTTCCGGCACCCGATCCTGTTCCGGAATCGCCGCGGGGTCAATAAGGGCTCGAGACAGAAGGCGAAGGCGATCCGCCGCCCCCCGTCACCCCTGGCGGGCGGGCGGGAGCCATTCGCGGGGGAAGCCCGGATTCGGCGGGAGCGGAGCCGGCGGGAGCGGCGGGGATTTCGGGTAGAGGATCGCCAGCACGATGACGAGAGCCATGGCGCCCAGCCACGCCGGGTGGAGCATCAGGCGCATGAACAGATCGAGATACGCCATCTTCAGTTTCCGGATGGAAGGCATCAGCCAGAGGGATATCCCGACGAAGTAGGCCGTCCCCAGCAGAATCACGGCGATCCCGCCGGCATTGGCCTCCTTCCCGTCCCCCATCGTGAGCAAGGCCCCCACTCCGAGCCCGAGCATCCCCGCCGCCATCAGCCAGGACAGCCGGTTCAGCGACGCCAGGGCCTGGCGCTCCTCTTCCGGCGCAATCCGCGGGCGCGAGAGGGGACGCGGGAGGGTGCGCGGGAGAGGACGCGCCGGACGCGGCCGCGGCGGAATCCCCATGGGGCCGCTACCCCCCGGCCCGCGCGGTCCGCACGAACGCCGCTGGCAAGGCTTCGAGGATGTCAGTGGCGACGAGGGCTTCCTGGCCCTTCGCCCTCGCGGCGAGGTCGCCGGCGAGGCCGTGGAGGTGGGCGCCGAGGGCGGCGGCGGCGAGGGGGCCGTAGCCCTGCGCGAGCAGGCCCGCGACGAGGCCGGTCAGCACGTCGCCGGATCCGCCCGTCGCCATCCCGGGGTTGCCGGTGCGGTTCACGCAAAGCGAGACACCGTCGGTCGCGACGGTCCGGTGGCCCTTCAGAAGGACCACGACGCCGTGCTTTTTCGCGAACGCGCTCGCGACGCCCTCGCGATCCGACTGCACGGCCGCGGTCGTCATTCGCGCCAGGCGCGCCATCTCGCCGGGGTGCGGCGTGAGGATCACGCGGCCGTTAAGGCCCTTCGGGATTCCCTCCTTCGCAAGGATGTTCAGGGCGTCCGCGTCGAGAACGACGGGGCCGGGCAATCGTGCCGCAAGCCAGGGGACGAGGGCGCCAGGACGCATGGACAACCCGGGGCCCACGGCGAAGGCATCGAAGCACGATGCGTGGCGGAGGATTTCCTTCCCCGCCGCGGCCGAGATCGCCCCCTCTTGCGTCTCCGGCAGCCGGATCGTGGTCTCGCAGACGAGGCGCGAACGCACGAGGTCGTGAGCGGTCTTCGGCATCGCGACGGTCACGAGCCCCGCCCCGGAGCGCATCGCGGCCTCGCCTGCCAGCACCGCGGCGCCGGCCATCTCGACGGAGCCCGCGACAATCAACACCCGCCCGTAGTCGCCCTTGTGCGAATCCGCGGGCCGGACCCGAAGGCGCGGGAGGGGAAAGGGGCGCATCGAAAAAGGAAGTCTAGCCGGAAGCAGCGCCGGATTGCGTTGACCTCGCGTATATATGTATGCATAATTATGTATATGGCACAGGAGGGAATCCCATGAAGCGCACGACCGTCATGCTCCCCTACGAACTCCACGCGAAGGCCTGTTTCGTCGCACGGGAACGGGGGATCTCGTTCGGGGAACTCGTTCGGAAGTCGGTCGAGCGCGCCACCGAAAGGAAGCCCGCAAGGAGGAAAGGCTGGAAAGACGACCCCTTGTTCGCGAACTTCAAGCCGTTCGAGGGGAAGGGGCCGACGGACGTCGCCGCGCGCCACGACGACTATCTCTATGGGGATGAGGCGTGATCTTCATTGACACCGGCGCATTTTTTGCCCGCGCCTACAAGCCGGACGGCTTCCATGCGCATGCCGTTGCTGCGTGGAAGGAGCTGGAAACGCAGGGCCTCCCCCTCTTCACCTCCAACCTCGTTCTTGCCGAGACCTTCACGCTCATGGGGCGAAAGGCGAATTACGAATACGCCGCCGAGCAGGCCCGCGAGATCCTCGACTCGAAGTCCCTGACCATCCTCCGCCCCGACAAGGCGGACGAACGGGAGGCCCTCTCCCTCTTCCGGAAGTTCGCCGACCAGCGGGTCTCCTTCACCGACTGCGTTTCCTTCGCCCTCATGAAGCGCCACCGGATCCGCCGCGCCTTCGCGTTCGACGTCCACTTCGCCTACGCGGGGTTCCTCCTCTGGCCGGGGCGGGCGTAGCGGAACCACTCCCCCGCCCCCGGACGCTACAATCGCCGCCCTATGCGACGCGAGATCGTCCACGTCGGCGCGAGCGAACTGCGCTACGCCATTCGCGAGATCGTCGCGGAGGCGGAGCGGATCGAGGACCTCGGCGTCGAGATGACATGGGAGAACATCGGGGATCCGGTCCAAAAGGGCGAGCGCGTGCCGGACTGGATCAAGGACATCGTCGCGAACCTCGTCCGCGAGGACGCCTCGTATGCCTACTGCCCGACGCGCGGCAATCCCGAGACCCGGAAATTCCTCGCCGAGCGAACGAACGCGCGCGGCAAGGTCCAAATCTCGGAGCAGGACATCCTCTTCTTCAACGGCCTCGGCGACGCGGTCTCGAAGGTGTTCGGCTTTTTGCGCCGCGAAGCCCGCGTCATCGGGCCGTCGCCCGCCTACTCGACGCACTCGTCGGCCGAAGGCGCCCATGCGGGAGACGATCCCCTCACCTACACGCTGGACCCCGCGCGCGGGTGGCTGCCGGACCTCGCGGAACTTCGCCAGAAGATCCGCTACAACCCGGCCATCGCGGGGATCCTGGTCATCAACCCCGACAACCCGACGGGCGTCGTCTACTCCCGCGAGGTCCTCGAGGGGATCCGCGATCTCGCGCGCGAGTTCGACCTCTTCCTCGTCTTCGACGAGATCTACCAGAACATCGTCTACAACGGCGCCGAGACCGTTCCCCTCTCCGACGTCGTCGGCGACATCTGCGGGCTGTCGCTCAAGGGAATTTCCAAGGAAATCCCCTGGCCTGGCGCGCGCTGCGGCTGGATCGAGGCCTACAACGCCGCGCGCGATCCCGAGTTCCACGGCTACGTGAACTCGCTCCTGAACGCGAAAATGCTGGAGGTCTGCTCGACGACGCTGCCCCAGCGCGCGATCCCCCGGATCCTCGGCGATGCGCGCTTTCCGGCGCACGTCGCGCAGCGCAACCGGATCTTCGGCGAGCGGGCGACGGAGGCCCACCGGATCCTCTCGGGCGTCCCGGGCGTCACCGTCTTGAAGCCTTCCGGGGCCTTCTACATGACCGTGGTCTTCGACGAGGACGCCTTGAACGCCCGCCAGTCGCTATCCATCGAGCGCGCCGACGTCCGCAAGGTCGTGGACGAGCTCGCCGCTAAAAAGGCCCCGCTCGACCACCGCTTCATCTACCACCTCATGGGCGCGACCGGCATCGTCGTCGTCCCGCTGTCCTCGTTCTGCTGCGACCGGACCGGCTTCCGGATCACGCTCCTCGAGTGTGACGACAAGCGTCGGCGCTGGACCCTCGAGACCCTCGCGCAGAAGATCCGCGAGTACCTCGCCTCGGCGTGAGGCGCCGGCCGGAAACGGGCGCGTGACAACGCGCCCCTACGCCTCGAACTCGTTCGACGGGCTCGCAACGGTGTCGAGGGCGGAGGCTTCCCCTCGCCGCAATTTCTCGAAGGCGAGCCCCGCGATCATTGCGGCGTTGTCGGTGCAGAGCGCCGGCGGCGGGTAGCGGACCTCCACGCCGCGGCGCACGCCCTCCGCGAACATCCGCTCCCGCAAGCGGCCGTTGCAGGCGACGCCGCCGCCGACCAGGACGGTCCGGAGGCCCTCCTGCTCGGCCGCACGCATGGCCTTTTCCACGAGGACGTCCACGACCGATTCCTGGAAGGAGGCGGCGACGTCTTCGGCGCGGTGCAGCGCAACGGCGCGCTTGCGGCCGGGCTGGCCCTTGAAGGCGTAGAGACAAGCGGTTTTCAGGCCCGAGAAGGAGAAGTCGAGGGAGCCGGGCTCGAGGCGGGCGCGCGGCATCTCGCAGGCCTTGGGATTCCCGGTTTTCGCCGCGCGCTCGATGAACGGCCCGCCGGGATAGCCGAGGCCCAGGATCGAGGCCACCTTGTCGAACGACTCGCCGGCCGCGTCGTCGCGGGTTTTCCCCAGGCAGCGGACGGTCCCGCCGGCGCCGAGCCGGTAGAGGCTCGTGTGGCCTCCGGAAACCACGAGCGCGACGGCTTCCTCGGGCAGCGGCAAGCCAAGCGCTAGCGCGTTCGCCCAAATGTGCGCCTCGACGTGGTTCACGGCGGCCAGCGGCTTTTGGAACGCCCAAGCAAGCGTCCGCGCCGCGGTCACGCCGACCATGAGCGCCCCGATGAGGCCAGGCGAGCGGGCCACCGCAAAGGCGCCGATGTCCGGAAAGCCCGCCCCCGCCTCCTTCATCGCGGCTTCCATGACGGCCGGCAGGCTGGACAGGTGCCTCCGGCTCGCGATTTCGGGAACAACCCCGCCGAAAGGCGCGTGGGCGGCGACCTGCGAGGCGACAACGCTGGAACGAACCTTGATGCCATCCTCCACGACGGATGCGGCGGTCTCGTCGCAGGAGGTCTCGAGACCAAGGATGAGCATGGTGCCTACGTTCCGGGCGAAGCCCCCCCGCCGTCAACCCCGGGGCGGCGCGGGCGCATCCCTCAACTGCACAATGTGTGAGGGGGAGGGGGCGGACCGTAGCGACCTGTCGGAGCGCGGTCCAACGCCATGAATTCGTATACCTTCCGTGGACCGCGCGGAGACCGGGAGC
>CAYHQZ010000092.1:0-14688 GCA_964358555.1 uncultured Planctomycetia bacterium
CACGCACCTCTACGCGTGGTCCTTCATGAGCCTGGCCCTAGCCTCGATCCTGCTCTGGTCCTACTTCCCCCTCGCGCGGGGCGCCCTGATGGCGTTCATGGACTACAAGATCGCCGACGAGTCCTCGTTCGTCGGCCTCCAGAACTTCATCCGGATCCTCATGCAGGAGGAATTCTGGAACGCGCTGTTCGCCTCGTTCGCCTACGTGCTCCTGGCCCTCACCCTGGGATTCTTCGTCCCGATCATCCTCGCGCTCATGCTTTCGGAAATCCCGAGGGCGCAGATGTTCTACCGGACGATCTTCTACCTCCCGGCCGTCGTCACCGGGATCGTCATGATGCTTTTGTGGCGCCGGTTCTACGAGCCCACCTCGGAAGGCTTCCTCAACCAGATCATCAGCCTGCTCGGGATTTCCGAGCAAAAATGGCTAGAAGACCCGCGCTCCTTCGGCCCCTTCAGCATCGCGATGGTCTGCGTGCTTTTGCCCGGGATCTGGGCCCACGCGGGACCGGGCTGCATCATCTACCTCGCGGCCTTGAAGAGCATCCCCGAGGAGCTCTACGAGGCGGCCGACCTCGACGGCTGCGGAGCCTTCCACAAGCTCTTCCACGTGACGCTGCCGACGCTCAAGCCCCTCATCATCATCAACATGGTGGCGGCCTTCATCGGGGCCTTCCACGCGGCCCAGAACATCCTCGTCATGACGCAGGGAGGCCCGGAGGGGAAGACCCGGGTCCTCGGCGTCTACATCTTCGAGCAGGCCTTCCTGTACCTCAACTTCGGGATGGCGACCGCGACCGCCTGGATCCTCGGCGCGATGCTCATCGGGTTCACCATCTACCAGCTCCGCATCCTTCGAGACGTCCGCTTCACCACCGCGAAATAACGCCATGCCCGTCATCGCCCGCGTCGGCCGCCGGTCCTGGGGGCCCCGCTTCTCGTTCGGTGCGATCTACATCATCCTGACGATCGGCGGCTTCACGATGATCTACCCGTTCCTCGTGATGATCTCGACCTCCATCACATCGCGGGTGGACTACGACCAATACAAGATTCCCCCCGCCTACCTCTACAACGACGACTGGCTTTTCGTGAAATACCTGGAGGAGCGCTACCAGGTCACCAATCCCCGCCAGAACTCGCTGGCGCTCAACACCTACCACCGCACGAACTACACGAACCTCAAGGACCCCCTCTTCCTCGTCGCGACCCGCGTGTTCGCCCTGCCCCTGAAGGACGCCCTTCTTCCGGAGTCCCAGGGAATCCTGAAGGGACCCGGCGACCGGAAGGCCACATTCGAGGAGGCCCTGGGCGAGCCGGGCCGCAAGATCCTGGACTCGCCCATCGGGGAGATCTTCGGCACGGACGAGCCGAGCCTCCTGCAACGGCGCTACGGCTCGATCCTCGACACCGACCGGCTCCGGAACGCCCCCGCCGGAGCGCCGGGCGGACGCTTCCTCGTGCGCAACTACCTGACCGACGCCTGGCGAAAGGCCCTCCAGAAGCCCCTAGGGGATCTCCCGGTCCGGCAGTTCCTGGACTTCGCAAAAAGGCGGCATTTCCAGGACTAC
The DNA here is from genome assembly GCA_964358555.1 of uncultured Planctomycetia bacterium. GTDB lineage: Bacteria > Planctomycetota > CAYHQZ01 > CAYHQZ01 > CAYHQZ01 > CAYHQZ01. The sequence goes on from CAYHQZ010000092.1 coordinate 1,572, forward strand.
AACATCCCTCGGCTCCGGCAGACGCCCCTGAACAGCCTTCTCGATGGCGACATCCTGAACTTCCTCGCCGCGCCCGGCGTGCGCGGCCAGTGGCCCGGCATCGAGCAGGCCCTCGCGCGCACCCTCGGCGACTCCGTCCAGGGGTCCTGGTTCGAACGCCATGACCTCCTCGACCGCCCGGAAAACACACGGAGGGTCGAGGACTGGGAGGCCTTCCTCGGAACCATCGAGAAGGAACGGGACCTCTGGCTTCTCGCCTACCCCGACTACCAGGCCGAGAACGAAATCGTCGGGCGCTCCAGCCGCTCCTTCCAGAAATACCTCATGGCGTGGCTCAAAAAGAACGGCCACCCCGCCACGCTCGAGGCCTACAACAAGGTCTTCGTAGAGGACCGCGAGGACTTCAACCGGATCCTGATCCCGATCGAGAACCCCCAGCAGCGCGGGTGGAAGGGCCAGGGAAAGCTCTACGACGTCTTCGAGGACTACAAGTGGAACGTGGCCCCGAAGGACGCCCGCGTCCCGATCAGCCCCGACGCGGAGTTCTCGCGATGGCTCTCATCGGAGCCCACCTACGAAACCCAACTCGGAAAGCTGAACAAGGCCTGGGGCGCCTCCTACAAGAGCTGGACGGAGATCCCGCTCGCGGTGAAGGCCCCGGAACACCCGGAGGCCCGCCGCCTCTGGATTTCCTACGTCCGGAAGAAATGGAACTACCAGTATCTGGAACTCTCGCTCCTGCAGGCCCCCTTCCGGGAGTTCGCGAAGGACAAGTTCCCGGGCCCCGACGGGCTCGGGAAATTCCGGGATCAGGTCCGGGCGAACATGCCCGACCTCGATCGCGACTGGGGGGCTTCCTTCAAGGCCTGGGACGACGTCCGGATCCCCCTCGTCGAGAACGTCCCCAGCGGGGATTTCTGGGAAATCTTCTTCCAGCAGGCGCCTGCCGAATCGATCGCGCTGCGCACGCCCGAGGGGAAGTTCCGGGCGTTCCTGCGCCAGAAATACGGCGGCGACCTGAAGGCCTTCAACGAGGCATGGAGCACGGCCTACGCCTCCTTCGACGACGTCCAGCCCCCCAACGCCCTCTGGGACCGCAAGCTCTTCAACGAACTGAAGGGCGGCCTCCGGGCGGGCTACGTCACGCACAATTACCGGGAGGTCTTCAGCTATATCCTCCTCCACGGCCGGGCGTTGATGAACACGCTGATCCTCATCGTCGGAACGATCGGCACGCACCTGATCGTGAACCCCTTCGCCGCCTTCGCCCTCTCGCGCTACCAACTCGCCTACACGAACAAGATCCTGCTGTTCTGCCTCGCAACGATGGCCTTCCCTTACGAGGTGGCGCTGATCCCGAACTTCCTGTTCCTGAAGGAGACGGGGCTTTTGAACACGTTCGGGGCCCTGATCCTGCCGCACATGGCGAACGGATATTCGATCTTCCTCCTCAAGGGATTCTTCGACTCGCTGCCGAAGGAGCTCTACGAATCGGCCGCGATGGAGGGGGCCAGCGAATTTAGGATGTTCAGGCAGATCACGATCCCGCTCTCCAAGCCCATCCTCGCCGTCATCGCACTCAACTCCTTCCAGAACGCCTACGGATCCTTCATCTGGGCCTTCGTCGTCTGCCCGAAGCAGGAGATGTGGACGCTCATGGTGTGGCTCTACGACTTGAACGGCTGGGCCCCCTACTCGATGTTCGTCGCGGCCCTCTGCGTGGCCGCCCTTCCGACGCTGCTCCTGTTCGTCTTCGCCCAGAAGATCATCATGCGCGGGATCGTGCTGCCCCTGGCGCATTAAGAAGTCTAAAGTCCAAGGTCTAAGGTCCTAGGTCTAGGGTCCAAGGTCGCGGAGGGGCGGCGGCGATGGGATAGAATGGAGGCGTGGAAGAGACGCACTTGAATCCCGACATCGCGCCCATCCTGCGGGACTGGGACCCGGAGCCCGGCCAGGGCGCCCGGAAGGTGACCGGCCTCGACGGCCGGGAGAAGGTGCAGCTGCGGGTACGGGTGGGCTCCTTCGAGGGGCTCATCCAATTCGAGTGCGACGGGCGGCCCGACGGGGCGATGCCGCACGGGCAGGCGTTCGCCTTGGATCACTACGAGGAGGCCGCGGTCCGCGTCGAGGCGGAAGGGAAGATCCACTTCTCCCTCGGCGAGGAGGAGGCCAAGGAACTCTTCGAGGAAAGCACGATGGTCTACGAGCGCTACGTCATCCTGCTCTCCCTCGAGGACTACGACCGCGTCATCCGGGATACGGAGCGCAACATGCGGCTCTTCCGGTTCGTCCACCTCTATGCCGCCCGGACGGAGGACCGCAATCACCTCGGGAAGTGGTGGCCCTACATCCTCCGGATCCACGGGCTCGCCCGGATCGAGAAGGCGTTCGCCGCGCGCGACTTCGACGCCGCCTTCCAGGCCCTCCGGGAATCCCGGCGCGCCGTCGAGGCGCTGCCCCCCCAGGCCGACGAGGTCTTCCAGAGCGAGCGGAAACGGACGATCCAGGCCTTCGCGGAAGCCGAGGAGCGACTCTACAGCGAGCGGCCCCGGACGGAGGTGGAGCGCCTCGAAAAGGAGAAGGCCGAGGCCGTCCGGGAGCAGGACTACGAGCGCGCCGCCGTCATCCGCGACAAGATCCTGGCGCTGAAAACGGAGAGCGAAGCGACCCCGAAGGCGTGAGGGCTGCTGACCGGTGCTTGCGGCGCCGATCCTTTCGGATTTTTTCGTCGGGGATGGAAACCGGGCACGGTCGAGGAGCGGGGACTCGGCTCTTGCTCCCGGTCTCCGCGCGGTCCACGGCCGGTAGACGAATTCATGGCGTAGGCCCGCGTTCCGGACCTTCGGTCCGAGTCATGGGCCTGAACGCTTCGCGCAGGCCCAAGTTCCGACAGGTCGCCACGATCCGAGCCCCCACCCCTCGACCTTCTTGTTCTTCGTTTCCAGGAATACAGGGGTCGGCGCCGCATCAGCCCGCGGCGGGCGGGGGGGATTCGATCTTGCCGAGCTTGAGCGCGCCGAGGGTGGCGTCGAAACGCTGCATCCGAAGGGCCGCCTCGGAGAATTTCATCGAGGCGTTCTGGAGGTGCTTGCCCAGGACGTCGAACTCGCCCTTGAACCGCTCGAAATCCTTCTGCAATCCGCCCAACGCGTCGGCGACACGGGATGCCTCCTGCTCCAGGCGCATCCCCCGGAAGCCGACCGCGAGGGCCTGGAACATCGCGGAGAGCGTCGTCGGGGAGACCGGGTAGACCCGACGGCCGAGGGCGAACTCGTGCAGCTCGGAATCCCCGATCAGGTCGTGGTAGACCCCCTCGGCCGGGATGAACATCAGCGCGAAATCGAGCGTGACCCCGGGCTGGATGTACTTGTCGGCGATGTCCCGGACGTGCTTTTTTACGTCGTCGCGAAACTGGCGCCGGAGCGGCTTCAACGCCTCCTCGGTCTGGTTCGGCGATTGCAGCTTCCGCCAGGTCTCCAGCGGGAATTTCGCGTCGATCGGGAGGACGCCTTCCTTCAGCCGGACGGCCACGTCCACCTTCACCCCGCGGCCGAGGTCGGCTTGGAGCGAGTAGGAATCCGCGGGGAGGGCCCGCGAAAGGAGCTGGTCGAGCGCGAACTCGCCAAAGTTCCCGCGCAGCTTCGGCGAGGCGAGAATCGACTGCAGGCTCGCGAGGTCCTTGGAAATCTCCACGATCCGGTCGTTCGAGGCCTTCAAGTCGCCGAGGCGCGAAAGCATTCCCTGGAACGCTTCTCCGCTTTTGGCGACCGTCTCGCCGAGTTTTGCGTCCACCGCGCCGCGAAGCGCCTCCAGGCGCTGGTCGCTGCCCTGCTGCAGCGACGAGATGGAGGCCTGGAGCGAGGACAACGCGCCCTGCAGCCTCGCCATCTCGGCGCCCACCGCCTGGGCCTGCTCCGAGGCCGCCTTGTCGGCCGCCGCCCGCAAGCGCGCGACGGCGGCAACGAGCAGCGCGATGGCGACGAAAATCGCCGCCCCCAACCCGACGATCAGGAAGGCATCCATCACTTCGCCCATTCCGCCGGCGCGACCTTGCCGTCCACGGCCGGCATCGTCTCGGTGGCGTCGGCCGGCCCGGCCGCGTCGGGGACCACGGGGGTTTCCGGGATGGTCCCGTCCGGCGCCGGCTCCTCCGGGAACGCCTTTCGGTAGGCATCGAGGCTGTCGAATTCCGTCAGCGATTCGACGATGTCCCAATCCACCCAGACCATCCGGATGTGCCGGAAGCCTTCCCCCAGCTCGCGGCCCACAAGGAACATCCGCGTCCCGATCCGCTTGACGGACGCCTCCTGGAGCGCGAAGAGCTCGCCCGTCGCCGAGGCCACGACGATCTTCCCCGCGACGGCCTCCTGGAGCGCCTCGTCCGGCCCGCGCCCGCCTCCCAGGATCGATCCGCATCCGGCCAGCGCCGCCATCAAACCCGCGATCGCAAAAATCCTCATCCTCTCGCCCCCTTTCGGACCGAAAGCCTACCCGCGGACCCCGCCCCCTTCCAGCCGGCGGACGGCCGCCGGACTTCACGCCCCCGGCGGAAGGTCCAAGCCCTGCTTGTGGGCAATGGGCATCCGCCAGCCGACGCCGAAGGCGCGCGAGGTGATTTTCAGGCCGGGGGCCATCTGGCGGCGCTTGTATTCGTTGCGCTCGATCATCCGGACAACCTGCGCGACGGTCGAAGGCTCAAAGCCCTGCCGGACAATCTGGGAAAACCCCTTCGACTTCTCGACGTAGGCCTCGAGGATGCCGTCGAGGACGCCGTAGTCCGGCAGGCTGTCCGAGTCCTTCTGGTCCGGCTTCAGTTCGGCCGACGGGGGGCGGGTGAAGACGTATTCGGGGATGGCCCGGGTCTTGCGGTTCATGTGCCGGGCGAGCCGGTAGACGAACGTCTTCGGCAAATCCGAGATGGCCGCCAGGCCCCCGCACATGTCCCCGTAGAGGGTGCAGTAGCCCACGGCGACCTCGGACTTGTTGCCGGTGGTGAGCAGCATCGCCCCGTACTTGTTCGAAAGCGACATGAGCAGCGTCCCGCGGATCCGCGCCTGGAGATTCTCCTCCGTCGTATCCCGCCGCAGGCCGTGGAAGGCGCCGGCAAGCGAGCGCTCGAAGGCGCGGACCATCGGCTCGATCGGGATCACGATGAACCGGATCCCAAGGCGCATCGCGATCGAGCGTGCGTCCCGCAGGCTCGATCGCGACGAGAACTTCGACGGCATCGCGACGCCCAAGACCTCGCAATGCCCGAGGGCCTCCGCGGCGAGGGCCGCGACAAGGGCGGAATCGATCCCGCCGGAGAGGCCGAGGAGGACGCTTTTAAAACCGCACTTCGTCACGTAGTCGCGGATCCCGAGGACGAGCGCCCGGCGGGCCTGCTCGAGTTCGGGGATGTTCTTCTCGTGGATCTCGCCTTGGCCGGTCTCCGTGTCGAAGAGGACCAGATCCTCCTCGAATCCCTTCGCGTGCGCGGCGAGCCTTCCCTCCCCGTCCACCACGAGGGAATGGCCGTCGAAGACGAGATCGTCGTTGCCGCCGACCTGGTTTGCATAGAGGACGGGCAGATGGTGGCGCCGCGCGATGGCGCGCAGCAGCGCCACGCGCCGCCGCTCCTTGCCGAGGACGAACGGGGAGGCGGAAAGGTTGACGAGGACGTCGCTTTTCTGCGCGATCCGCCGGACGGGGTCGGCGTGGTAGAGGGCGCGGCCGGAGAAGCGCGCGTCGTTCCAGATGTCCTCGCAGACGAGGAGCCCCAGCGAAAGCCCCCGGATGCGGACCGGCGCGGGCTTCGGCTCGGGCTCGAAGTAGCGGCTCTCGTCGAAGACGTCATAGGCGGGCAGCAGGCTTTTCCGGCGCACGGCCGCGACGCGGCCTTCGTCGAGGACCGCCGCGACGTTGAAAAGGGGCTTGCCGTCGGGGTCGGGGTTTCGCTCGACGGTCCCGACGACGGCGGCGATCCCCCGGATCCGTTTCGCGAGCGCCAGGAGCGCCGCCTCCGCCCGCCTCACGAACGACGGCCGCTCGAGAAGGTCCCGCGGGGGATAGCCGATGAGGGACATCTCCGGAAAGACGACGATGTCCGCCCCGGACGCAATCGCCCGCTTCGCGAAGGCCTCGATCTTTTTCGCGTTCCCGTCGAGGTCGCCCACCAGCGGATTCGTCTGGGCGAGGGCGATGCGCATGGGGACGGCATCGTATACGAGGCGGACGGTTCCGGAAGCCGAGCCTAGGCCTCGGGCGGGGCGGGCGGCGGGGAGGCCGGTTCGGCGCCGGGGGCGGGCGGGGCGCCGGCGGCGGCGCGCACCTCGTCGAGGGAACCCGCCTTGTATTTGCAGTCGGGGTAGTTGCCGCAGGCGACGAAGCCGCCGCCGCGCTTCGCGGTCCGGTGGACGAGCGGGCCGCCGCAGGAGGGGCAGGGCACGCCGAGCGGCATGGACTTCGCGTTCTTGCACTTCGGGTACGCGGAGCAGTATATGAACGGGCCGTTGCGGCGGTAGCGGCGCACCTTCGGGGCGCCGCACTTGTCGCAGGCCCCGAGCGGCTCGCCGGATTCCGGGACGGGCGCGGAACCAATCGGGCGGGTGTTCTTGCAGGCGGGATATTTCGAGCAGCCTAGGAACGGCCCCCGACGGCCGGTCCGCCGGATCATCTGCCCGCCGCACTTCTCGCAGACGCCCGCCGGCTCCCCGGACGCCGCGGCCCCGGCCCCGGACTCGCCCTCCAGCGGGCGGGAGCTCTTGCACTCGGGGAAGCCCGAGCAGCCGAGGAACGAGCCGCCGCCCTTCCTAGACCAGCGAACGACCATCGGCTTGCCGCAGACCTCGCAGGCGACGGCCGTCGCCGGGGCGGCGCCCTTCACGGAAACCATCTCGACAGCGGCCTTCTCGAGTTCCACCCGGAAGGTTTTGTAGAAGTCCCGCAGGATCTCGACCCAGTCGGCCTTCTGGTCCTCGATCTGATCGAGCCGCGCCTCCATCCGAGAGGTGAAGTCCACGTCCACGATCCGCGGGAAGTGCTCGACAAGGCGGTCGTTCACCAGGCAGCCGAGCGGGGTGGGCTTGAAGCGGCGTTCCTCGAGGGAGACGTAGCCGCGGTCCTGGATCGTCGAAAGGATCGAGGCGTACGTCGAGGGCCGGCCAATCCCCTCGCGCTCCAGCGTCCGGACGAGGCTCGCCTCGTTGAACCTCGGCGGGGGCTTGGTGAAGCGCTGCAGCGGGTCGAGGCCCTCCAGCCGGAGGGCGTCCCCCTCGGCAAGGGCGGGCAGGATCACGTCGGAGTCTAAGTCCGGGGACCAAACACGCTGGAAGCCGTCGAAGATCGTCCGGCGCCCCTTGGCGGAGAACATCGCCTCCCCCGCCGAGATCGAGGCCGCCGTCTGCGCGAACCGGGCGGGTGCCATCTGGCTCGCGACGAAGCGGTCCCAGATTAGGCGGTAGAGGCGGGCCTGGTCGGGCGAGAGGCTTTTTTCCACGCGTTCCGGGGGATGGTCCATCGAGGTGGGCCGGATCGCCTCGTGGGCCTCCTGGGCGCCTCCGCGCGAGGGATGGAAAACAGGCTTCGCGGGGAGGTAGTCCTTGCCAAAGCGCTTCGGAATCTCGCGACGGACCTCGGACAGCGCCGTCTCCGAAACCCGGAAGGAGTCCGTCCGCATGTAGGTGATGAGCCCCACCGAGCCCTCGCCCTCGATGTCCACGCCCTCGTAGAGCTGTTGCGCGGTGGACATCGTTCGCCTCGCCGTCATCCGGAGGCGCGTGGAGGCGGCCTGCTGGAGGGTGCTCGTGCTGAACGGCGGCGGGGCCGAGAGCGCCTGGGTCTTCTCCTCGACGGACTCGACCTGCCAGTCGGCGTCCCGCAGGGCCTCGAGGATCTCGTCGGCGGCGGACTGGCTCGGGACGTGGTTCGCAAGAGCGGGTAGCGCGCCCTCGGGCCCCGTCTCGTCGCCCGGGTCCTGGGGGCGGCCGACGGGGCGGCCGCGGAATTTCACGAGGACCGCTTCAAAGTCCTCCCCCTTCGGGGTCTTCAGGCGCGCCCGGATCTCCCAGAACTCGACGGGCTTGAAGGCCTCGATCTCGCGCTCCCGGTCGACGATCAGGCGGACCGCGACGGACTGGACCCGGCCCGCCGACAGCCCCTTGGAAATCTTCTTCCAGAGCAGCGGGGAGAGCTGGTAGCCGACGATCCGATCGAGAATGCGCCGGGCCTGCTGGGCGTTGACCTTGTCCATCGACAAAGGCGACGGACGCTTGAAGGCGTCCTGGATCGCCCGTTTCGTGATCTCGTTGAAGGTGACCCGGTGGGTGCGCGCGGCGGGGAGGTTTAACGCCTCGCGGATGTGCCAGGCGATGGCCTCTCCCTCGCGATCCAAGTCGGTCGCAAGGTAGATCTCGTTGGCGCCGGCGGCCTCCTTCTTCAGGACGCCCAGGACCTTCCGCCGGTCGGCGATCGTGACGTATTCGGGGGCGAAGTCCTTCTCGAGGTCCACCCCGAGCCGGCTCTTCGGAAGATCGCGCACGTGGCCCATCGAGGCCTTCACGACGTAGCCCTCCCCAAGGTATTTGAGGATGGTCTTCGCCTTCGCGGGCGATTCGACGATAACGAGTTTCTTGGCCATGATGAACCGGAAGGGGCCTCCATTAGCCCGCCGCGCGGCGGGTGTCAAGCGAAACCGGCCCGCCGGCGGAGCGGAAATCCGCCGGGAAGGGCATAATGGGCGCCCCATGACCGGCGTGGAACTGCTCGACAAACTCCCCCACGGGATCCTCCGGGTCCGGGTCTCCTCCGGCGAGGGATTCCTCCGGGTCGAGAAGAACCAGCTCGGCTACGAGGTCCACGCGGGCGCACGGAAGATCTACTACGTCGACAACTCCTCGCGCGACTCCCGCTTCTGGGCCGACCGCCTGCCGGGCCCGCCGCCTCCGGTCCCCGACTCCGCCCGGGAGGCCCTCGGGCGCCTCGACAACCTCGGCCCCCTCGACCCCGCCGCCCTCGAAGGCCTCTCGCCCCTCATCCGCCTCTTCCCCCCGGACGTGTACTTCCTCCGCGTGAACGAGTTCTCGGTGCGCGAGACCCGGGACTGGCTGCGGATCGCAAAGGGGGTGTGGCACCGGCTCCTCGGCCACGGCCCCTCCAAGTCGAAGTCGGGCCGCCACTTCGAGACGACCCGCCACTTGATCCATTCGGACTGGATCCTGACCCCCTATCTATTGACGGCGGAGGACCCCAGCGCCGTCGACGCCCGCGCGGTCGCCTCCTGGAAGGAGCGGATCCTGAAGGGCGAACGCCCCGCCGTCTTCGGACCCACGCTCTTCTTCCCGAAGAAGGCCCTCGAGGGATTGAATCCCATGCTCATCGTCAGCGTCGCCGTCTGGAACTCGGCGATTGCGAAGGCCTATGCGGACCTCGAAAAGCCCGTCCGCGTCCTCTCGGTCATCCAGACCGACTGGACGGCCGACTACCTCGTCGAGGCGCTGGCCCGGTTCTGATCCGGAAACTTTCACGGATCCTTCACGGAATTTTCGCGAACGATTCACGGGGCCGTGGACCATTGAGAGTGGGCGTTTCTCCCCGTTTTTAACTCATCAATTCCGAACGGAGACTCCCTTGAGCACAACGGCTCGCACCCTCTTTGACTTCGGGCTGATCCTCTGCGCGTTCTCCGCGAGCCTCGCGGCGGCCGTCGCCGTCGCCTTCTTCGTGCGCGGCTCTCTCGCCATCCAGTCCTTCTGGCGCGATCCGATGATCTCGGCCCCGGCCCCGATCCGCCTGGAGGCGCTCGCCGCCGCCTGCGTCTTCGGGCCGCTGCTCGGAATGGCCGCATGGCTCTTCTTCCCCCGCGAACTGGCCGCCCGATGGGATCCGTTCATCGTCTCCGCCGTGATCGCAGTCGCGGGGGCATCCCTGCTCTACCGCTTCCTGCGGCTCGCGGCGGCCGAATCGATCCCCCGGAAGGGCTTCGCGCGGATGGGCCGGACGGGCCTCTGGGTCGTGTGGGGCGCGACCTCCGCCGCCCTCTTCTTCCTCGTGCTCCTGCCCCTCGCCAACGTCTACGGGGGCCAGGTACTGGACCCGCGCGTGGCCCGCCCGCTCGCGCTCCTCTGGACCCTCTCGACGGCCGCCGGGGCGTCGCTCGCCCTCGTCGCCTTCGCGGGAATCGCCTGGTCGGATCCTTTGCGCGACTTCTCCCGCGCCTGGCGGATCGCGGGGCTCGGCGGCGGGGCGGTGCTTGCGCTGGTTCTCGCCGTCGGCCAGGGCCTCTTCGCGCTCGGCGCCTACCCCCGAACAATCATGGCCGCCGACGGCCCGGGAGGCCGGCGCCTCGAGATCGTGGTCCGGGGGATCACCGAGCCGCGGATGGAGGGCCTTCTCGGCGGCCCCGAGGCGATCCTCTGGCGCCCGGTCTTCGAGAGCGCCGCGCCGGCTTCGGCCGGCGACTGGCAGGTGACCTGGACCGACGGCGGCCGCGGGGTGCAGATCGAGCGCGCGGGCTTCGTCGCCCGGACGCCGTCGCCGTAGGCGACCCTACCGGATCACCCTTCGCAAGCGCAGACGCGAGATACGGGAAGGATCCTCGGCCGGCGGTCGCGGCAGGGCCTCCTCCTCGGGAATCGCCTCGACGGGAATATCCTCGAGGGCGAGCGGCCGCCGGCCGGCCTCCAGCCGGGCGAGATCCTGGAGAAGAGTCCGGGGATCCGGGTATCGATTCGCCGAGTCCTTCTGGAGAAGCTTGCGGACGATCGCGTCCATCCCGACCGTAACGCTGCCGGAACGGCTCCTCGGCGGCGGGGGCTCCCGGTGGAGATGCTGGTCCAAGATGGCGAGCGCCGTGGCGCCGAGGAACGGGGGCTCGCCGACGAGCATGTGGTACATCGTCGCGCCGAGGCTGTAGAGGTCCGCGCGCGTGTCCACGGATTTCCCCCGGACCTGCTCCGGGCTCATGTAGAACGGCGTCCCGACGGGGCCCGCCTTGTCCGAGACGGACGTGTCGCCGCCGCCTACGACCTGGACGATCCCGAGATCGCACAGCTTCGGCGTCCCATCGAGCGCGAGCAGGATGTTGCCGGGCTTCACGTCCCGATGGATGAGGCCGCGTTCGTGCGCGTATCCGAGGGCGGACGAGATCGCGACCGTGATTCGCGTGGTCTCGCCCTCCGTGAGGCGCCCGACGCGCTGGATGAGGCTTTTCAAGGCCTCCCCTCCGACGTATTCCATCGCGAAGTAGAAGAGGTTCTCGTGCTGCCCCGCGTCGTAGACGCGGACGATGTTCGGGTGATCGAGCGCCCCGAGGGTGCGCGCCTCCTTGAGGAAGCGGTTCGCGGCGCGGGCGTTCCGGGCGAGATCGGGGTGCAGCACCTTGAGGGCGACGGCCCGGTTGACCGAGATCTGGATGGCCTCGTAGACGGAGGCCATCCCGCCCTCGCCGATTTTCCGCCGGATCCGGTAGCCAGGCAGGCTGTCGCCGATCGCGGTCTGCCCCTGGTGGTTCAGGATCTGGCCGAGCTGCTCCGCCGAGAGGGCCCCCGTGGCGATCAGGATCTCGCCGAGTTTCCGGTTGGCGCCCCGGGCGGCCTCCTGTGCCTGGACCCGCATCGCCTCCTGGACGCGCACGGCCGTCGTGAAGCGCATCTCCACGGCAAGGCGGCCGATCCGGCCGTCCTGGGCGGCGGGCAGCGGCGGGAGGGCCACGGCCGGGGGCGAGGCGCCGGCGCGGCGCTTCTGGTCCTCGATGATCCGTTTCACCTGGTCTAGGGAGAGGGCGCCCTGCTCGATGAGGATGCGCCCCAGATGGACGCCGGCGCGAGCGCCCCCCTGGAGCCGGAGGGCGGACTGGAGCTGCTCCTGGGTGAGGTATCCGCGTTGAAGCGCGATCCGCCCGAAGAGGAGTTCTGCGCGGGAGGCCATGGAAACGGCTCCGGAGCCGGGAAAGGGGTTTTCGTCCGCACCGCACCCCGGTCGAAGGGGTGCATGCTACGGGAAATCCGCCTGGGGAAACAAGGCGAAGGATGGGCTTGACGGCCCTGGCCATCGAGCGCAAGGACGGATTCGACGCGAACCGCGCGGACGCGTTTCTCTAGTCGTTCGAGTTCCTGAAGTAGCCCGCGGGCAAGACGGACCCGGATCCGTCAGGGAGCGGCCGGCGGCCGGGCCCAGCGATCCTTCTCGGCCGCAAGAAGCGCGAGGAGATAGTCGCGCAGGGCCGCGATCTGGCGCGCGCGATCGCCTTCGAGCAGGTCGGGGTGCGGCGCCTCCCGGCTCACCGGCATGGGCATCGGCGTGCCCGGGACGAGCGCGGACGGATCGTCCAGCCACCGGGAGAGCCAGTCGGGGCGGACCCGGGCGGCGGCGCGGACGAGGTCCGGGGCCTTCGTGGCCTCCCGGAGGACGTCCCTCGACTCCGCGATCGTGTGGCAGGACTGGCAGTTCACCCGGCGCATGATTTCGCGGGCGGCCGCGACGGCTTCGGACGCGGGCGGCGGCGGGTCGGACTCGGGGAACGGATAGGACGCCCGCTCCATCTCGGCGAGACCGCGGGGAATCGTCTCGAAGGCGCGAAGGCGTTCGCCGGGCGAGCGGTCTCCCAGCGAGAACGTGGGCATCCGGACGGAAACCATCGGCCGGATCGAGAACGGCGACGGCAGGAAGCCATATAGCCAGGACGGCCGGGCCTTGGCCCCCTCGCGCGCCAGGTCCGGCGGCGCCTGGCGCGACCAGACCGCGTTCTGGAGGTTCCGCGCCGCGCGGGCGCGCTTGTCCGGATCCGGGGATTCGAGGGCCAAAACCGGCGTCGCGAGGGCCCCCTGCCCCGGGCGGGCCGCCTCGACGGCGGCAATCCGGGCGCGAATCGCGGCACCCTGGCCCTCCAGCGAATGGCAGCCGCGGCAGTTGAACTGCTCAAGCACCTGGTCCCGCTCGGCCACCGCGGCACGCCTCGGGTCGCGGCCCGGGAAGTACGACTCCGGCACGGCATCCGCGGTCCGCGACTTGAGGAAGACCATCAGCGAATCGACCTCGTCGTCGTCGAAGTCGAACTGCGGCATGCGGGTTTCGAACCGCTCGTAGCGGAACGCCCGCGGCGCGCGGAGCTTCAGGTCCACGAAGTTGTACCAGCTGCGCA
>CAYHQZ010000093.1:0-14536 GCA_964358555.1 uncultured Planctomycetia bacterium
CGGCCCGGGCCGCCGCCATCAAGGTGACGCCCGCCACGCGCGAATTCTGGAAGGTCGCCGAATCCCTTAATCGCCAGGGGCTGAAGATGGTCCGGCTCGCGCCGGGGAACATCCTCCATCTGAATTTCCTCGTTCCCCCGGAGATGCGCCGCCGGGAGGTCTCGGCGGAGGCGCTCGTGGAGAAGACGGCACGCGACTATCGCTTGCGGGTCCGCTGGTGCCGCGAGGGGGATTGCGCCGTCTTCTATCGGGGCGAGGGGGACGAGACGGTGGCGCGGGTGCTGAAGGCGCTCGCCTCGGAAGACCCGGCCGCCCGGGCCGAGGCCGCGCGCTCGGCGGGAGATTTCCAGGACGTCCGGGTCGTCTCCCCGCTCGTCGCCGCGGCGCGCGGATCCGACGCGAAGGTGGCGGGAGCCGCCCTCCGGAGCCTGCGGCGGTTCACGTGGCCGGCCGTCCTCGCCGTGGCGGGGGACGAGGCCTGGCCGCTCGTCGAGAAGGAGCTGCGCGAGCCGCCGACGGACCGCTCGGTCGCGACTGGCCATCCCGGCTGGGCCGCGAGGCTCTTCGGGGGGGAGCGGGCGCGGGGGGTCCTCGAGGAGGTTGTGCGCCGGAAGGAGCAGGGGAAGGACTGGTCCGATGCCGTCCGGGCCATGGGGTCGCTCGGAGGCGATCGCGCCGTGGAGGTCCTCTCGGAGCAGGCGAAGCGCTACAACCCTTCCTACGCGATCTCCGCGCTCGGGGCGATCGGCGGGGAGAAGGTTCTGGCGCCGCTCGGAGAGGCCCTGGCCAGCAGGGACTACCAGACGCGCATGAACGCCGCGGCCGCTCTCGGCGCCGTCGGCGGCGAGAAGGCCGTGAGGCTCCTGGAGAAGGCCCTGGGGGACCAGGAGCCCCAGGTGCAGCAGGCGGCGGTCCAGGCCCTTGGGGATGCGCGCTGGGAGCAGAGCGAGGAATTGCTGGAAAAGGCCCTCTCGGGTCCGGACGAGGCCTCCCGCGCCTACGCCATCGCCGGGTTGGCGAAACTCCGCGGCCGAAAAGCCCTCCCGCTCATCGAGAAGGCCCTGGCCGAGGGGAAGGATTTCTTCCGGATCTCGGCCGTCCAGGCGCTCTCCACGCTCGAGCCGGATGCCGCATTCCCCGTTCTGGAGCGGCTCGCCGGGCACGACAACCCGGGGGTTCGGAGCGCGGTTGCGTCCGCGGCCGGGGCGCTCGGGGGGAAACGGGGATTGGCCATCCTCGAGCGGCTCTTCGCGGACAAGGTCGAATACATCCCCCCGGTGGTCGCCGCCGTGCTGGCGGACATGGGCAGCCCGGAGGCGATCGCGATCCTGGAAAAGATGTTGGCCGACCCGTCGGCCGACACGCGCGCCGGCGCCGTTTCCGCCCTGCAAAGCCTCGGCGGGGAGCCGGGAGCGGCGCTCCTCGCGAAGGCCCTCGAAGACAAGGACGCAAAAGTCCGCTGCGCGGCGGCCTCCGCGATGAGCCAGTTCGGCATCCCGCAGCCCGCCGCCCTTCTGTCGCGGCTTGCGGAGGATCCGGACTCGAAGGTGCGCGATGCGGCGGCGAGGATGGCGATCGCGCTCGGGCCGGAGGAGAAGCTCGCCCTGGCGGAGAAGCGGCTTCAGGACCCGGACCCGAAGGAACGCCTGCGGGGGCTGGGGCTGCTGGCCGGCCTCGGCCGATCGCGGACGCTGCCGCTCGTGAAGCGGGCCATGACGGACAAGGACGACGGGGTGCGCGGCACGGCGGTCGCGTTTGCCCGGCACTGGCTCGACGAGGACCCCGGAGCGGACGTGGACGAGGTCGTGGAGTTGGGCTTCGCCGACCCGTACCCGCGGAACGGATACGAGATCGCGTGGAACCTGATCAACTGGCACAACGCCGAGGCGCTCCCGATCGTGCGCCGGATGATCGCGCGGCCGGAGCCGTCCGCCCGGATCGCCGGCCTCATGACGATGGGGGTGGCGGCCGGGCAGGGCAAGCTGGACCGGGAGCGGGTCTTGGAATTCATCCGGCAGGCCCAGAAGGACCCGGACGTCGGCGTGCGGCGCGAGGCCGCCGGGCAGATGAAAGAACTGAAGGAGGGCGAAATCTCCGCGGAGCTCCTCGCGGTGCCGCTCGCCGACACG
Organism: uncultured Planctomycetia bacterium; assembly: GCA_964358555.1. Taxonomy (GTDB): domain Bacteria; phylum Planctomycetota; class CAYHQZ01; order CAYHQZ01; family CAYHQZ01; genus CAYHQZ01. The sequence continues at coordinate 2,130 of CAYHQZ010000093.1, forward strand.
GATCCGAGGATCCGCGAGATCGCCGCCGACCTGCTCGAACGGCTGGGCGGCGGGGGCGCCGTGGGCGGCGGCGGGGGGGACGCGGCCATCCACGAGCAGGCATTGGCAAGCAAGGACCCGAACGTCCGCGCCGGCGCGGCGGGCGTGATCCCTCTCGACGATGCGGCGGCCTGGGAGAGGCTCCTTGCCGACCCGAGCCGGCAGGTCCGCCAGGCGGCCGTGGAGAGGCTGCGCCCGAAGGACGAGGACCCGCCCAACGAGACGCCCTGGCGCGGCCCGGTGTGGGTCGAAGAGGGCACGGAGCAGAGGCCGATCGAGGCGCCCGAATGGGGGGAGAAGGTCCTGGCGAAGGTCATGGCGAGCCCGGATGCCGGCGTCCGCCGGAACGGGCTGCGCGCGGCGGCCCTCTGGCGGGGCGCGGCGTTCGTCGCCTTCGCCCGGAAGGCCCTGGGCGACCCGGAGAAGTCCGTCCGCGCCGAGGCCGCCCGCACGTTCGCCCGGCTCGATCAGGCCGGGGCGCTCTCGACCCTCGAGAATCTCCTGGCCGCGCCGGACGTCGCGTCCCGCCGCGCCGCCGTGCGCGCGCTCAAGCAGATCCGGAACGAGAAGGCGTTCCCGCTCTTCGCCAAGGCGCTGGAAGACGCGGAGAAATCCGTCCGGACCGCGGCGGTCGAAGCCCTGGAGGAGACAACGCTTCCGGGCGCGGAGGCGGTCCTGGATCAGGCCCTCCGAAGCCCGCGTGCGAAAGTCCGCGCCGCCGTCGCGCCGATTTTGTGCGATAAGGCGAAAGGGGAAAAATCCCGCGAAATCCTGGAGCAGGCCCTCGCCGACAAGACCCCGGAGGTCCGGGCGGCGATCCTGCGCGCCAGCTCCGCCGTGAAGCACACCGACCTGATGGAGAAAGGGCTGGGCGATGAATCAGGGGAGGTCCGCCTCGCCGCGGTGGAAGCCCTGGGCAGGGTCTGCCGGATCAAGTTCGGCGAGGAGATCAAGGCGGAGGAGGAAGGGCGCAAGATTCCCCGCCTCCGGAAGGACGTGCCGGTTGCCCTCCGGCTGCTCGAGAAGGCCGCCCTCGACCCGAAGGCGGAGGTTCGCCTGCTTGCCTTCCAGGCGATGCAGTGGACGTTTCACGAGGCCGACATGTTGAGCGGCATCCCGATGGAGGAGAGCCGGAAACTGGGGCCGGAGGAGCAAAAGAAGCGCGAGCAGGAGGAGCGGGAGAAGTGGATGGATCTGCGAAAGAGGGCGCGGAAACAGATGGAGAAGGCCCTCGCCGACCCGTCGGAGAAGATACGCCTGGCCGCCGTGCGCTCGCTCGAGGGCGCCTTCTCGTCGACCTTCAGCATCGGAGACGAGAAGGAAGACCGGGCCTTCGTCGAGCAGGCCCGGGAGCGGGCGATGGGGGACGAGGACGAGAGTGTCCGCGTGACCGCGGCGAAGGCGGTGGCCGAGCGCAAGGGTCCCAGGGCGCTTCTCGACCATCCGGACCCTGTGGTCCGGGCCGCCGCGGTCCGGGAGATCGACACGAGCACGCCGGAGGAGAGCCTGCCGCTGCTCAAGAAGGCGCTTGCCGATCGCGAAGGGATGGTCCGCGGCAACGCCGCGTACATTCTCGGCGGCCTCGCCGGGCGGATGGAGAAAGGGGCGAAGAGGGACGAGGCCTTCGACGCCATCCGGAAGGTCATGGCCGAACCGGACGCCGACGCGCGGGCCGTTGGCGTGCTGGGCCTCGGCGCGCTCGAGGACGAGCGGGGGCTGGCGATCATCGAGGAAGTCCTGGGGGCCGCGGACATGCGGCTCCGGACGAACGCGGTCATGGCCCTCGGCATGTTCGATGGGGTCAGCATGTTCACCTGGGGGGCGCCGGAGGAGGCCGAGATGAGCAAGTTCCACGGATCCGCGTCGGAGCCGATCCGGCAGCGGATCCGGGAGGCGCTGACGAAGCGTTGGGGCATCGAGCGCAACCAGAAGGTGCGCACGCAGATTCGCAAGATGCTGAAAGTGATGTTCCCCGACGATGCGGCGCTGGAAAAGCTCCTGGCGGAGCCGGGGCCGGCGGGCGCGACGGAGGAGTAGCCGCCGCCGGGTTCCGCCGCGGGCACGCGATGTCAATCGCGAACGGCGGGTGCGGACCTTGCGTCGCCGTGTTTCTCCTCTGAAGCGCCGGACGAGATGCTCTTGCGCATCAGGACCACGTTGTCGGCGGGAATCTCGCACTGCCAGCCGAACCGGGCGGCGATGCGGCGGAACGTTTCGGGGCGATAGAAGACGACGTGGGTTTCGTCCCGGCGGTAGTGCCAGCCGGCGAAGCGGGTATCGTCGGTCAGAAAGCGGGTCATGACGCCGAGCCAGCCGCCGGGGCGCAGAAGGGCGTCGAGGCGGGCGAATTCGCGGGACGGGTGGTGGAAGTGCTCGACGGCTTCGGTGCAGGCGATGAAGTCGTACGTTTGCTCCAGGGCCGAGGCGTCGGGGTGGAAGAAGGGGTCGTAGAGCCGGATCGAATGTCCGGCCTCGGCGAGGATTTGCGCGAGCGCGGGCGCTCCCGGGCCGCAGCCGTAATCCAGGCCTTGGCGGGCCGGGGCCAGTTTTTCGAGCAGCGGCCTTGCCAGCCTGTTGAGGAAATTCCTGTAGCCGGGGTCTTGGGGATCGTTGTTGTGCAGGAGGTATCTCGCCCGCTCCGCCCGGGCGTCGGGAAAATGCGCGGCGTCGAGAAACGTCGCCAGGCAGGCGGGGCAGCGCCAGTAGCCGAGGCTATCCACCGTCAGAAACGGCCTGGCGGGGCCGGCGTCGCAGACGGGACAATCCGAAGGCGGGCGCTCGCGGGCGTCGGGTGCGTTCATGCCGGCCATCGGTCGCACAACAGGCTATGGGATCGCGGAGGGGACGGCCATGCGGAGGCGAGCCGAAGCGGTTTTATGCCCGGAAGAAGGCGTCCAGATCCTTCTGAAGAGAAGCGAATGCTTCCTCGCAACCGAGAACGAGGGCCGCCATCTTCTCCCACTGCAGTTGGAAGGAATATGCCTGTCGGAAGACATGCCGAAACTCGAGGTAGGGCTGGAGGCGCTCGCGCAAGGCCACGGAGAGAACGGCCTTTCGAGCGGACGACGGCTTCGTCATGGATTCCAGGAGATCCCGGTGCCAGGAGGCGCCTTTTGGGAGCCCTCCGTCTGCCGCGAGGGTGGTCCGCTTCAGGATGTTTTCGATGCCGGTGTAGAAGGAATGCAGGAGGGTCGCGAGGGCGGAACGTTCGATGGCGTCCGGCGCGGTGGTCGCACACTTCGTCAGGAGCGAGCGGTGGGTTTCGATGAGGAGCCGGAGCTGTTCGATTTCCAACTCGCTCTGCTGCCGGGTCCGCTCTCTATCCCACACGTTTCAGGGCGCCTTCCACCTTCAGGTGGCGGGTGAAGGGGCTCTCTTCGTCCAAGTCGACGAGGTCCAGGGAGCAGCCAAGGGCGTCATGGGCCCGACCCATCGCGGCGAAAAAGTTTCGGGGGGGAAGGCCCGTCACCGCCAGATCCACGTCGGAGTCCTTGCGCATGCTGCCGGAAGCCGCGGAGCCGAAGAGGAATACGTCCTTGGCGCCGGCGGCTTTCAGGATTTCGGCCGCCTTTCGTATTCTTGCGTATAGGGCCTTGGACATGTTTTTCTCGTTCTCGCACGAAGATCCTACGGGGCCGGGCGGTGTGAGACAAGGAACGGGGGAGCCGGCGGGTTGGCGGCGGCGGCGGGCTCTTGCTCCCGGGTCCGGACCTTCGGTCCGAGTCTCGGGCACTTGTAGTGCTCTTCAGCCCGAGTGCATCGAGGTCCACGGCAGGTAGACGAATTCATGGCGTTCTACCTCGCTTCGACAGGTCGCCGCGATCCCGGCCCCGCCCCTCGCCCCCGCCGCCGCAGAGCGAGATGGCGGCGCCGAGCGAGGGATCGCCCTATACTTCGGCCCCGAGCCCATACAAAGGAGAGAAAACATGGCGATTTCCCCTCTTGCCGGCAAGCCGGCGCCGTCGGAAATGCTGGTGGATCTGGCGCGGCTGGAGCGCGAGTACTACGGGCGGCGGCCGGACATGGCCGATCCGGAGCAGGCTGTCTCCTTCGGCACGAGCGGGCATCGCGGCTCGTCGCTCAAGGGGACGTTCAACGAGGCGCACATCCTCGCCGTCACGCAGGCGATCTGCGAGGACCGCCGCAGCCGCGGCGTCGACGGCCCGCTCTACATGGGCAAGGACACGCACGCGCTGTCCGCGTGCGCCCAGCGCACGGCCCTCGAGGTCCTCGCGGCGAACGGCGTGGAGGTCTTCATCCAGCCGGACGACGGCGTGACGCCGACGCCGGTGATTTCGCGCGCGATTCTCGTCCACAACCGCGGGCGAAAGACCGGTCTTGCCGACGGGGTCGTCATCACGCCCTCGCACAACCCGCCGGAGGACGGCGGCTTCAAGTACAACCCGCCCAACGGCGGCCCCGCCGACACGGACGTCACGCGCCGGGTCCAGGACCGCGCCAACGAACTTTTGCGCGCGGGCAATGCCGGCGTGAAGCGCCTGCCTTACGCCTCCGCGCTCAAGGCGGCGACCACTCACGAAGACGACTTCATCCTGCCCTACGTCCGCGACCTCAAAAACGTCGTGGACATGGACGCGATCCGGAGCGCGGGCGTGAAGATCGGCGTCGACCCCCTCGGCGGGGCGGCGCTGCCGTATTGGGAGCCGATCGCTGCCCTCTACAAGGTGGACATCACGGTCGTGAACAAGGCCCTGGACCCGCGCTTTGCGTTCATGACGGTCGATCACGACGGGAAAATCCGGATGGACTGCTCGAGCCCGCACGCGATGGCCGGCCTCGTGCGGCTCAAGGACCGCTTCCGGCTCGCCTTCGCCAACGACCCCGACTCGGACCGCCACGGCATCGTGACGCCGTCCTCGGGCCTGATGAACCCCAACCACTACCTCGCGGCGGCCATCGACTATTTGCTGACGAACAGGCCTCGCTGGAAGGCGTCCTCGGCGGTGGGCAAGACGCTGGTTTCGAGCGGCATGATCGACCGGGTGGTGCGAAAGCACGGCCGGACGCTTTGCGAGGTGCCGGTCGGCTTCAAGTGGTTTGCGCCGGGGCTCTTCGACGGTTCGTTCTGCTTCGGCGGCGAGGAGAGCGCGGGGGCCAGTTTTCTCCGGCTCGACGGCACGGTGTGGACGACGGACAAGGACGGGCCGCTCTTAAACCTGCTGGCGGCCGAAATCACCGCGCGCACCGGCAAGGACCCCGGCGAGCGGTTCGGCGCCCTCGCGTCCGAGTTCGGCATGCCGCACTACACGCGCATCGACGCGCCCGCGACGCCGGCGCAGAAATCGGCCCTTGGCCGGCTCTCGCCCGAGGCCGTGAGGGAATCGGCGCTGGCCGGCGAGCCCATCACCGCCAAGCTGACGCGCGCGCCCGGCAACAATGCCTCCATCGGCGGGCTCAAGGTGACGACGGAGAACGGATGGTTCGCGGCGCGCCCGTCGGGGACCGAGAACATCTACAAGATTTACGCGGAGAGTTTCCGGGGAGAGGATCACCTGAAGCGCATCGTGGCGGAGGCCCAGACGATTGTCGGCGATGCGTTGGCGGCGGGAATGGGGAAGTGACGGGAGGGCCCTGGGGCCCGGCCGCATAAGTCCTCCATCCTTCAAGGCATGCTTGCCGCCCGCGGGGCCGGCCAGGGCGCCGCGCCCCGGAGGCAGTCGAGGATCCGGAAGCCGTCGGGAAGATAGACCCCGGAGGCGGCGGCGGATCGCTCGGAGAAGGCGCGGCTCGACGCGGGAATGCCGTCGCCTGCGGCCGCGAAGGGGACGGGATCGCCCGTGTGGGTCCGGAGGCGGATGGGCGTCGGGTGATCCGGGCAGACGAGGATGCGCCACGGTCCGAAGCTGGGGAGGGCCTTTCGGAGGGGCGCGACGATGTGCTCGTCGATCCGCTCCAGCGCGCGGACCTTCTCGTCCACGAGGGCGTTGTGGCCGGCCTCGTCGGTGGCTTCGACGTGGACGAAGACGAGGTCGTGGTTTTCGAGGGCGGCGACGGCGGCGCGGCCCTTCGCGGCGTAGTCGGTGTCGAAGCCGCCGGTGGCCCCCGGAACGTCGAGAACCTCGCAGCCCGCGAGGCGCGCGATCCCGCGGACGAGATCGACCGCGGAGATGACGGCCGCGCGCAGCCCCTTGGCCTCCGCGATGCGCGAAAGATGCGGCTTCGTCCCCTGGCCCCAGAGCCACAGCTGGGTCGCGGGGTTCTCGCCCAGATCGCGGCGCACGCGGTTCACGTCGTGGGATTCGAGGATGCTCACGCTCGCCTCCATCGCCGCGATCAGGCGCTCGGCGCCTAAGCCTACAGGGAGGTGGCGTTCGACGGATTCGCCGAGGATGTCGTGGGGCGGGGTCGTCCGGATTTCCTTGCCGGAGGCCTCGGCGTCGACGGCCAGGTGGCGGTAGGAGACGCCCGCGTGGAGACGGAATCCGCGCGCGGCGAGGACGGGGGCGAGGGCCTCGATCAGCGCGGCGGCCTCCGCGGACGGGATTTGTCCCGCGCTGTAGTCGGCCATCCGGCCGTCGGCGACGGTGACGAGGTTGGCGCGGTACACCCACTCGGCGTCGCCTAAGGGGATGCCGCGGCTTTCCGCTTCCAGGGGCGCGCGGCCCGTGTAGGACTCGCGGGGGTTAAAGCCGAAGAGGGAGAGGTTCGCGACGTCGGATCCCGGGGGCATGCCCTGGGGAATCGTGCGCACGAGCCCCACCATCCCCTCGGCGGCGATTTGCGCGATGGCCGGGGCGCGCGCGGCCTCCATCGGGGTTTTCCCGCCGAGGGCGGACAAGGGCTCGTCGGCCAGGCCGTCGGGGACCACGACCGCGAGCTTCATCGCATGTCCGCGAGGGGAAGGGCCCAGAGCGGCCCGAGGGTCGTCGCGGCCTGCTCGATGATTCCGGCCACGACGGCGCTCGGGCGGGGCGCGGTCCGCAGGAGGCCTTCGTCGGGCTGGACCGAAAGATCGAGGGATTTGAGGACCTCGGCCGCGCGGCGGCCGCCCCCGAAGACGAGGTGGGGCAGGGCCTGGCCTGCTTTCGGGCCGAGCAGGGCGGGGCCAACGCCCTGCGCGGCCCGGGCGATCCGGCCGAAGGCGGGGCGGGATTCGCCCGTGGCGACGTCCACGAGATCGGCTGCGACGGCGCCGGCCGTGGCGGGCCCCCCGGCGCCGGGCCCGAGGAGCATCTGTTCGCCGAGGGGGACGCCCCGGATCCGAAGGGCGTTCTGGACGCCTGGCAGGTTCGCGAAGGGATGATTCGATGGCAGCAGCGTCGGCCGGACGCAAAGCTGCAGCCCCTTCGGGGTCATCCGGGCGGACGCAAGCAGCCGGACGGCGAGGGAGCGCTTGCGGGCCGTGAGGAGGATGGAGAGCGGGAGATTCCGGATTCCGGCGCGGTCGACGGCATCCAGGGGGAAGGGGGCGCCGAAGGCGAGGGTTGCGAGAATCGCGAGCTTGTGGGCGGCGTCGAGGCCGTCGATGTCGTTGGCGGGGTCGCGCTCGACGATGCCCTCCTCCTGCGCCTCGGCGATGGCCGCCTCCGCCGAGAGGCCGCCCTCCATTCGCTGGAGCAGCAGGTTGGTCGTTCCGTTCACGATGCCCGCGATTTCCTCGATCCGCCCGGCGGAGAGGCCCGTGCGGATCACGGCGATGACGGGCGTGCCGCCGCAGACGGAGGCCTCGAAGCCGACGCTGCGGCGGGCGCGGGCCGCGGCGCGCACGATCTCCGGCCCTCGGGTGGCGAGGAGCAGCTTGTTGGCGGTGACGACGTCTTTTCCGTGCTCGAGGGCGGAGAGCAGGATGGATCCCGCGGGCTCGAGCCCGCCGACCAGTTCGACGAGGACGTCGATGCCGGGGTCGCACGCAAGCGATCGCGCGTCGGAGACCGCCCGGCCGAACCGGCGGGCCTCCCGGCGCTTCCGCGCGTCGGGCTCCGCGATCGCCGCGAGGACGATCGGGCGGCCCGCGCGCCGTTCCAGAATCGCCGCGTGGTCGCGCAGCAGCATCGCGAGAGACCGGCCCACGGTTCCGAACCCGGCGAGGCCGACGCGGAGGGGCGGCATGGGGAGGGCATTCTAGCGCGCCGGGCGGGCCATCGGCCGGATCCCGGCGGCGGGGCATCCCTCCACTGCGGAATCACGGGGCCGCGGGCTCGCCGTCCAGGCGGCGGCGGATCTGCTCCGCCGGAACGACCGGCCCGCGCCGGGCGCCGGGGCAGTCGGCGAGGTTCGCTTTCCAGGCCTCCTCGCTTTTCAGGTTCTCCTCCCAGAAGGGGAAGGTCCGGCACTGCAGGGGCCGGGCGGCGTAGACGGCGCACGCGTTTCCCGGCCGGACGAGGAAGACGCAGTCCCCGCCCGGGCGCTCCACGAGCGAGACGCGGCCGTGGACGCGGCGGGTGTGGCGGCGCCGGAGTTCGGCGATCGGCATCCGGAGCGCTCCGGCGAGCGATTCGATCTCGCGGACGTCCACCCAGACGTAGCCGGGTGCCCCCGAGCAGCAACCCCCGCACCGGGCGCACTCGAAGCGAATGCCCTCCCGCCACCACGAGCCCGGGGATTCCGCCGCCGGCTCGGTCACCAGGGAAGCGCCTCGGGGCCGGCGAAGTAGAGGATGTCGATCTGGAGGACGGCCTTGTCCGGGGGGGCGTCCCACTCGATCCGGAGCGTCCGCGATCCGCTCTTGCCCGGGAGTTCCTTCGGCAAGAACGCGGTGCGGAACGTGCTCCGCTTCGCGGTCTCCGGACCGGCCGCCCGGTTCGAAAGCAGGGTTGCGGAGGCCCCGGCGTCGGAGAGCCGGATCCGGACCTCGGCAGGGAAGTCCCGGATCGAGGCGACCAGGGCACAGAGATCGCGCGGGTCGGCCGACGGGCCCAGCGGACGGACGATGGATCCCGCGCGGCCTTTCGGGATCTCGATCCGCAGCCATCCGTCCGCCGTCGGCGGGGCCGTTCCCCCCGGGGTCTTCCATTCGGCCGCGGACTCGAAGTCGTCGACGAGGATCTGGGAGGCGAGCGCCCCGCGCCGATCGGGCGTCCCCTCGAGGAGATCGCCGAGCGCGTCGGCGTCGCGGACGAGGGACGCGGACAAAAATCCGAGGGCGCGGGCCTCCCGGAGGTGGGCCTGCGCGCCGCTAAAGTCGCCAAGCCCCGCCTCGGCGATGGCGGCGAAGAAATGCAGGGCGGCGCTGTGGGGGAATTCGCGCAGCCCCTCGTGGACGGCCTCCCGGAGAGAGCGCTGGTAGCCCTCGGCGAGGGCGAGCGAATCGTCGCGCGCGGGGGGATCGTTCTCGAACAGGCCGGCGGCGCGGCGGAAAAATTCGGCGGCCAGCTGGAAGCCGCTCGCGCGGCGCTCCCAGGCGGCCTGCAGGACCTCCGGGGATTTCGCCTTCGCGTCCCGGGCGTACTGGAGCGCGGATTCGCAGGAGCCGAGCGCGTCGGCGAGGCGCCGGATCCCGTCCTCGTAGGCGTTGTGCTGCGGCCGGCGGGCGTCGGGTTTTTTTTCGTGGCCGGCGGGCGTTTCCGGCGGGGTCTCGGCCGGCTTCAGGGCGGTTTCGAGGGCGTTCTCGAGGGCGGCCTTCGCCGTGCGGACGTCGAGGAGGCGGATGTCGGCGAGGGCGAGGATCGCGTAGGCGGACGCCTCGGGCGGGGGCGGGGGCAGGCCGGGCGCGTGCTTCATCGCCGCGGCGAACAGGCCGCGGGCCTTCTCCAAAAACCTTCGCCGCTCCGGCTCCGGCCGGTCGCCCACGCGCGCGCGCTCGAGGAGGGAAAGCCCCCGGAGGAGGTTCAGCCGGACGGCCAGCGCCGGGTCGTCCCCTGCGCATTGCGCGAATTCGTCGGCCCGGCCGAAGGCGAGGAAGGCCTCGCCGTAGCGCCCCCGGGTTTTAAGATCGATTCCGCGGGCGTATTCCGTCTCGGCCGTCGCGAAGTAGTGCGCGGCGCAGGCGGGGAGGAGAAGAAGGGGGAGCAGCAGCAGGAGACGTTTCATGGCTTTCTTTCGAACGCCTTGCGGACCCGGGGGTCCTTCAGGAGCTCCGGCGATTTGGATGCGAGGCGGAGGAAGGCGTCGAGGGCCTTGCCGGCCGCCGACGCATCATGCGCCGGGACGGCGGCGGAGAGCCGTTGCAGGACGGCCGATTCCGCGGACCGCAGGGCGGAGCGCAGCCGCTCGGGCGATCGGGCGAGCAGGGCATCGAGGAGTTTTTTTCGCGCGCCCGCGTCCGCGCGGGCTGTCCAGTCCGCGAACGATTCGCCGGGTGCCGGCCCGCCCGCCCGTCCCGCCCAGGCGTCTTGGAGGAGTCCCGGCGAAACGTTCTCGAATGCGCGGATCGACGCCCGGAAGAGCGCGGGCCTTCCCTCGAGCCTCGCCCGGAGGACCGCATCGGGCATCTCCGCGTCGGGGGCGGAGAGCGGCAGGGGGGAGCGCAGGATCTGCTCCCGGCGCTCCTGCCAGAGATCCAGGAAAAGGCCGATGCCCCATTCCAGGACGGCCGAAAGCAGCCCGACCCCGGGCGGGGCGCCCGCGATGTCGGCGATGCGCCCGGCCGCTTCGACGATGGCGGGCAGCGCTTCTCGCTCCGGATCCGTTTCGGGCATTTTCGCGGCCCAGTATACTCGGAACGATGTTGAAGTTCGTCCTGGCGGCCGTCGTGCTTGCGCTCGCCGGCGGGGACGATCGCCTCGGGGCCGGCCTCGTTCCGCTGACGGCGGATCTGCGGGAGTTTCTCGGGCTTCCCGGGGATGCGTTGGGGGGCGTCGTCCAGGAGGTCCGAAAGGGTTCGGCCGCCGAGGCCGCGGGGCTTCGGGCCGGCGACATCGTCCTGCGCGTAGGCAAGGTTTCGCTCGAGGGGGTGACGGACGAGGCCGCATTGAAGGAGGCGCTCGCGCGGGCGTTCGAGAAGCCCGGCGAGATCGAGCTGAAATGGATGCGGGAGGGCAAGCGCGCGACGGGCAAGGCGGCGATTGCGCCCCCGGGGGAGCAATCGTTCGGAGAGGCGAAAGCCGGGGCCTACCGGGTCCGGGGGGATCTGCCGCCGGAGCGGCTCCGGGCCGCCGCGGAGGCGCTCGAGCGGGGCCGGGAATCCTTCGAGCGCGATTGCGGCTTCCCGCTGGCGACCAAGGGGATTCTCGCCGCCGCCGCGTTCTCGGATCCGGACGCGCTTGCGCGCTCTGTCGCCGAGACGCGCTCCCTCGCCGCCGTCGCGCCCGCGCCCGAGATATATCTTTCGAGCCGCCGCGTCCTCGGCGTCGTAGCGACGCCCGAATTCCAGCCGGGGCAGGATTCGAGGGTCCAGCTCCTGCTGGAGGCCTGGCCGGGCGCGCCGCTGCCTGCGTGGCTTCTCTGGGGGCTGGCCCGGCGGGGCGGGATCGCGGGGGGGAAGGCCGCGCCGGAGGATCTCGACGCCGCGGCGAACGCCCTGGAAGTCGCGGACATCCGGGGGATCGGCGGGATTCTCGATTCCGACGGGCGCCCCTTCGAGCGCAGGTCCGACGTCTGGCGGCCGCTCGCGTGCGCGTTCGTTTCCTTCCTCGCCGACCGCGCGAAGGCGAAAGCGGGCGACGAACTGCCGCGCCTGCTGTCCGCCCTGCGGGAGGGGACGCCGTGGCCGAAGGCGCAGCCTGCGATCTTTTCGGAGGCGGGGCGAGCGGCCCTCTCGGCCGCGTTCGCCGACTGGCTGCTCTCGTGCGTGAAGCGGACGGAAGCCTCCGCCGCCGCGATCCGCCGCGCCCTTGGCGTTCCGTCTCCGGCCGCGCCCGTCCCGCCCCCGAACGAGCCGCCGGGGAAGGAAGAAGAGCGAACCTTTCGCCAGGGCTTCGGGCGGACTCCCGGCCTCCCGGCTCCATCGAATAGACTGCGGGCGTGAGCCGACCGGACCGCGTCGCCTGGAGGTTTCTCGCCCCGAACGCCCTGGGCTTCCTCGCCTTCACGCTGCTGCCGCTGGGCGCCTCGCTGGCGCTCGCGTTCACGCACTGGTCGGGGGCTTCGCTCGATCCGGATGACATCCGGTTCGCGGGATTGGAAAACTTCGCCTCGATGCTTTCCGCCCGGTCGGATTTCTGGCCGGCGCTGTGGAACACGGTCTTTTTGATGGCCGGCGTCCCGCTCGGGATGGCGCTGTCGCTTGCCTTCGCCCTGCTGCTCGATCGCGAGCTGCCCGAGCGTTCGTTCTACCGGACGATCTTTTTCGCACCCTCCGTCGCCAACATCGTGGCGGTGTGCTTCGTGTGGGAGCTTTTGTTCCGGTTTCCCGACGGGCTGCTGGACCAGGGCTTTGCCTCGCTCGGGCTCGAGCCGGTCGCGTGGCTGCGCGATCCGTTCTGGGCGAAGCCGGCGGTCGTGTTCATGGGGCTTTGGAACGGGGCGGG
>CAYHQZ010000094.1:0-14473 GCA_964358555.1 uncultured Planctomycetia bacterium
GCCTGTTTTCGCAGTTGAGGGATGCCCCCCCACCCGCCGCCCGCCCGGATCCGCAGCGGCCAGGCCTCGCGGAAAACGGGCGCCGGGACACCCGCGACGGCGAGCGTCTTTGAAGCGGGCCCGAGGGGCTTTCCTTCGATCGCAAGCCCGCAGGATTCGAGCCAGTCCGCCGTCCCGCCCGGCACGTTCGCGCCGACCGCCGCGACGACGACCGCCCCCCGCTCAAGGGCCTCCGCGAGGTCGCGCCGGGCGCGCTCGCCGAATCGCGCGCGGGAGGCGGGCAGGACGATCGCGCGGGCCCGGGCGACGAGCGCCGGGTTCCACGATTCCATCGCGACCGGGAAGAATCCCTCCCGCCGGAGCGCCGCGTAGAGCCCGTCGAGCGCGGATTCGTTCCAGAAGTCCGGCTCCGCGATCGGATGGTGCGAGAGATCCACGACCGCGATCGGCGGGCGCAGCGCGGCCGGGAGATCCGCGCGCCACGCGCGCGCCTCGGCGATTCCCCCCGCCGCGACGGCGGCGAACAGCGCCGCCGGGGCCGCGATCCGCTCGATCGCGGTTCGCGGCAGGAGGCTCGCGGCCAGCAGGCCCGCAAGCAGGAGGATCGCGGCGACCCCGCCTTTGGGCCTTCCCTTGTCCGATTCCAGCGCATCGAAGAGCCGAAGGACGGCCGGCGCGTCGTAGGGGATCGCGTCGTCCGAGAGCGAAATCGTGTCGCCGAGGACGATCAACCGTCCCCGCCCGCGGTCGGCCTCGGCCCAGAGGACGAGATCGCCGCGCGGTTCCCAGGGGTCGGGCGATCGGTTGCCCAAAAACGACGGATCGTCCGAATCACCCTCGTCGGCGAATCCCCTTTGGCCTTCCAGGATCGGACGCGACGGGCCCGAGAGGGCGAGCGAGCAGCCGATCCCGGTGCGAAGCAACCCCGGGGTCCGCAGCCCCAGCGCGACGGGATGCCGGAACGATTCGATTCCCCGCCGCCAGAACGCGACGTCGCTCGGGGAACGCCGGCGTGTGGATTCCCGATCCCCGTCCGGGCAGGTCGAGTCGAACCGCAGCGAAATCCCCATCGGCGAAAGCAGGGGATTTAAGTTGTCCATCATCCCGAAGAGGTTCGTGTGGTCCGCCAGGATCAGGAGCCTTCCGCCGCCGCGGACCCACGCGTCGATCCGGCCCCGCTCGATGGGGGCCAGCCGCCGCCGCGGGTTGATCATCACGAGGGTGCGTGCTTCGGCGAGACGGGCGTCCGTGACGGGCCCCTCGAAGATCTCCGCGGGCGTCCCGCGGGATTCGAGCAGATCGAGCAGCAACCCGAACGGCGGCCCGCCCGCCGGCTCCGCCGCGCTTGCCCCCGGCAGCCGGAAGTAGCCGTCGCGCGAGAGCAGGACTTTGCCGGGCAGGCGCTCGCCTCTCGGCGTCCCGATGCACAGAAGCGCCCCGGCTGCGGCGAGCGCGAGCGCGGCCGCCAGCAGGGCCCGCCGTCCGCCGCTCCCGCTCGCCGGAATCGCGCGTCGCGCAATCCAGGCGCCGGCGAGGATCCAGAGCGCGACGGCGGCGACAAGCGGAAGCCCGAGCGAAAGCGACCCGAGTCGGCCGGAGATCGTTCGTGCGACGGCGGGCAGCGCGTCGGAAAGCGGGCCAGCGAGGCGCAGAATCTCGAGCGCGGAGGCGGCGAGCGCCGCGGCGGCCGCGGCCGCGAGCCTTGTGGCCGCCATCGGACGCGTCAGCGGCAGGGCCGCGAGGAGCGCGAACAGAAGCGACAGCGCCGGCAGGCGCGCGAACGCGTCGGAGCGGCCGAGAACGATCGCCGCCGCCCCCGCGAGCGCGAGCGGCAGCGCCGCGCGGAGGATTCCGCCCGCGCGCGTCCGCCCCTCCGGCCGCCAGTCGATGGCCGCGATCCGGGGAATCGCCGCGAGCCACGCCGCCATTGCCGCGATGGTACCCGCGGATCCGGCGCCGGCCGGGAGCCAGACCCCCGAAAGCAAGCCCGCGGCGATCGCGAACGCGAGGACGTCCAACGAGAGCAGGATCATGGCCGCGGCGCCATCGTATCCGGCCCTTTGTCCGCGCGGGCTAGCGATCCCGTTCGGCGGTCGCCGGGGCCTGGGGCCGGACCTCGACGCCGCAGCTCACCGCCGTCGTGGCGATGCAGGACCGCGTCGTCGCGCCGCATCCGCGCGCCGTCTTGCAGTTGCGGGTCGTCTGGCTGCCCCGGCCGCAATTCGGCGCCGTCGTCGCGCGGCAGCCGGCGGCCGTCCGCACCGCCCCGCAGCCGGCCGTCGTGGGGACCGCGTCGCATCCGGGCGCGGTCGTCACGGAGCCGCACCCGTCGGCCGTGGCGGCAGGCGTGCAGCCCGCTGCCGTCCGGACCTCCCCGCCGCAGCCGGCCGTCGTCGGGATCGCGTCGCAGTTCGGGGCCGTCGTGACCGAGCAGCTGCTCGCGGTCTTCGGGCCGCAGTCCCGGGCCGTTGCCGGATCCGGATCGGTCCCGGATCCGGGATCGGTTTCGCCCTTTCGCACCGGGCGCAGTTGGATCTTCTTGATCCCCGCCGTCGCGCACGCGCCGTAGACGGCGTCGATGGCCTCGGGGTCCACGGACGGATTGAACCGGACGAGGGCGGTGGCGGCCTTGCCTTCCTTCTTCAGCCGCTCGGCCTCGGCCTTGAGGGCCTCGCCCGCGGCGTCCCAGGTCTCCACCGCCTTGCCGGCGACCTCGATAGAGGGCTTCTTGCCGAGCGTTTTCAGCCCGAGGTTCAACACGATGGAGTTCTCCGGCGGCTTGTCCTCGACCGACTTCGGCGGCTTGCCGCCGGAGGAGCGGTGCCAGCGGCGCCACTCGCCCGCGCTCGTGAAGCGCTGCCCCGTCGTCTGCATGAGCAGGGTCGTCGCGGTCCGGCGATCGGTCGCCGTTTCGCCCGGGGTCTCGAGGACGCCGATCAGGCGATCGAGCATCTTCAGCTTGTCGGCGCCCGGGGGGTTGCCCAGGCGCATCGCGGCCTGCCCCATCATCGAAATCATCCAGGTGCGGCCCTGGGCGCTGCCGCGGAACCTCGGCCAGAAGTCGGCGACCGTCTCGGCGACGTCCGGGGGCGAGCCGCCCGTCAGCAGGACGTACATCGCGGCGTCGTGCAGCGCGCCCTTGCCCGCGGTCCCGCCGCCCTCGATCTCGTCGACGAGGTCCTGGGCGCGCGAGCGGATCTCCGGGTCGGCGTTCCCCGTCGCCTCCTTCAAAAGCCGAAGCGCGGCCTTCCCGATCTTGCGCAGATCCTTCATCGCCGCCTCGCGCACCGAGAACTCGTCGTGCCCGAGCTTGGCGATGAGCGCAGAAATCTTCTCGTCGCCGGGCGCGGGATCGCCGGGCTCGGGCGCCGGCCCCATCTCCTTCTTCAGGAAGTCCTCAATCCCGTCCGGCGTCGCCTCGATCCCGGCCTGCCGGAGGATTTCCGAATGGTCCGCGCCCCCCCCGCCGCAATGCGGGGCGGTCGTCGCCATGCACCCGCCCCAGGCCGTCATCGGAATCGCGCGATCCGCGACCGCCGGCTCGGCAAGATCGGTCCGCGGCATGTCGTCGAGGGCCCGCTCGAGCGTGTCCCGATAAAGCGGAGAATCCGGCCCCTCCGCGGGCGCCGGGTCCCCGCTCCAGGCGAACGCCGCCGTTCCCAGGACGAAAATCGCCGCCGCGGCGGCTCCGACGAACGTTCGAGGGTGTTTCATGCGCCGAATCGCTCCTGCCGGTGAGTTTCGAGGGCCCCTTCCGTAGACAGAATCCTCCAATCCCTTAGACGCCGCAAGCCCCCCCGCGGTTCCGCAGGCCTCGGTTTCCGGCGGAGGAGTTCCGGCCTACCATTGACGAAGGCACGCTTTCCCGCCACGCCATGAACGGCTCCATCGATTCCCCCTACGAGCGGACGCTCATCGCCGGGCGCTACAAGGTCATCAGGAAGATCGGCGCCGGCGGGATGGGCGAGGTCTACCTCGTCGAGGATCCGGCGCACCCGGGCACGCCCGTGGCCCTCAAGATCATCAAGGGCGGGTTCTTCCGGTCCGGGGTGATCGACGCCTTCAAGAACGAGTTCAAGATCCTGGTGAAGCTGCGCCACCCGAACGTCGCGCAGGCCTACGAATTCGGCCAGACCCCGGACACCTCCGAGCATTTCTTCACGGCGGAATTCGTGGACGGCGTTTCCATCTCCGACGCCGTCCAGCCCGACGAGATCGACCGGATCCTGGAGCTGTCCGTCCAGATTCTCCGGGGGCTCGCGTTCGTCCATTCCCGCGGCCTCGTCCACCACGACATCAAGGCCTCGAATCTCCTCGTCTGCCGGACCGATTCGGGCGGATCGGAGAGCGCGCTTGCGAAGATCATCGACTTCGGTCTCGTCGCCTCCGAGCGCCAGGCCACGGACGTCCTGATGGGCTCGCCCTCCTATATCGCCCCGGAGCGGATCCGGCGCCAGGCCGCGGATCGCCGGGCCGATCTCTACTCCTTCGGGATCGTCCTCTACCGCCTGCTGACCGGGCGGCTCCCCTACCGGGGCGAGACCCTGATGGCCCTCCTGGAGCGCCACCTTCGCGATCCGGTGCCCATCCCGAGCCGCGCGCGGCCCGACGTCCCGCCCGCGCTCGACGTCATCGTGACGCGCCTGCTCGAAAAATCCCCCTCCGATCGCTACGACAGCGCCGCGGAGGTCATCGAGGCGCTCAACGAGGGCCTCGGGCGGACGTTTCCCCTCGAGACCACGTTCTCCCGCGAGGGGTACATCGCTTCCAGCGCCTTCGTCGGCCGCTCCGCGGCGATCGACCTTCTGGCCCGCAACGTCTCGCGGGTCCTCTCCCCCTACCGGATCCAGGGCCAGAATCCGCCGGAGGCCGTGGCCTTCCTGATCCTCGGCGAGCGCGGGATCGGGAAGACCCGATTGCTCGAGGAGGTCCGCGTCCGCCTCGAACTGCAGGACGCCGCCGTCTTTACCCAGGCCTGCCCGCCCGAGGACCGGTTGTCCTCCGTCCTGCTCTCCCGGATCGTCCGCTGGCTCCAGCAGCGCGCCCGCCTTGCGAACGTCCCCCTGAACGCCGCCGACGCGCGCGTGCTGCCCGAGGGCATCGTGCCCTGGACAAGCGTCACCGAGGGGGCGGATTGCCTCGAGCGGCTGATGCTGTCCATCTCCGAACGCTCCCCCGTCGCGCTCGTTCTCGACAATCTCGAGTGCGCCTCCGAGGGGACCTGGGAGGTTCTCTCCACCCTCGCCGAGCGGCGCAACCGCGCCGTCCGCCAGCCGGATCGCGCCGACTTCGATCCGATTTTCCTTTTCGGGGCGGCCCTTTCGGTCCTTCTCCCCGCGGGCAAGGAGGGCCTCCGGCTCCGCCGGCCGCACCCGTCCGCCTCCGCCTTCCACGTCCTCGAACTGGAACCCCTCAAGGCCCTGGAGGTCCGCCACCTGCTGCGCGGAATGTTCGGCAGTTCCTACATCCCGGACAGCGTCCTTTCAAGGCTTCAGTCCTTCTCCCAGGGCAACCCCGCGCTGCTCCACGAGGCGATCCGGACGCTCGCCGAGAAGGGCCACCTCCGGCGCCAGGGGGATCTCTGGATCTGCACGCGCGTCTTTTCCCCGGGGGATCTTCCGACGGGTCTCGTCGAGATGCTCCTGCCGCGCTCCGACTCCCTTTCCCCCGAGGGCCGCTCGGCCCTCCGGACCGTCGCCCTCTTTGCCGCCCCCTGCCCGCAGGCCGCGTTCGAGGCCCTTGCCGAGCCCGGGGCCCGGATCGCGGAGGCCCGGCAGGTGGGGCTCGTTCTTGCGGACCCGAACGGGGATTTGACGCTCGCGCATCCGCGCCTGCGGGATGCGATCCTCGCCGGGATGGACGCGGCCACCCGCGCGTCGCTGCACCGCGCGGCCCTCGAGTGGATCGAATCGCGCGACCCCCGAGCGGACGAGGCCAAGGCCCTCGAGCGGATCGAGCAGGCCGCGGGGGCGGGGCTTGCGGAACGGGCCGCCGTCGAGGGGCCGCCCGTCGCCGCGAATCTTCTCGCGAAGGGCGACGCCGCGGGCGCCTCGCGCCTCTGGGAGCGGATATTTTCCTGCCTTCCACCGGGTGATGCGAGGCGATCCAACGCGGCGGCGGAGGCCGCGCGGGCCGCCGAGACGGCGAATCTCCGGGACGGGGCCCGGCGCTGGTGGCGTGAGGTCCTGCAGATTTCCGCCCCCGCCGCGCCGGCGTCCCTCCTTGCGGAGGCCCACGAGCGCGCGGGCCGGTTTGCCCTCGAGGAGGGCCGGATCGACTCCGCCGATCGCCACGCCGGCGAGGCGCGGCGGCTCGGCACGTCGCTCCCCGAGGCGTCGCTCGCCCCGATCCTCGAGCTCGCCGCGCAGGTACGGCGCCGTCGGGGCGATCTTTTGGTCTGCGCCTCCCTGCTCGAAAGTCCCGCCGGGGCGGCCGGCACGCCCTCGGGCCGGCGGCTCCTCGCGGACATTCGCGCCCTTTCCGGAAAGACGCAGGAGGCCGCAATCCTTGCGGAGGCGGCGGAGGAAGCGGCGAAGAAGGGCGGCGATGCGCGCGCGGAAGGCCGATCGGCGGTCCTGCTGGCCCGGATCCAGGCGTCGGCGGGCCTCTACGCCGAAGCCGTCATCGCCGCGCGCCGGGCCCGCACGATCGCGGAATCGATCCCCGACACGGGCCTCCTCGTGGACGCCCTCCTGGTCCTCGCGCGCGTCTCGCTTTCCCAGGGTCGGTTGCGGGAGGCGATGGACCGCGCGCAGCGGATCGGAACGCTCGGATCCTTCGCGGCCGTCGAGGCCCGGCGGATCCGCGCGGGCGCTCTCCTTCGCCAGGTGGAACCGGAGGCGGCCTGGGCGCTTCTCCTCGAGGCCCAGCCGATCGCGCGCGCCACGGGAGATTTCTTCCTCCTGCACGAACTCCTCGTGGATCTCTTCGAGACGGTCCGCTCGCTCGGCCTGCGCGCGGAGGCGCTCTCGGGCGTCCGCCGCACCCTGGGCGAAATCCGCGGCCGCGGGGTTTTGGCCCTCGAGTCCCGCTCGCGCCTCCTGGAAGCCGCCCTCCTCGCCGACGACGATCCGGAATCGGCGGGCGAACCCCTCCGGGAGGCGGAGCGCCTCGCGCGCGCATCGGACTCGGGGCTCTTCCTCGGGGCGGCGCTCCTCGCCTCGGCGGACGGGGATCTCGACCGGGGCGACTCGGCCGCCGCCCGCGCGCGCGTCGCCGAGGCCTCCGCGCTTCCCGCCGTGGCCGAGTCCGTCGAGTTCTCCGCGCGGATTGACATCGCGCGCGCCGAGATTGCCATCCTCGAAGGCCGGCCGAAGGACGCCCTCTCCGACTCGGCGCGCGCCCGGAAGGCGGCGGCGGACGAGGAACTCCGCGCCCTCGCGCTTCGCGCCCTCTACGCCTCGACCCTCGCCGCGAAGGCCGCGCGCGACGAAGCCTCCGAGCGGGCGGCCAAGATCGATCTTCGGGCGCTGCTCGAGCAGATATCGAAGCGATCCCGCCCCTCCGCCTGGCGCGAGCTCCACCAGGGCCTGCAGAAGCGCTACGAACGCATCAAGTCGCGCCTGCTGGCGTAGCCGTCCCCCCCCTCGCCTTCATTCCCCCGCAAAAGATCTCCCGGACCCGGCGGCGCGTCCGGGCGAGCGCCTCCACCATCGCGGCGGCGCCGGAGAATCCCGAGCGTTTCGCGATCGCGTCGCGCGCGGCCGCGTCTTTTGGCAGCACGTCCTGCGGGAGCCCTCGCACGATCCGGATGCGCGACTCGACGAGACGCAGCAGATCGAAGGCCTCTGCGAGGGACTTCGCGACCGGCTTTGCGAGGACGCCGGCGCGCGCGAGGCGGGAAATCGCGAGCCTCGTGGAGGGCGTGCGGACGTCCGGACGCCTCGGGGCTTCGAGGATCTGCAGGAACGAAACCAAAAACTCGATGTCCGAGAGGCCGCCGGGCCCGCGCTTGAGATCGTCGGCGTCCGCCTCCTTTTCCTGGCGCTCGCGCATCCGCGCCAGCCCCGGGGCTTCGGATGCGTCGGAGGCGAGCCCCTGGAACGCGGAGCGCGCGGCGGCGCGTCCGGCGGAGCGCGCAAGCGAAGGCGGCCCCGCGATGACGCGGGCGCGGACGAGCGCGAGGCGCTCCCAGAACGCCCCGCCCTTCCCCGCGTGGTAGGCCTCGAAGGATCGGAGCGACGCGACCAGCGGCGCGGACTTGCCGCCCGGGCGCAGCCGCGCGTCCACGCGGAATCCCGCCCCCTCCTCTTCCAGGATCCGGACGATCCGCTCCGCGACGCGCGTGCACGCGGAGGGATCGGCGGCGGAATCGTGCAAAAAGACGAGGTCGAGATCCGAGGAGTAGCCCATCTCGCGGCCCCCGAGCCGTCCGAGCGCGAGGATCGAGACGCGCGGCGCGCCCGCGACGGACGCCCGCGCGACCGCCTCCGCGACAGCCGCTTCCGCGGAGGCCGTGAGCGCCCGCATCGTCTGCGCGGGGCTCGACAGCCCCGTCAGATCCCGCGCCGCGATCCGGAGCGTCTCCGTGGCGCGGAAGGCGCCCAGCGGCGCGCCGCCCGGCGCGGCCGGAGGAATGGGCCGCCCCTTCGGGATCGCGAGGGCCTGGAGCATCGGCTCGAGGGATTCGGGGCTCGCGGCGGGAATGTCCGCGAGGTAGGGGCTCGCGGATGCGATGTCGGCGAGCGCGTCGAGAACCGCGGGCCGCTCGCAAAGCCCCTCGAATAGCGTTGCCGGCGCGGGGGATTGCGTCAGAAGCCTCGAAAGGCGCGCCATCCCTTCGTCCGGATCGCAGGAGGCGCCGAGGCGCTGTGCGATCCGGGGGGCGATCCGCGCGAAGGCCTCGCGCTGTCGCTCGGGCGGCGAAAGGCTGCCGGGCGACGGCGTGGCGGCCTCGAGCATGCAGCGCGCCGCCCGAGCGGGGTCGCGGAAGCCGAGCGCCCCGAGCGCCTCCGCGCCTTCCGCGGGATCGGCCGACCCCGCCTCGATCCAGTGCGAGAGCCTGGAATCCCCTTCCCGCCGGGGGCCCGGCTCGCCGAGGAACCGATCGAAAAGGCGGCGGACGCGATCCCGGTGAAGCGCCAGGGTTTTCGAGAACTCCCGCTCGGCCGATTCGTCGGAACCGGCGAATCCGAGGCGCCGCGCAAGGGCCGCCCGCGCGGCTGGAGGAGCCGGGACTTCGTAGACCTGCAGGGAGTAGAGCGTCTGGACCCGGTGCTCCGTTCCGCGGAGGAACCGGTAGGCGTCCGCGAGGGCATCGGCCTCCTCGGGCGGCAGCAATCCCAGCGTCCGGATCGATTTCAGCGCCCCGAGCACATTGCCGGTGCGCAGCGCCGGATGCTTCCCGCCGTAGAGCACGCAGAGCGTCTGCGCGACGAACTCGACGTCGCGGATCCCGCCGGGTCCCGTCTTGAGATCGCGCGCGGGATCCCGCCGGGTCCGCGCCTCGGACTCGGAACGGCGCTTCAGGGCCTTCAGGGCCTCGAGGTCCGCATGCCCGAACATCCTCGGATAGACGATCGGGGAGACGGCCTCGAGGAAACGGGATGCGACGCGCGCGTCGCCCGCCGCCGTCCGGGCGCGAACGAGCGCGACGCGCTCCCAGGGACGCGCGGCCGTCCGGTAGTAGTCGATCGCGCGCTCGAGGCGCGTGGACAGCGGTCCTCGGATCCCGTGGGGACGCAGCCGCACGTCCACGCGGAACGCCGCGCCGTCCTCCGTCACCTCGGACAGCATCGCCACGATCCCTTCCGCGGCGCACTGGAAGCGCTCGGGCGGAATCCCCGGCTGCTCCTCGTGGAGAAAGATCAGGTCCACGTCGCTCGAGTAGTTGAGTTCGCGCCCCCCGAGCTTTCCGACGGCAAGCACGCAGAGCGGAAGGCGTCCGTTCCTCGATCCGAGGATGCGCCGCTCCACATGGCGAAACGCGGCCTTGAGGATCCGATCCGCCGCCCGCGAGATCCGCTCCATCGAGTTCTCGAGGGAATCCAGTCCCAGGTAGTCAAGCGATCCGATCCGGAGAATCGAGCGGCGCTTCGCGCGGCGAAGCGCGGCGAGGGCGCGGGCCGCTGGCAGATCGGCGAAGTCGTCGGCTTCGATCTCGTCGAAATCGGAATCCATCCGCGCCTCGGAGTCCTCGTCCATCGTCCAGAAGAAGTCCAGCGCGAACTCGCTGTCCCTCACGCAGACGTCCGTGAAATATTCGCTCGCCCCCAGGATCCAGCAAAGCCTTTCAAATGGGCGGGGGTTTTGGCGGAAACCGAAAAGGATCCTGGAAAATCCCCCGGTGCTCCTGGAAAGACGCTCGAGACCGTTGAGGCTCGCATCAGGATCTGGAGATCTCGAAATCAGATCCATGACCCGAGAGAGGAATTCGCTTGCGTATCCCCTATCTGATTCGTCCGAAACGAGTAAGGATAGATTCTTTGCATATCTCGCAAAATCCTTGAACCCGAAGCGACCTGCATCCGCAGCAAGCGCCAAGCGATCCTTGCCTGTAGCGTGTAGTATAAGTGCCTTGCCTACATGGAGTAGCGACTCATATTGGTCGTTGTTCTCCGGTGGCATCGCTTATTTGCCTATCTCGAAAGCTTGTCCGAGATAGCCTCGAACTCGACCATGGAGGAGAAGTGGATGGAGACGATGCCCCTCCCCTTCCTTCTCTCGTTGATTTCCACTCGAAGGCCAACGGCTGCGGAAATCCGATCCTCGAGCTCCTTGATGTTCGCCGGCTTATCCACCTTCTTCCTTCTCTCTACCCATTCGCTTCCTGACTTCAAAGACTGGACGAGCTTCTCGATGCCTCTGACAGACATGTTCTTCTTGATGGACAAATCCGCGAGTTTCCTTTGAACGCCCGGATCGTTGATTCCAAGGATCGCTCTTGCGTGCCCCATCGAGAGTGTTCCACGTGAAACAAGGTCCTTGATATCGATCGGGAGATCCAGGAGACGAACGAGGTTTGCGATGTGGCTTCTATCTTTCCCGAGCTGCTTTGCGGCTTGCTCTTGGGTGATCTTGTTTTTTTCAAGGATAGAGCGGATGCCCTCTGCCTTTTCAATAGGATTCAAGTCTGCCCTCTGGAGATTTTCGACGAGGCTCAAAATCGCGGCCTCCTGGTCCGTTGCATTTCGAATCACGGCCGGAATTTCATTCATTCCAACCATCTTTGCCGCCCTGTATCTCCTTTCCCCGGCAAGAATCTGGTATCCGGAAGATGATGGGCGGACGACAATCGGCTGAAGCAGCCCGCTCTCACGGATCGATTCTGAAAGCTCCTGCAGTTCGGATTCATCGAACTGTTTTCTTGGTTGCGAAGGATTCGGGAATATCTGTGAAATCTTCAACGTCGCAATCCCGGCCTCCTGCGTCTTCACTTCCGGAGCCACGTCCGGGATCAGATTTTCTAGGCCTCTGCCAAGTCTTTTCGGTGTCATCGTTATCCTTTCCGAGTGATTGCCTACATGTGGATGATTCATGAATAGTAGGCCATAAAATTTTTCGATTCAAGAGGGGCGAATTTATGCAAAATCGCTATTTCACCGCTATATTCTTTATCTAGAAGGCTTAATGTCGACCGTCTTTACGGCAAAGCGAAAACCATGGCGAAATTCATGGCGGCTGCCAGAAATCCTCCAGTGTGGACATCTTCTGCCTTGCGTGAATCCGGCTCTCGGCATGGATGAAGCGATGGTTTTTCGATATAAGAGGAGCCATGAAATCGACAAAAGCGGAAAAGGGCCGAGGTGCGCCGGTGGCGCCCTCCGTTTCCTCGGCCAATGGAGACAGGAAAGTCGTCGCATATGATGCGCTGACCGCGAAGCGATTGACGGAAATTCCGGCGAATGCGTGGAAGCTCGGCGGGGGGGACGCGGGCGCGTACCTTGTCGGTCCCGCATGGTTCGACCCCCAGGTCAACGGATTTGCCGGCGTCGATTATCAGGACCCCGCGATAACGGGCGAAGCGCTCGAACGTTCCGTCCGCGAAATTCATGCGCGCGGATGCTCGCATATCCTGGCGACAATTATCACGGCGGGCGACGATCAAATCGCGTCCCAATTCCGGAAATTGGGGAAAACCCTGGATGAATCCGCGTTTCTACGGGAAGCCATCGTCGGATTTCATCTCGAGGGGCCGTTCATTTCCCCGGAACCCGGATATCGCGGCGCGCATCCGGCCGCGCATGTCGAGGGAAAAGCGGGGGAGCCGAGCTGGGATCGATTTTCGCGCTGGCAGGACGAAAGCGGAAACCGGATCCGCCTCGTGACCATCGCGCCCGAGCGGAAGGGGAGCCTCGAATTCATCCGGAAAGCCTCGTCCTCCGGCGTGGTCGTCGCGCTGGGACACACGAACGCGTCGGTCGAGGAAATCCAGGCCTCCGTCGATTCGGGCGCCACGCTTTTTACGCATCTCGGCAACGGCGTTCCCATGCTCGCCCCGCGCCACGACAACATCATCCAGCGCGTCATCGGGATTCCGGGCCTTTCGGTTTCCCTCATTCCCGACGGGATCCATCTGCCCCCGTTCCTGCTTTCGAATCTCTCTCGCGCGCTCGGGAGCAGGCGGGTTCTCTTCACGACGGACTGCGTCAGCCCCGCCGGCTGCCCTCCGGGGCGCTTCCGCCTTGGCGATCTCGAGGTCGAGGTGGGGGAGGATCGGGTCGTCTGGAATCCCGATCGAACCTCCTTTGCCGGATCCGCGCTCACGATGGACGCCGGCTTCTACAATTGCATCCGGTTCGGCGGAATGAGCGCGGACGGCGCCTGGCGGGGATGGACGTGGCTGCGCCGACGGATGTTCCCGGCCCTCAAGCCCCCGATGCTGGCGATCCCGTTTCCCGAAATCGCCATCGGATCCTAATCGGCCCCAAAAAACGAGATCCGGCGAGGCTTTTGGCCCCGCCGGATCCGTTGCAGCGTCCTGTCAGTCACGCCAAAGGGTCGCGCACATTTTTAAGGCGCGGATTTACGATTCCTTGCGTCTGTCAGGCCGCTTGAAAACGCGTCGCAGTCTTCTCGACGCCTTGCCTCAAGGACCGTCCCGAATTCTCCTGCCGCAGAGGAAGGTGCTCATGTCGTATCCTCGCGAAACATCCAAACCATAGCCCGCGTGCCGGGCGAGGAAATAGAGAAAACTACGACGCCAAAAAAATGCGCGGGTCAGCGATTTTTCGCCGCGGGAATCAGGCGCCGGATCGCACTCGCGGGAATCGCGTGCTTCAGGACCATCTGGAGGTTCTGATCGACGCCCTTCACGGTCTTGTAGTAGACCGAGTCCGTTTGGGACGCGATCCCGGCGATGGCGCCACGGGCATCGAACACCGGCGCGCCGCTCGAACCGCGGGCATAGTCCGCCGTGATCGCCATCCGGGTGACGACGCGGCCCTCGTTCAGAACGGAAAAATAGCGAGCCACGATTCCGGAAGTGAACATGTAGAGGTGCTGGTCGGGATGGCTCAATACGGTGATCGGCTCGCCGACCCGCGGATTCTCGGCGAGCGGGACGGCCTCCAGGCGCGTCCCGGCCGGCAGGCCGAGCCGGACGATCGCGACGTCGTCGGGCTTGTCGGCGGCGAGAACCTCGCGGACGGGGAACACCCGGCCATCCCAGGTCATGGCGACGAGGGTTTCCCCGTCGGTCTTGTTCACGACGTGGTAATTCGTCACGGCGGCGCCGGACTCCTCGAGCACGAATCCGCTGGCAAGGGTGACGTGCCATTGCGTGCACTTGCCGCACTTGTAGAGGCCGCCGAAGACGAGGACGCCCGCCCGGCGCCGCTCGAACACGTCGGGCGGTTCGAGGGCCTCCTTCGGCGGGGCGGACAGCGCGAGGGCGGCCTGGGTCCGGGACAGCTGCGGGATGAGCACGGCGAATTTCACCGTCTGGCCCGCCTTCAAGAGCGCCTCGGCCTGCTGCGAAAACCTGCGAACCGCGGCGGTGTCGTCCTGGATGGAAGCGGCGTCCGCGCAAGGGTCGCCCCCGTCCGGCGAACGGATTGCGCAGCCGGCCGCCGTCGCCGCGGCGAGCGCGAGCAGAAGCCCGCGCCAGTTGCGCCGGCCCCGATCTGGATTTCGGGGGAATGGCATGGAGACGATCATACCCCTTGAAGGCCGCGAAGCCCTTGCCACCCGGGCGTTCCCGTTCGACACTGCCGGTTCCATGCCTCCGAAATCCCCGGTTCCGGCCACGGTCCTGCATCCGCCCGCTCCCTCTCCCGATCGTGTCGTCTCGACGGAGGAGACCTGGCGGATCTTCCGGATCATGGCGGAGTTCGTGGAGGGCTTCGAGACCCTCTCGCAGGTCGGCCCCGCCGTCACATTTTTCGGCTCCGCCCGCACCCGCCCGAGCGATCCCTGGTATCGCCGGACGGTCCGCCTCGCCAGCCGCCTCGCGAAGGACGGATTCGCCATCATCACGGGCGGGGGGCCCGGGATCATGGAGGCCGCCAACCTTGGCGCCCGCCGCGCAGGGGGG
>CAYHQZ010000095.1:0-14447 GCA_964358555.1 uncultured Planctomycetia bacterium
GGAGCCTTCCGACGAAGAAAAGGACGACGAGCCCGACAGCGAGGATCGCGAGGACGACGAACTCGACGACGATTCGGACTCCGACGACGACTCGGACAAAGATTCCGAAGACGAAGACGACGATTCCAACCGCGACCCCGATTCCGACTCCGACCGCTAGCCCTCCACCCCCGGACTTTAGACTGTAGACCGTTCACCTCCCTCCCGCCGCCTTCCTTCCCGGCATATACTTGGCGGGACTGTCCATGGTGGCCGTAGCTCAGTTGGTTAGAGCGCCTGACTGTGGCTCAGGAGGTCGCGGGTTCGAGTCCCGTCGGTCACCCATGTTTTCCCAGTGCAGGGCGCCATGGGGCGCTTTGCCTGCCCCCCTGCCCGGCCCGCTCGATTGACAGATGCCGCGGCAAGGTGCGATCGTGGATGGGATGAGGGCGTTGCGCATTCTCGCCGCGTTGCCGTTGCTCGTCGCGGCGTGCCTGGAGATCGGGCCCGCCGGGGCGCAGGAGGCGGGAACGGAAACGGTCGCCGATCCGAAGGCGCCGGAAGAAGCGAAGGGGGCGGCGGCCGATGGGAAGGAGGCGGCTCCCGCAGTGAAGGACCGGGCGCCGGCGAAGGAGAAGGGCAAGGAAAAGAAGCCGCGGGAGAAGAAGCCCAAGGCGAAGAAATAGGGAGGATCCCGATGGCCGCTCGAACCTTGCTGTCCGTCGCCTTCTTCGCCGCCGCGCTCTTCGCCGCCGCGCCCGTCCGGGCCGGCGATCCCGAGGGGGCGGATCCGAATCTCGACCTCGCGCGCAAGGCCGTCACGGCGATCCGGGCGGCGGGGATGGACCCGGCCAAGGAAGTCCAGTACCTCAACATGTCCGCGGCGGTGCTGTCGTTTCCCGCCCAGGCCGTCATCCAGAAGACCGGCCTTCCCCTCGAGGCCATCGGCATCGCCATCAAGGCGCACCCGGAGGTCCTGACGGAAGGCGCGGGCGCGACGCCGACCGGCGTGCCGCCGACCCCGCCGCCTCCACCCCCGCCCCCGCCGAATCCCCCGAATCCGAAGAAGGATCCCGCCCCGCCGCCCGTCGAGCCCGGGAACGCGGCCAAACCGCCGGAACCGCCCGCGCCTCCGCCGGCGGGCGCGGACACGGGCGGCGGGCACGGCCCCGCCGACGGCTTCGGCCAAAACGCCCGCGGCAGCTCGGGGGCGGCAAAAACCGTCCCGGCGAACGCCGCCGCCATCGCGGCCGCCGTGAAATCGAACGCGAACGTCCGCGTGGAAGCGGGCGACATCGACACGCCCTACAACGCCATCAAGATCGGCGACAACGTGACGCTCGACGGCGGCGGCGCGACGCTGTGGATGCCGGGCACGGGCCACAACGGCACCGGGATCATCGTCCAGGGAAAGAGCGTGATCCTGCGGAACCTAAGGGTCCGGAACCCCGGCGACGGGGTCGACTTCGGGACCTCCGGCACGCCGCCATCCTCCGACGTCCTCGTCGAGAACGTGACGGTGTCGGGCAGCGGCGACGACGGCTTCGCGCCCTCCTACAAGTGCAACGGCGTCACGATCCGCTGGAGCGCGGTCTACGGCTGCACCCGCGGGGTGTTCATCAAGTACGGCGGCACGAACGTCACGATGCACCACTCCATCGTCAGCCACTTTTGGATGCGCGCGCCGCTGATCTCCGGAAGCGTCTCGCGATGCGACTTCCGGAACAACCTCATCCAGCACTGGAGCATGACGGCCAGCCAGCCCGACCAGGGCGCGCAGGCCAACTTCGTCAACAGCACCTACCGGTTCGACAAAGCCTTCGACGCCGGCAAGGCCGACGCCGCCATCACCCTCTACCAGGGCGGCGGCTTCTACACCTCGGGGAATGAATTCATCGGCTGTTCGCAGCGCCAACAGGGCCAGGTGCCGAAACCCTTCGAGGCGCCCCCCATCAACGGCGAGACGGACGCGAAGACTGCGCTGGATGCCGTGCTGTCCGACACGGCCGGCGCCGGCTGCATGCCCCGCGACGCCATCGACAAGGCCTACCTGGCGCTGCAGGTCAAGTGGCCCGCCCGCCCGAGCGACAAGACCGTCACCCACGGCCTCCAGGTGCCCGAGACGGAAAAAAGGCTGAAGGCGAAGTAGTCCGCTGACGCCCCGATCCGCCAGCCCGCATGGGGACATGCCCCTTCGATAAGTTTACGAGTTTACAACGTCCCCTATTTGGCCTCCGGTTTCCGATAGACTGGCCCTGCGAGGGGGAATTCCCATGGACGAACCGACGGCCCCGGCTTCCGGCGCGATCGCCGCGGGCGGGGTTCTCTGGATGCGGCTCGCGATCGTGCTGGCGGGGCTCGCGGCCGTGGCCCACGCGAACGCCTGGCTCCTGGTCCTGGCCGGCCGCCTCTCGCCCTTCTCCCCGATGGGGCTGCAGCGCGCATTCACCCTCGGCCCCATGATCGCCGTCGCCCCGGCGTCGGTGTGCGCGCTGGTCTCGCTGTGGCTGTCCCTGCGCGCGCCCGCGGGCAACCGAAGGGCGCGGCTCGCCGTCCTGTGCGTGGTCTTCCTGATCCACGTCGCGATCTACCTCGGGACGGACCTCCTGATCGGCCGGATGTCCGAGACGTTCGAAATCGGCGCGCCGTAGGCGCCGGACGGACGCCCGCCGACGGCCCGTTACATAGCCTTTACCGCCGCCCGCCCCAACGCGCGTTAGAAAGAAGGTGTCGGGACGTTCAATGAAACCCGAGAGGAGGGCGTCATGAAGCGTTGCTCTTTCGCGCGCGGCTGCGTCGTCGCGTTGGGGATCCTGCTGGCCGGGGCGGCGGCGCCGGGGGAGCATTCGTCGCGGGCGTTCGCGCCGAACGTCATCGTCCCGCAGGCCCGGGCCTTCGGGTTCGGCCGGGTCTCGCCGGTGATCGTGACCGAGGTCGCGGCCGCCGTCTCGGTTTTCGAGCGGGTGGCCACGACCACGATCGACGTGGGCCTGAAAAACCCGACGGGCCGGCGCGAGGAGGCGGAGGTGCTGCTCCCGGTGCCGGAGGGGGCGGCCGTCCGGTCGTTTACGTTCCAGGGCTCGGCCGCGGAGCCGACCGCGGAGATGCTGGCGCACGGCGAGGCGCGCGGGATCTACGACGCGATCGTCTCGAAATCGCGCGACCCCGCGCTGCTGGAATTCGCGGGCCACGACCTGCTGCGATCGAGCGTCTTCCCCGTGGAGGCGAACGGGACCCAGAGGGTGCGGCTCGTCTACGAGCACCTCCTCCCCGCCGACGGCACTCGCGCCGACTACGTGCTTCCGCGCAGCGAGATGATCGAAAACGTCGTCCCCTGGAAGTTCAAGGCACGGATCCGGACGAAGGCCCCGCTCGCCGCGGTGTATTCCCCCAGCCACCGGCTGAACATCCTGCGCAAGGGACCGAACGATATCGAGGCCTCGACGGAGGGCGACTCGACGTTCCAGCCGGGGGCGTTCCGGCTTTCGATTCTCTCGGGCGAATCCGGGGTCAGCGCGTCGCTCCTTGCCTATCCGGACCCAGGCGTCGGGGGCGGCTACTTTTTGCTGCTCGCAGGATTGCCCGCGCGCGGCGCGCCGGCCGAGGGAGAGCGCCCGATCCGGCGCGAGGTGACGATCGTGCTGGACCGCTCCGGCAGCATGCGCGAGGGAAAGCTGGCGCAGGTCCGCGAGGCGGCGTTGCAGATCCTAGACGGCCTCCAGGAGGGCGAGACCTTCAACCTGATCGTCTACAACGAAGGCGTCGACCCGTTCGCGAAAGCCCCCGTCGAGAAGACCGCCGAGACAATGAAGGCGGCGCGCGAATTTCTGAAGGGCGTCGAGGCGCGCGGCGGGACGAACATCCACGACGCGCTCCTCGAGGCGCTCCGCCAGCCCGATCCAAACGAGCGGCTGCCCATCGTGCTGTTCCTGACCGACGGCCTGCCCACGATCGGGAAGACCGGGGAGACCGAGATCCGGCGGCTCGCGGAGACGGCGAACCCTCACCACCGGCGGATCTTCACGTTCGGCGTGGGCGCGGACGTCAACACGCCGCTCTTGGACCGGCTCGCCTCCGAGACGAGGGGCACGGCGTCGTTCGTATTGCCGGGCGAGGACACGGGGATGAAGATCTCCCAGGTCTTCAAGCGCCTGAACGGGCCGGTCCTCGCGGACCCGGTCCTGGAGCTCTTCGCCAAGGACGGCAAGCCCGCGGCGGGCCGGGTCCGGGACCTCTTCCCGGGACGCCTGCCGGACTTCTTCGAAGGCGATTCGCTCGTCCTCCTCGGGCAGTACGTCGGGGAGGCGCCGCTCTCCTTTAAGCTCCGGGGCAACGACCGCGGGCGGGCGCGGACGTTCTCGTTTGAACTCTCCCTGGACAAGGCCACGACCCGGAACGCCTTCGTGCCGAGGCTGTGGGCCTCGCGCAAAATCGGCGGGCTCATCGAGGCCATCCGGCAGGCGACAGCGGACGCCCCTGGCGGGGTCGCTTCCAGGCTGCCGTCGGATCCGAAGATGAAGGAGCTCGTCGACGAGGTCGTGCGGCTCTCGAAGGAGTTCGGGGTCCTGACGGAATACACCGCGTTTTTGGTGCGCGAGGGGACGGACCTGGGCCGGCCCGCGGAGATGCAGGAAATGGCCCGGCGATCGTTCGGGTCGAGGATGGGCATGCGCTCCGGCGTCGGCTCGGTGAACCAGGAACGGAACGACCAGCGGATGCGCGAGCAGTCCCAGCTCAACATCTCGAACGGCTTTTTCGACCCGGAGATGAACGTCGCCTCCGCGGCGGCCATCCAGCAGGTAAACGACCGCGCCTTCTTCCGGCGCGGCGGCCGGTGGGTGGACAGCCGCGTGGCGTCGGAGACTGCGACGCCCGCGCACGTCGTCGAGTTCGGGTCGGAGGAGTTCCGGGCGCTGGCCGGGCGGCTCGCGCTCCAGAACGCCGCCGGGACGATGTCGCTCCGGGGCGAGGTGCTGATCGCCGTGGACGGCGAGACGGTCCTCGTGCGCAACCCCACCCTGTCCGCGGTCGCGGAAACGCAGTTGCGGGCGAACGGCGAGCGGGCGGCTAGGAGCGCGGCGGCGGAGACGCTCCGATAGGAAGGGTTTCGGGACGGGCGGGTTCACGGAATCGAACCGGGCGCTCCAACGCCCAGGAGGATGCGATGTCCAGGATGCGACGGACGACGGCATGGGCGGCGGCGATTGCGTCGGCGGCGCTGTTCTCGGTCGGGGCGGCCGACGGGGCGGCGAAGGAAAAACCGGTCCCGAAGATCCAGATCGCGATCCTGCTCGACACGAGCAGCAGCATGGACGGCCTGATCGAGCAGGCGAAGACCCGCCTGTGGCAGATCGTCAACGAGTTCGCGACGGCGAAGCGCGAGGGCGTCCGGCCCGTCCTCGAGGTCGCGCTCTACGAATACGGAAACACGGGCCTGGACCAGCGAAAGGGCTGGATCCGGCAGGTGTCGCCGCTCACCGACGATCTCGACCGGATCTCCGAGGTCCTCTTCGCGCTCCGGACGCAAGGAGGCGACGAGTACTGCGGCCAGGTGATCCGCGAGGCGGCCCGCGATCTCGCCTGGAGCGCGTCGAAGGACGATCTTCGGACGATCTACATCGCCGGGAACGAGCCCTTCACGCAGGGGCCCGTGGACTACCACGTCGCCTGCAAGGAAGCGATCGACAAGGGAATCACCGTCAACACGATCCACTGCGGCGGCGAATCGCAGGGCGTCGCGGGCGGGTGGCGGGACGGGGCGACCATCGCGGACGGGGCGTTCGCCTGCATCGACCACAACCGGAAAATCGAGATCGTCGCGGCGCCCCAGGACAAGGAGATCGCGGCCCTGAACGACGCGCTGAACCGCACCTACGTGCCCTTCGGGGCGAACGGGGCCGAGGGCCAGGCGCGCCAGTATGAGCAGGATCGGAACGCCGCCGTGAACGGCTCCGGCGTCTTCGGCAGCCGGGCGGCCTCCAAGGTGTCGGCCCAGTACCGGAACGGCTCCTGGGACCTCGTGGACGCGGTGGCCCAGGGGAACGTGAAGGTCGAGGAGGTGAAGGCCGAGGCGCTGCCGGCCGAGATGCAGGCGATGACGCCCGAGCAGCGGAAGGCCCACGTCGAGTCGAAGAACGCCGAGCGGGGCCGGATCCAGGAGCAGGTGAAGAAGCTCGCCGCCGAGCGCGACGCCTTCGTTGCCGCCGAGATGAAGAAGCGCGGCGAGCCCGGCGCGAACGTCCTCGACAAGGCCGTCACCGAGAGCCTCCGGAAGCAGGCGGAGGCGAAGAGCTTCAAGTTCTAGCGCAGGAGCGGTCGCGGATCCGGACCCGCCGGGGCCCGTTCGGGCCGGAAATCGGCTTGAACGAATGCCCCGGCGGCATGTCTTATATGTAAGGAAGAAGACATGCGAAGGCTCGCCCCGACCCTGGTTGCCGTCCTCGCCCTGCTCGGCCCCGCCGGGCCTTCGGGCGCCGGGGCGGCCGATCCCCCACCCGCCGCGGCGACGACCCGCGATCGGCTCCTGCCGGCGGCCCAGCTCGTCTACTCGGTGGACTTCGACGAGATCTCGAAGATCGACAAGGAGATGCCGGGCGCCCCGCAGGACGCGGCCTTCTCGCCGGACGGCCGGTTCCTCGCGGTCGGCGGGAAAACCAAGGTGACGCGGTTCTTCGACGCGCGGACGGGGAAGTTCATCATCCAGCAGCCCGTCCGGCACCTCCCGCTCGGCGGGCACCGCGCGATCGCGTGGACCGAGGATTCGCGCTACTGCTTCGCGACCGGCAGCGATCACGTCATCTGGATGTGGAGCCCGGCGCTGAATTTCGGCTGCGACCGGGCGCTGCGCGGCGGAATCCCGAACGAGACGATCTGCATCGACTACAACCCGAGGACCAAGATGCTGCTCTCCGGCGGATCGACCGGATCGCTGCAGCTGCGGGAGGTGTTCCGGACGCCCATCGGAACCGGCAAGGGCGTGATGGGCGCCGGGGACCGGTCCGTCGGCCCCCCCATGGCCGCCTACAGCGTCTCCGAGGCCGAGGCCGGCGGGCACAGCAAGAACGTCCTCGACGTGTCGTGGCACCCCTCCGGCGAGCGCTTCGCGTGCGGAAGCTGGATGGCCCTCCAGATCTTCGACGCCCGGGAATTCGGCCCCGTGATGGCGCCGGGGACCGTCATGTCCAAAAACTGGTGGGGCGCCATCTTCCCCACGATGAGGGACGTCCCGATTCGCGCCCTGAAAATCATCAAGGAATTCCCGGTGCCTTCCGACGGAGACGAGACCGGAAAACTCATCCGCCGCGTCGCCTGGAGCCCGAACGGCCGGATCCTCGCGGTCGGACTCGGCGTCGGGAAGGAGAACGCGCACGACGGGCGCCACAAGTTCCCGGTGCCGATCCTGCTCTACGACACTTCGACCTGGCAGGTCGTCCGGCAGTGGATGGCCCACCCAACGCGGGTCTACGCGCTGGAATGGTCCCCGGACGGATCGGTGCTCGCCTCCGGCGGCGGCAACGAGGCGGCCTTCTGGGACCCGAACACGGGCCGGAAGCTGCTGTCCATCACGGACGCGAAGGACGAGGTCTCGGGCGTCTCCTGGTCCTCGTCCGGCGAATGGGTCGTTGTCTGCCCGGGCAGCGAGCGCCACGACTCGCCGGGCCCGACCTTCAAGTTCCCCGGCAAGGACCGCCTCGCGCGTATCTACAAAATCGTGAAGGGCGAAGCCTCCGCCCCGGGGCCGGCGCGGGGGGGGCCGCCCCAGATCGCGAAGGTCGATCCCCCGAAGCCGACGCTCGTGCCGACGCCCCCGCTGCCGCCGAATCCGACAATCGTCCCTCCCAAGCCCAAGCCGCCGACGCCAGTCGTCGGACCGCCGCCGCCCACGCCCATCCTCGCCCCCCCCGCCTGGGCGCCCCCGCCGCCCACGCCCCCTCCGAAGCCCGTCGAGCCCCCGTTGCCGCCGCCGCCGAAGGTTCCCCCTCCCGCGCAGGCGTTTGCGGACGCGGGGCAGTTGGAGACGCAAGGGAAATGGTCCGACGCGAGGGCGGCCTACGAGAAAGTCGCAGAGCTTTTCCCGAACACGCCGGAGGCGGGCCGCGCCGCGGAGGCGATTGCGAGGCTGTGGAAGGAACACGGCCCGGAACTGCTCGAGGGGATGCTGAAGGCGCCGTAACGCGCCTACGGCGCATCGACTCGGATCCGGAATCGCGCGAGCGCCTCGAGCGCAGGCTCGCCCGCGTCGCGAACCCGCACGGCGAACTCGGACTCGCCGGCCTGTCCGGGCGTCCCGGAAATCTCGCCCGAGAAGGAATCGAGCGAAAGCCCCGGGGGGAGCGCGCCCGAGGAGATTTCAAAGCAGAGCGCCGGGATCCCGCCCGATGCGCGAAGGGCGGCGCGATACGGCGCGTTGGCCTTCGCCCCGGGCGGCGCCGCGCCCTCGAGCGAAAGCGGCCGAAACGCGGAGGTGTCCCGCAGGCGGTACCCCATCGCAGCCACGCAGAGGAGGTCGAGCTTCGTGACAATCCAGCGGCAGCGCGGGACATCGCCGAAATACTCGTAGCCGTAGGCCCCCTTCCGGCTCGCACGATCGACGGCGCCGTCGAGGTGATCGTGCTTGTCGATCTTCGGGTCCGCCCCCTGGTAGGCGCGCACGCGCGGCTCGGCGATTTTCCCCTTGCGCTTGAAATCGCCGAAGGCCTTGTTGTTCGGGTTGAAGAAGAAGGCGTGGCCCATCTCATGGCGGGAAATCGAATAGAGATCGTTTTGGACCTCGCGCAGGTTCGTCGCCTTCCACCACTCGGCGGCATCGAGGCTCTTCCTCCAGCCGATGGCGTTGAAATTGCCCGCCGTCTCGATTTCCAGGCCGCCGGAGCGCTTGAACGGAAGGGCCTTCCCGTTCGACGCCTGGGGCTGGCCCTCGCGCGAGGGCTCCCCGCCGGAGCGCAAATCCCGGGTGTGGATGCCGTAGGCGTAGAGCCGGTAGCCCGTGTAGGCCGCCGCGTTCTTCACGACGCCGCCTTTTTTGAACCCCTCCGCGCTCCAGATCCAGGTCTCCTCCGCGCCCTCCGGCACCGCGTCGGTCCCGAGGTCGTCGAGGAAGAAGGCCCAGTCGGCCGCCGCCTGCTCGACAACCTTCCGGCTCGATTCGTCCTTGAAGAAATCGGTCCTGTCCTGGGAATAATCGACGTGGATCCGGAATTTCGGCTCCGCAGGCTTGTCCTGATCCACGACGCGAACGGGAATCGCCGCCAACGCGGTCTTTCCTTTTGCGTCGCGAAACGAAATCCCGAAAGCGTGCGTCTCGTCCTCGCCGTCGCGGTCGGGCCAGATCGAGAGGAGGAACGACAAACGGTCGTCCTTCGACTTGAACGCGAGATCCTTGGTCGGTCCCTCCGCGCCGACCTTGCAGGGCAGATCGAAATAGAGCCGCGGCTCCTTCGCGGAGAGCGTCGCCTTCACGGGGAAGGCCATCCCCGCGGGCGGCGAGACGACAAACCGGATCGCCGGGTTCGCGATCTCCCCCTCCCAGTCGACGAGCGTGATCCCGCGGACCGAGACGTCGCGGCCGAAGGCGTCTCGGACGACGGGGCCGGCGGGCGCTCCCGGATCGGCCCCGGCCGCCGCGAGGGCGAGGACGGCCAGGAGCCGCGAGGCGCGCATACCCCTACCACAATACCCCCTGTCCGCGATAACTTCCCTCCCATGAAACTCGTTTCTTTCGGCGAACCAGGCTTGGAGATGCCCGGCGTGGTGCAGGGCGAGAAGGTGCTGGACCTCTGCATGGCCGACTCGAGCCTGCCGCCCTCGCTGCGCGCGATTCTCGAGGAGGATCTGCTGGCCCGCATCCGGGCGCTGCTCGCCGCCGCGCCGGCGGATTGCTGGGTCGAGGCCGCCCGCGTCCGGTTCGGCCCGCCGATCCCCGACCCGCGGAACATCATCTGCCTGGGACTCAACTACCGGGACCACGCGGAAGAGATGAAGATGGAGATGCCGAAGTCCCCGCTGCTCTTTTCCAAGGCGGCGGGCGCCATCGCGGGCGCCTACGACCCGATCCCGCTCGGGACCGCGTCGAAGACCGTGGACATCGAGGCGGAACTCGCGGTCGTGATCGGGAAGGCGTGCAAGGGCCTCTCGGAATCCGACGCGCCCGGCGCCATCGCCGGCTACACGATCCTCAACGACGTCTCCGGGCGCGACCTGCAGTTCGGGGACAAGCAGTGGTACCGCGGCAAGAGCCAGGACGGCTACGCCCCGTTCGGCCCCTTCCTCGCGACGCCTGACGAGATCCCCGATCCCCACGCGCTCCGAATCGTGTCGCGCGTCAACGGCGAAACCTGGCAGGCCTCTTCCACCCGCCATCTCATCTTCGGCATCCCGGCGATCCTCGCGTTCATCACCGAGGGGATGACCCTCTTCCCCGGCGACGTCATCGCGACGGGAACGCCCTCCGGCGTCGGCTACCGAAAGACCCCGCCGAAATACCTGAAGCCCGGCGACACCGTGGGAATCGAGATCGAGCGCCTCGGCACGCAACGGGCGCGGGTCGTCCTTTAATCCCGATTCGCCCCCCTCCGTGCGGCGCCGTTCGTCGTATTCCTGGAAGCGAACAACAAGGAGGGCGAGGGGCGGGGGCTCGGATCGCGGCGACCTGTCGACGCGCGGTCCAACGCCATGAATTCGTCTACCTGCCGTGGACCGCAAGGAGACCGGGAGCAAGAGCCGAGCCCCCACCCCGAACCCGTGCCCGTTTCAGATCCCCATCGAAAAAGTTCAGAAAAAGAGCGCGATCCCCCCCTACTGCACCGTCACCTTCGCCGCGAACGTCCGCACCGGGGGGACGCCCTTCTCCCAGGGGCGCCGGTAGACGAGGAGCAGGTCGGAGGCGCCCGCCTGGCTGGCGCGGAACCGGAACGTCTCCGTGCCGCCCGAGCCGACGAGGGGCGGGCCGCCGGTTTCCGGCTGGCGGAACTCGGTTTCGCCCTCCTGGACGAGGACGCTGCCCGCGCCGGACGAGACTTCCCAGTGGAAGCCCGTCGTCGGGTTCGAGTCGAGGACGACCGTGACGAGGCCGCCCTTTGAAACCTCGAGGGCCCGGCCCGCGTCCGTCTCCGAGAGGCCGATGTTCACCGGCACGGACTTCGCAGCAGCGGGTGCGGGGGCTTCGGCCTCGCGGTAGAGGCCGCAGCAGACGGCATAGGTCCGGCCGTCGCTGCCGGCCGCCCTTTGCGCGTAGGTGGATTTCGGGAAGACCCCCTCCGCGCCGGGCTTCTTGTAGACGTAGTCCACCCACCCCGCGCCCTTCCCCAGGGCCGTCGCGACGAGCTCGGCGCGGAACTTCTTGCCCGCGGCGTCGGGAACACCCTTGAGGCACTTCCCGACGAGCGCGCGGTCCGGATGCGCCACGACGTTCACCCCCTCGTCGTAGACGAAGACGTAGAGCGCGGGGTTTTCCCGATCCGCGTAGGGATGCTCGCCCGCCGTGATCTTCGCGAACGTCCCGGGGGCATCCAGCCGGACGTCGAGGCACGTCTTCTGGACGAGGGCCATGACATCGAATTTCTCACCCATGGCCGTCCCCGCGCAGCCGACCGAAAGAAAGTTCAGGACGATCAACCCGATTGTGGCGTGTCTCATGCGCCCTCCCGGAGGGGATTCTAGGCGAAACCAGCGTTCCCGTCCGCCACGAAAACGCCTACACTCCAACCTCGCAAGATCACGCGCCGCGCCGGGGACCGACGGGATCGGAACCGGGCGGCCGGAAAGGAAATCCAGATGCGCGTCCGGAACGCGATTCTCGGGATGGGGCTTTTGCTGTTTTCGGCCGTCGGGGCGACGAGCGGGGACGACGTCCTCGCCCGCGGCGCGAAGGAGGAGTTCATCCTGAAGGCCGGCGGCAGCGCCGACCTCGTCCGCATCGAGGAGGTCCCCGCGTCCGAGCTGGGCAAGATTTACGTCGCACACGGAAAGGCCGTGGAGTCCGACACCAAGGTCCGCGACAACATGCTCATGGAGGCCTCGAAGGCCTACCAGCAGATCTACAACCTCAAGACGAAGCTCGTCCTCTCCGAGCAGACGATCGGGGACGCGACCGTGCGGCGGACGCTGAAGGGCGAGTTCCGCGGCCTCGCGAAGGCGGATCCGAAGGAAAAGGAAATCCGCGTCCTGAACGTCCGCCAGTTCCCCGACGAGAAGGTCGACGAAAAGCGCCTGCTCGGCTTTTATGAGGGCATTCTGGACGGCCGGATCCTCGAGAGCGCGATCCTCGGCTCCATCAAGGGCGATCAGACGCTGAAGGGAACCACCGTCACCGTCTTCCGGCTCCCCGAGGGCGCGACCATCGAGAACCTGAAGGACCTCGCCGACAAGGGCTGGAAGGTGGACTTCGGCGGGGGCAACCAGATCGAGGGCGGGCTCGCCGTCAACGAGAAGGACGGCACCGTCACCTACACCGAGACGATCACGGTCACCGAGAAGAAGCCCGATCTCCTCCTGTCGGAAAAGACCAACGAGACCCTCTTCGAGGCCCTGCGGAACTGCGGCAGCTTCGTGATCCGCTACCGCGAGAAGCCGGCCGAGGGCGGCGGCAAAGCCTCCGACGCCTCCCCGGCGCCGGACCCCTCCGAACCGGAGGCCGCGGGCCTCGACTTCTCGGGCTCGTGGAACACGACGTTCTCCCACACCCTGACGAAGGCCTTCACCTACCAGACCGCCTCCATCACCCCGAGCGTGGTGCTCTCGCTCGCATTGAAGGCCGAAATCACCTGGACGCACAACTGGGTCAAGGTCTCCTGGTGGCGCTGGAAGTACAAGCTCCAGAAGTTCGAGACGAAGATCACGGTGACACCGGGCGCCGACGCGGACGTGACCGTTTCCACGGGGGGGAACGTCGACAAGGAGTGGGAGCAGGACATCGTCACGAAGAGCACGACCTTCACCTTTTCCGTCGCGTTCGTGCCCGTCGTGATTCAGATGGAGGCCAACCTGAAGGTCGGCGCGAAGGCGGACCTCGAAGGCGTCATCACCGTCTCGGCCGGCGCGAAGGCCAGCATCACCAACGTCCTCACCGTGAAATGGGAGAACGGCTGGTCCAAGTCCAACACGTTCACGAAGACGCTCACGTTCAAGAGCCTGACCGCGAACGCCCGGGTGGAGGCCACCGCGCGGGCGTCTGCGCCGCTGCGCGTCTCGGCCTACCTCTACTCCATCGCGGGGCCCTTCGCGGAGGCGGACCCCTGGATCCAGGCGCACTCGCTCGCGCAGGCCGGCAGCACCACCGGGATCTCCTACGATGTCACGACGGGGATCGACCTAAACGGCGGCGCCTCGATGGCGGGCTGGCTCAAGAGCCTGTGCGACGACCTGCCCTCCTACAGCACCACGTTCACGACCGTCGGGCCGTTCACGATCACGAGCGGCACGAAGAACGTCACGCCGTAGGCGCCGGCCCGGACGGCGACCGGGAGCGGGCCGCGGAGGGGAAGCCCGCTCCCCGCACTTGCCCGCCGATCCGCTCCGCGCCGGAGGCGTTACCATCCCCCTCCCAT
This sequence comes from uncultured Planctomycetia bacterium, assembly GCA_964358555.1. GTDB lineage: Bacteria > Planctomycetota > CAYHQZ01 > CAYHQZ01 > CAYHQZ01 > CAYHQZ01. Next base: position 13,524 of record CAYHQZ010000095.1, read on the forward strand.
GGCGACCGTGAAGGCGTTGATCCTGCGGGCACCGGGGACGAACTGCGACGACGAGACGGCGTTCGCCTTCGAGAAGGCGGGCGCCTCCGCGGAGAAGATCCACGTGACGGCGCTCCTGGAGCGGCCGGCGCGCCTCGCGGAGGCGAACGTATTGGCGCTCCCCGGCGGGTTTTCCTACGGAGACGATCTGGGCGCCGGCAAGGTCCTGTCGCTCCAGATCCGCGAGTCGCTCCTGCCGGCGATCCGGGAGTTCGTCCGAAAGGGCGGCCTCGTCATCGGAATCTGCAACGGCTTCCAGATCCTCGTCAAATGCGGCCTGTTGCCCGGCGGCGTGGACGCCCCGAGCGATCCGACGGCGACGCTCGGCTGGAACGACTCGCACAAGTTCGAGTCGCGCTGGGTGCTGCTCGCCCCGGGGAACTCCCCCTCCCCCTTCCTCGAGGGCCTAGGACATGTCGAGATGCCCGTCGCCCACGGCGAGGGCAAGTTCATCCCGAAGGACGAAGCCCTCCTCGAGTCCATCCGGAAGGGCCGCCAGATCGCCTTCCGCTACGCCTCGCGCGGCGGCGGAACGCCCGCCTATCCGGAAAACCCGAACGGCTCCGCCGACGACATCGCCGGGATCACCGATCCCTCCGGCCGGATCCTCGGATTGATGCCCCACCCCGAGCGCAACGTCCTGCCCTGGCACCACCCCCGCTGGACGAAAGAGGGCCTGCAGGCCGAGGGCGCAGGCCTCGCGATCTTCAAGAACGCCGTTCGGCATTTCGCCTAACCACGCAACGCTTGCCTTTGAACTACCTGAAGGGCGAGGGGTGGGGGCTCGGATCGTGGCGACCTGTCGGAGCACGGTCCAACGCCATGAATTCGTATACCTTCCGTGGACCGCGCGGAGACCGGGAGCAAGAGCCGAGCCCCCACCCC
>CAYHQZ010000096.1:0-14420 GCA_964358555.1 uncultured Planctomycetia bacterium
CATCGCGAGCAGTTCCTTCGTCTTGATAAGGTTGATGGGGTCCTTCTCTTCCTGGCTCGTGACGATCCGGATGGCCGCGGCGTTCTCGTAGGTCCGCTCGTCGCCCATGACGCCGACGGTGCGGACGGGCAGGAGCACTGCGAAGGATTGCCAGATCTTCCGGTAGAGCCCTGCCGCCTTTATTTCCTCCATGACGATGGCGTCCGCCGATTGCAGGAGCGCCACCTGGGATTGCGTTACCTCGCCGAGGATCCGGACGCCCAGTCCCGGTCCGGGGAACGGCTGGCGCCAGAGGATCTCGTCGGGAAGCCCTAAGTGCTTTCCGAGCCGCCGGACCTCGTCCTTAAAGAGCTCGCGCAACGGCTCGATGAGCTTAAAACCGAGCTCGGCGGGCAGGCCGCCCACGTTGTGGTGGCTCTTGATCGTCGCCGACGGACCCTTGAACGAGATGCTCTCGATGACGTCCGGGTAGAGCGTGCCCTGCGCGAGGAAGCGCGCGTCCGGGATCCGAGTCGCCGCATCCCGGAAGACCTCGATGAAGACCCGGCCGATGGCCTTGCGCTTTGCCTCGGGCTCGTCGATGCCCTTCAACGCCTCGAGGAAGCGCGCGCCCGCGTCCACGACGGCGAGGTTCATCCGGAAGTGGCCCTCGAAGGTCGCGCGGACCTTTTCGGTCTCGCCGCGCCGCATGAGCCCGTTGTCCACGTAGATGCAGTGCAGCCGGTCGCCCACGGCGCGCTGGAGCAGCGCCGCCGCGACGGAAGAGTCCACGCCGCCCGAAAGCCCCAGGAGGACGCGGCCCTCGGGCGCCTCCTCGCGGATCCGGCGGACGGCTTCGCGGGCGACGGATGAAGGCCGCCAGCGCCCGGTGCATCCGCAGACGCCGAAGAGGAAGTTCTTGAGGATCGTACGCCCCTTCGGGGTGTGGCTCACCTCGGGATGGAACTGAACGCCGAATACGGGGCGCGTCTCGTGGCGGACGGCGGCAAACGCGCAGTTCGGGGTCTTCCCGATGGGCTTGAAGCCCTCCGGCAGGGCGACGACCCGGTCGCCGTGGCTCATCCAGACGGGCGTTTCGGGCGGAAGGCCGTCTAGGAGCCCCGCCCCCTCGACGACCGAGAGCCGCGCGTGGCCGAACTCGCGCTCGCTCGCCTTCTCGACCTTCCCGCCGAGGATGTGGGAGAGGACCTGCATTCCGTAGCAGATTCCGAGGATCGGGACCGGCAGATCGAACACGCCTGGGTCCGGGCGGGGGGCGCCGGGCGCATAGACGCTTGCGGGGCCCCCGGAGAGCACGATTCCCTTCGGGTGCCTCGCCTCGATGTCGGCTCGGGAGGCCTGGCAGGGGAGCAGCTCGCTTTTTACGCCGAGTTCCCGGATCCGTCGCGCGATCAGGTGGGAATACTGGCTGCCAAAATCCAGCACGACGACCGTCTCTTGTTCCGCCGCCATTCGTCTAACCCGGGTCCGAACGGTAGTTCGGGGCCTCGCGGGTGATGAAGATGTCGTGCGGGTGGCTCTCGTGGAGGCTCGCGGGGGAGACGCGGATGAACCGGGCGCGCGTCTGCAGCTCGGGGATCGTGGCGGCGCCGACGTAGCCCATTCCGGCGCGGAGCCCACCGACGAGCTGGTAGACGAAGTCGGCGAGCGTGCCCTTGTAGGGGACGCGCCCCTCGACGCCCTCGGGGACGAGCTTGTCCGGCCGCGCCCCGGCCTGGCCGTAGCGCTCTTTGGAGCCCGCGATCATCGCGCCGAGCGATCCCATGCCCCGGTAGAGCTTGAAGGCCCGGCCCTGGTAGAGGATCGTCTCGCCAGGAGCCTCCTCGAGCCCGGCGAAGAGGCCTCCGATCATGACGGCGTCCGCCCCGGCGGCGATGGCCTTCGTGATGTCGCCCGAATAGCGGATCCCGCCGTCCGCGACGAGGGGGACGTTCGCCGCGCGGGCGATCTCGGCGACCTCCATGATGGCCGTCAGCTGGGGCACGCCGATCCCCGCGATCATCCGGGTCGTGCAGATCGAGCCCGGCCCGATGCCGACCTTGACGGCGTCGGCGCCGGCCTCGACGAGGTCCCGGGCGGCCGCGGCCGTCGCGATGTTGCCCGCCATCACGTCGACATCGTTCGCCTTCTTGATCCGCCGGACGGCCTCGAGGACCCGCTTGGAATGGCCGTGCGCGGTGTCGACCACGATCAGGTCCACGTCGGCTTCGACGAGCCGCGCGACGCGGTCGTCATCGGCGACCCCGACGGCGGCCCCGACTCGCAACCGCCCGCGGGCGTCCCGGCAGGCATTCGGATAGCGGGAATACTTGTCGATGTCCTTGATCGTGATCATCCCGCGCAATTCATGGTCCTCGTCCACGAGCAGGAGCTTCTCGACCTTGCGCTCGTGGAGGATCGTCTTGGCCTGCTCGAGCGTCGTGCCCGGCGGGGCCGTGACGAGGTCCTCGCGGGTCATGACGTCCGAGATCCGCTTCGCGTCGTCGGGCTGGAATCGGAGATCGCGCGACGTGAGAATTCCGACGATCCGCCGGCCGTCGACGATGGGAACGCCCGAGATGTTGAACTCGGACATGATCCGCCGCGCCCGGCCGATGGTCTCGTTCGGCGGAAGCGTGACCGGATCCACGATGACCCCGTTCTCGGAACGCTTGACCTTCTCGACCTCGCGGGCCTGGGCCTCGGGGGAGAGGTTGCGGTGGATGACGCCCATGCCGCCCTCCTGGGCGAGCGCGATGGCAAGGCCGGCCTCCGTGACCGTGTCCATCGCGGCCGAGAGGATGGGGATGGGCAGCCGGATTCGGCGCGTAAGCTGGGTGACCGTGTCCACGTCGGCGGGGAGGATGTCGGACTGGTCGGGCAGGATCAGGACGTCGTCGAAGGTGACGCCTTCCTTGGGGAGCACTTTCACGGGCGTTTGTCCGGCTGTCCGGAGGGCGGGATTCTCGCGTCGTCCGGTCTGGTCGCGCCAGGGGCGGGCGGCCGGGAGAGCCTCGAGGGGATCTCCTCGGGGCGGACCGCCTCGGCGCCCGGGGGGCATTTCCCGTGGTTGCAGAAGAGGACCCGGACGCCCTTGGCGGCGAGGAACCACGCCTCCTCCCGCCGCGCCGTCAGGACGGCCGCCGTGGGCCACTCCGTCGCGAGCCGCAGCAGATCGAAGCGCCAGGCCTTTTCCGCGTTTGCGGGAGAACCCTTCGGGATCGCGCCCTGGAGCGGGCCGAGCGGGAATCCGTACCGCCGCAGCCAGAGGGAGAATTTCGGCGAGAAGGGAACGGAGGCGTCCGCGGGGCGGAGATACGCGATCGTGCATGTCTCGGATGCGGCCGCAATCGCGGAACGCAGCGTCCCGGGCGGGGGGATGTCCTGGTTGGGGCGGCGGAGGAACTGCTCCGTCGTCATGGACGGAAAAAGCGTCAGGGCGTCGACGACAAGCAGGGGGCGTTCTCTGGAGACGACGGCGACGCAACCCTCCGCGCGGGCCTCCCGGAACCCCTCGCGGAGGGAGAGACGGACCCGCAGCGAATAGACGCCCGGCGTCTCCGGCGCGGTCCACAGCGCCTCGGCGAGGCCGGCGTCGTCGGTGGACGGGATCCGGATGGGGCGGTCTTCCACGGCGAATTCCATCTGGTGGCTCGCTCGGGGCGCGCCCAACCCGAGGGGGCGGAGGAGGATCGGGATCCGGATGGTCTCGCCGGGACGGGCGAGGCGATCCTCGATTCGGATCTCCGCGCCGGGACGCAGGTCGTCGGGCAGGATGCCCGTCATCCAGGGGAAGGCGTGCCGGAGGGCGAGCGCGGCGACGACGAGCGCGAGGAGCGCGAGGAGGATCGGCCTCGGCGGCTGCCGGGGTCTGGACGCGTCTGGCATCGGGAGCAATCTAGCGAATCCCGGCGCGAGGGGTATGGTGAAGGGGATGTCCGCTCCCGCGATGCTCCTGGCCGACGCGATGCCTTTGTGCTACCAGGCCTTTCACGCGATTCCGCCGCTCTCAAATCCAGAGGGGAAACCCTCGAACGCGGTCATCGGGGTCCTGAACGCCGCGCTTCGGTTCGTTCGGGAGGAGCAGCCCGCGGCCGTCGCGTTCGTGTTCGATCCGAAAACGCCCACCCATCGCCACCTCGCCTTCCCCGCCTACAAGGCCCAGCGCAAGCCCATGCCGGACGACCTTTCCGCGCAGATCGACCGGATCGCGGAGGGGCTCCGCGCGCTGGGCTTTTCGGCCTTCGACGTCCCCGGTTTCGAGGCCGACGACGCGATCGCCACGCTTGCCGTCCGGTTCGCGGGCCCCTTCGATGTCCGGGTTCTTTCGCCCGACAAGGACCTCCTGCAGCTCGTCCGCCCCGGGGTGATCGTCGTGAACCCGCGGACCGGCGCGCGCACGGACACGGACGCCCTCCGGGCGACCTGGGGGCTTTCGCCTTCGCAGATTCCCGACTACCTCGCCCTTGTAGGCGACGCCTCCGACAACCTCCCCGGCGTTTTGGGCGTCGGGCCCAAGACCGCGCACGCCTGGCTCGAAGCCCACGGCGATCTGGAAGGGATCCTGCGCGCCGCCGAGACCCTTGCGCCGGCCCGCGCGCGCGACGCGCTCCGCGCCTCGGCCGATCAGGCCCGGAAGGTCCGAGCCCTTGCGGTCCTCCGGGAGGACGCCCCCGTCGACTCGACGCCCGAATCCCTCGCGCCGAGGAACCCGCGATCCGCCGCCGCCCGGGCCTTCCTGGAGCGCGAGGGGTTGCGGACCCTCCTCGATCGCCTGTTCGGAAAGGGGCCGCCGCCTTCAAGGGGGCTCTTCGATCCGCCGCGGTAGGCGCTACGCTTCCCTCCCATGACCCCTTCCCGCCGCCGGCCGTTCTGCGTCGGCCTCCTCGGGGGGATCGGCTCGGGGAAATCCGAGGCGGCGCGCCTCCTCGCCCGGGAGGGATTCCGCGTCTTCGACGCCGATGCGAGCGCCCGTCGCCACCTCGCGCGTCCCGCCGTCCTGCGCCGGGTCGAGCGCGCGTTCGGGATCGGCGCGCGGGACGCTCGCGGGCGGCCCGACCGCCGATCGATCGCGCTCGCCGCGTTCGATTCCCCGCGGCTCCTCTCGGCGCTGAACCGGATCCTCCATCCGCTCGTGCGCCGCGACCTCGCGCGCGCCCTCGCCCGCTCGCCTGCGCGCTCGATCTGTATCCTCGACGTCCCGCTCCTTCTCGAAGCGGGTTTCGCGGACGCCTGCGACTTCCTTGCGTTCGTGGACGCACCCCTCGCGGCGAGGCGGCGACGCTTCCGCGCGCGGACGGGACTCGATGCCGGCGAACACGCCCGCCGGGAGTCGCGACAGGCACCGCTTTCCGCCAAGCGCGCGCGCGCCGACGCCGTCGTGGCGAACCGCGGAACGGTCGCCGCCCTCTCCCGGGCTGTGGCCGCTCTCGCCCGCCGGATCCGGATCCTCGCGGGCGCTACGCCGCCGCGACGAACCGCTCGATCTTGCTCCGCGCGGCCTCCTCGAGGCCTTCGAACTGGAGGCCGAACCCGATCGCGGATTCGCCGACGCTCATCCGGACGGGCCGCCCGCGTGCCTTCACGCCCTTGAGGGCGCCTTCCTGGAGTTCGAGATCGAAGACGAAGGGATTTGCGGGCAGGACGCCCTGCTCCAGGCTCACGTCCGACAAAAACGCCCCGCCGGCGTTCAGGTTCCGCACGAACCCCTCGCCCGAGTCGAACGAGGAGCCGTCCGGCAGCCGTACGCGGAACTTCGCGCGAATCTCGACGGCCCGGCGGTCGCCGGCGCGAAGGTGAAGCCCGCGGGGGAGGGGAATGGAGCCGTCCACGTCGCGCAGCAGATCCAGCGGGAGGTCGTATTGGCGGACGAAGTCGAGGAGCGATTCGAGGGGGATCCGGCGGTCCCCCGAATTGGGAAGGTTGAAGCCGCGGATCTGGCCGCTGTCCATCCAGCGGTTCACCGTGATCCGGCTGACGCCGATCAGGGCGGCGACTTCGCCGCTCGTGAAGATGGTCTTCGCCTTCTCGCCTTTTTCCACGCTTGAGTTCGTCATTTTTTCCTCCGGGTCTAACTTGGACAGTTGGTTGACGGATAGACTACGGAACCGATGACCGGGATCAAGAGTATTTTTCTATCCGCCGCGTTTATTTCGCTCTCCGGCTGCGCAGGCGTAGGGACCTACTTCGCCGACCGGGGGCGGGACTTCCTCGACTCCTGGCGGATCGAGGCCGGGATGCAGGGCGGAATCGGGGCCGGGGCCAAGGCGGCGGGCCTCGCGCATTTCGGGACGGGGGTCTGGCTGGCCGAGCCGCATCTCATGGCCGGAGTCCGCTACGGGCGGCTCGAGCCGGGCGCGCAGGGTAGTATGACGATGGAGGGGCACTTCCCCTTCGCCGCCTGGAACGACCCCCTCGGCGACTGGTTTTTCCTGCACCCCGAGGGCCGCGGCCTCTACGGCGGCGCCCCCGATCGCGGCGGCCACGGCTGCTGGTGGATCCTGCCGATCCTTTTGTCCGTCGAGTCCGCGCCGCCGCGCTGGGTGGACCGCTTCGACGTGGAAGCCAGCGCCACCGTCATCATGATCGGCGCAGGCGCCGGCGTCCGCCTGGGCGAACTGGCCGACTTCTTCGGCGGCTGGTTCGGCTGGGACCCCGCCCTTGACGACACCGGTGCGCCGAAGCCGAAAAAGAAAAAGCCCCTGAACGCCCCGCATCCCCCCGACGACCTGACCCCCGAGGCCCGCCGCTTCCTCCTCGGGTGGAGGTTGTTCGGGGGGAGTTGAGGGTGCTACGGAGCCTTCGCGAATCCGATCCGCGTTTTCGGGGGATCGGGCGGGGGTTGTGTAAGGGCGCGGAGGGCCGAGACGAGGCCCCGGATGGAGGCGTCGTGGCCGGCGACTTTCAAGTCGAGCGCATCGAGGCGCTTGGCGATCTCGCGGTGGGCCAGGAGGACCTGGCGCATTCGGACGAACGCCCGGACGACCCAGACGCTGGCCTCGACGGCGGCGGGGGAGTTGAGAATCGTCGCTGCCATCAAGGCTCCGTGTTCCGTGAATGCCAGCGGCTGGGTGGGGAAGAATTTGAGCCCATGGAGGTTATCGCAAATTGCGACAACCTCGGCCTTCTCCCGGTTCGTGAGACGGAACGCGAAATCTTCGGGGAAGCGCTTTTGGTTCCTTTTGACCTGCTCATTGAGTCTGCTTGTCGAAACGCCGTAGATCTCCGCCAGGTCGGCGTCGAGCAGGACCTTCCGCCCCCGCAGGACGAGGATCCGGCGCTCGATCCGTTCGAGGGGGACGAGGGCGACGGGTTCCGGCATGGCGCGCGGATAATACCAAACGCGCGGTTGGCATCAAGGGGGCGGCGAGAGATCCTCGACGAGCCGGAAGCCGAGGTCGACGGAGCGAGTTGATTCCCGCTCGGCTTTGGGCCGCTCCGAGTACACTTCCCCTTGCGCCATGCTCCTCGAGATCACGAACACTCGGTCGCCCGTGGAGGATCTCTCCTTCCTCCTCCACAAGCATCCCGATCGCTTCCAGTCGTTCGATCTCTCGTTCGGAAAGGCGCACGTCTTCTATCCCGAGATGTCGCCCGCGCGCTGCACGGCGGCGCTCCTCCTCGACGTGGATCCGATCCACCTCGTTCGCGGACGCAAGGGGCCCTCGGGCGAGGGCGGCTCGATGGACCAATACGTGAACGACCGGCCCTACGTCGCCTCCTCGTTCATGAGCGTGGCGATTTCCCAGGTCTTCGGAAGCGCGCTCGCTGGGAAGTGCAAGGATCGGCCGGAGGCCGTCGAACGGGTCCTGCCGCTGGAGGCGCGGCTCTCGGTCGTGCCCTGCCGGGGGGGCGAGGCGTTTTTGCGCTCGCTCTTCGAGCCGCTCGGCTACGAGGTCGAGGCTTCGCGCCATCCCCTGGACGAGCGCTTCCCCGAGTGGGGGGAGGGGCCTTATTTCACGGTCGGCCTGAAGGCCGCCGTCCGCCTGCAGGATCTCCTGTCGCACCTCTACGTCCTCGTCCCCGTCCTCGACGACCAGAAGCACTACTGGATCGGGCAGGACGAGGTGGAAAAGCTCCTGCGCCACGGCGAGGGCTGGCTCGCGGCGCATCCAGAGAAGGAGCGGATCACGGCCCGCTATCTCGGCCATTGGGGCTCGCTCACGCGCTCGGCCCTCGCGCGGCTCCTCGAGGAGGACGAGGCGTCCGAGGAGGAGGAGGAGAAGGCGGCCGAGGCGAAGGCGGCGGAGGAGGAAAAGGTCGAGCGGCCGCTTCGGCTGAACGAGCAGCGGCTCGGCGCCGTCCTCGCCGCGATCCGCGCGTCCGACGCCCGGCGCGTTGTGGACCTCGGCTGCGGGGAGGGAAGGCTCCTCTCCGCGCTCCTGGAGGATCGGGCGTTCACGGAAATCGTGGGGATGGACGTCTCCCACCGCGCCCTCGAGATCGCCGCCAGCCGCCTGCGGCTCGATCGGATGCCGGAGCAGAAGCGCGCGCGCATACGGCTCCTTCAGGGCGCGCTCACCTACCGGGACAAGTGCCTCGCGGGTTTCGACGCGGCGGCCGTCGTCGAGGTCGTCGAACACTTGGACAAGCACAGGCTCTCCGCGTTCGAGCGCGTCCTCTTCGGGCAGCAAAAGCCCCTCACGATCGTCCTCACGACGCCGAACGTCGAATACAACGCGAGGTTCGAGGACCTCCCGGCGGGGAAACTTCGGCACCGGGACCACCGCTTCGAGTGGACGCGCGCTGAATTCCGGGCGTGGGCCGAGGGCGTGTCTTCGCGCTACGGCTACCGCGTCCGGTTCCTTCCCGTCGGCGACGAGGACCCGGCGCTCGGTCCGCCCTGCCAGATGGCCGTGTTCGGGAGGAACCCGTGAAGATCGAGATCCCCGAGCTCTGCATGGTCGTCCTCGTGGGGCCCTCGGGCTCGGGGAAGTCCACGTTCGCGCGCAAGCATTTCAAGCCGACGGAGATCCTCACCTCCGACTTCTGCCGCGGCCTCGTCTCCGACGACGAGAACGACCAGGCGGCGACGAAGGACGCCTTCGAGGTCCTGCACTTCATCGCCGGGAAGCGTCTCGCCGCGCGGCGGCTCGTCGTCGTGGACGCCACGAACGTCCAGCCGGAGGCGCGCGCCCCGCTCGTCGCCCTCGCCCGCGAGCACGACTGCCTGCCGGTCGCGATCATCCTCGATCTTCCCGAGAAGGTCTGCGAGGAGCGCAATCGCGGCCGCTCGGACCGCGACCTCGGCGCGCACGTCGTCCGCCTGCAGGTCCGGCAGCTGCGCCGCTCCATCCGGCGCCTGCGCGAGGAGGGGTTCCGCTACGCCCATGTCCTCAAGACCCAGGAGGAGGCCGACGCGGTCGAGATCGAGCGAAAGCCCCTCTGGACCGATCGCCGGACCGAGCGCGGTCCCTTCGACGTCGTCGGCGACGTCCACGGCTGTTTCGAGGAGCTTTCCGCGCTCCTGGGCCTCCTCGGCTACGAGGTCCGGCCGATCGAGAAGTCCCCGGGCGAGCCGGGCTTTTCGGTGAAGCCCCCCGAGGGGCGCCGCGCGATCTTTTTGGGCGACCTCGTGGACCGCGGCCCCGATTCCGTCTCGGTCCTGCGGCTCGTCATGGACATGGTCGAGGCCGGCTTGGCGTTCTGCGTCCCCGGCAACCACGACAGCCGGCTCCTGAAAAAATTGAGCGGCAAGGACGTCCGGATCACCCACGGCCTTGCCTCGACGCTGGAGCAGATGGAGAAGGAATCCCCGGCCTTCCAGTCGCACGCGCGAAAATTCCTCGATGGCCTCGTGAGCCACTTCGCGCTCGACGAGGGCCGGCTCGTCGTCGCCCACGCCGGCATGAAGGAGCGCTACCAGGCCCGGGCCTCGGGGCGCGTCCGCGATTTCGCCCTCTATGGCGAGACGACGGGGGAAACCGACGAATACGGCCTGCCGGTGCGGGTCGCCTGGGCCGAGGACTACCGGGGCGAGGCGGCGGTCGTCTACGGCCACACCCCGGTCCCCGAGGCGCTCTGGCTGAACAAGACGATCTGCATCGACACCGGCTGCGTCTTCGGGGGGCGCCTCACGGCCATCCGCTGGCCCGAGCGCGAGCTCGTCTCCGTGTCCGCCGCGCACACCTACTACGAGCCCGCGAAACCTTTCCTCGATCCTGACGCGCAGGCCCCGCCGGCCGCGGGCGCGCGGGCCGAGGGCGACCTCCTCGACATCGAGGACGTCCTGGGCAAGCGGATCGTCTTGACCCGCCTCAACGGAAACGTCACGGTCCGGGAGGAGAACGCCATCGCGGCCCTCGAGGTCATGGCGCGGTTCGCCGCCGATCCGCGCTGGCTCGTCTACCTGCCCCCGACGATGTCGCCCTGCGAAACGAGCCGGTCGGGCTCCTTCCTGGAGCATCCCGCCGAGGCGTTCGATTATTTCCTCCACGCGGGCATCCCGCGCGTCGTCTGCGAGGAGAAGCACATGGGATCCCGCGCGGTCGTCGTCGCCTGCCGGGACGCGGAAGCCGCTCGAAAGCGCTTCGGGGTCGAGGGCGACGCCGCTGGCGCCTGCGTCACACGAACGGGCCGGCCCTTCTTCGACGACGCGTCCCTGGAGGCCGGCCTCGTGGACCGGGTGCGCGCGGCGCTTTCGAAGGCGGGCGCCTGGGAGGCGCTCGCGACCGAGTGGGTCCTGCTCGACTGCGAGCTCATGCCCTGGTCGGCGAAGGCGCAGGCGCTCCTGCGCCAGCAATACGCCGCGGTCGGCTCCGCCGCGCGCGCGGCTTTGCCTGCGGCCGTCTCGGCCCTCGAGCGGGCAGCCGCGCGCGTCGGGGACAAGGAGCCGGTGCTGCCGGCCATGCTTCCGCGTTTCCGCGCACGTGCGGACGCCGCCGAGCGGTTCGTCGAGGCCTACCGGGGCTACTGCTGGAAGGTCGAATCGCTCGAGGATTACCGGCTCGCCCCGTTCCATCTCCTCGCCTCCGAAGGCAAGGTCCACGCCGACCGCGATCACCTCTGGCACATGGAGGAACTCACGAAAATCTGCCGCGCGGACGCGGAGGCCGGCGGGAAGCCCGTCCTTTTCGAGACGGCGCGCCTCGTCGTGGACGTGACGGACGAGCAGAGCCGCGCGGAGGGGATCCGGTGGTGGACCGAGCGGGTCGAGAAAGGCGGCGAGGGGATGGTGGTGAAGCCCCTGGATTTCGTCTCGAAAGGCCGCCGTGGCCTCGTCCAGCCGGCCGTGAAGTGCCGGGGCCCCGAATACCTCCGGATCATTTACGGCCCCGACTATGCGGCGCCCGAAAACCTGGAGCGCCTCCGCACCCGCGGCCTCTTCCACAAGCGTTCCCTCGCGCTCCGCGAGTTCGCCCTCGGGATCGAGGGCCTCGAGCGCTTTGTCCGGAATGAGCCGCTCTACCGCGTCCACGAGTGCGTCTTCGCCGTCCTCGCCCTCGAAAGCGAGCCGGTGGATCCGAGGCTGTAGGCGTGCGGAGGTGGTCACAATTTGCGACAACCTCGACCCGCTACGAATGGAAGTCACCATTTGTGACCTCCACTTGGATCTTGATGTCGCAAAATGCGAGATCAAGTTCCCTCCGCGAACCGATCACGATTTGTGATCGGTTCCCTCTCCCTGCGTATAATCGCCCCCGCGCGAAGGAGGCGCCCATGACCCAAGCCGAGATCGACCGGAATTTTCGCGCTTGGCAGGAGTTGATGGACTTCGGCTGGCGGTTCTGCCTCGAGGTGTTTCCACAGACGTATCCCGGTTGCGATCCGATGCAGAAGATGCGGGAGGCCTGGGACCGGAAGTCGGAGGAGCACCTGCTCGCGAACGAGCGGATGATGGAAGCCATCGGGAGGGCGGCGCGGTGAACGGCCTCGTCCTCGAGGTCCTCCATCGGGCGCTCGCGGCGCTGCGCGCGGCGGGGTGCCGGCCGGTCCTCGTCGGGGGACTTGCCCTCCAGGCGTGGGGGCGGATCCGCCAGACCAAGGACGTGGACCTCCTCGTTCAGGCCTTGGGCGCCGTTCGCGAGGCAATCCTGTCGGCCGCCGGCTCTCAAGGCCTTCTGCCCGATGCCACTCGGCCCGTCGTCTCCGTGGGGGGGATGGAATCCGCCGCTTCCTCTACACCGATCCGAAATACGGGATGACGATCCGGGCGGACGTCCTGGAAGCCGCCTCGCCCTTCCTGGAAGAGGTCGTCCGCCGCGCCCGGCCCGCCCGTTTCCTGGGCGAGGAGGTTCTCCTTGCCTCGTGCGAGGACCTGGTTCTCATGAAACTCGGCGCCGGCCGGGCGATCGACCGGGCCGATGCCGTCGAACTCCTTCGCGCGAACGCGTTGTCGCTGGACGCAGCCTATCTGAAGGCCCAATCCTCCGCCCTTGGGCTTTCGGCGGAACTGGCGGCGTGCGAACAGGAAGCCCGGACGCCCTGACGGCGCGCGCCGCCCGCTTCGCCGCTACGGCGCCTTCAAGAACCCGATCCGGGGTTTCGGGGGATCGGGCGGAGCCATGAGTTGGCGGATCGCGACGAACACGATCCGGAATTGGGCGTCGTATTTCTTCTCCAGCCTTGCCATCTTGCGGGACAAATCGGCATGGGACGCCAGCCATTGGCGCAGTTGCACGAAGGCCCGCATGATGGCGATGTTCACCCGGACGGCGCGGGGGCTGTTCAACACGCCGGAAAGCATCGCCACGCCTTGCTCGGTGAAAGCCATGGGGGCGTGGCGGAGTCCCATCTTGTCGGAATTGGAGATCACAATTTGTGATCTCCATTTTCTGGTCTCCTCCTTGTTGAGCACGAACATGAAGTCCCCCGGGAACCGCTTCTCGTTGCGTTTGACCGCCTGCTTCAACGACCTGGTTTGGACTCCATAGAGATCTGCCAGATCCCTGTCGAGGATCACCTTGTGCCTGCGGATCAGATAGATGGCCTTTCGAATTCGTTCCATCGATATCATTTCGTTCGTCATGCGAGGAAGATACCATTCGCATGTATGGTATTCAAGGTCCCTGCGAGGTCGCCACCCTGGAGGACGTCGCGGGGTTGATCCGCCGCGCCGGTTCCTACTTCCCCGCCGGCTTCGTGAGCGGCTTTCCGAGCAGCGGCGGGGAGAGCCTCGCGAGGTCCACGCCGAGGCGCTCGAGGATCGTGGCGGGAACGTCGGCGAGGGTGCCGCCGCGCACGACCTGCGGGTCGTTGGTGGCGAGCCACGAGGCGGGGGCGCGGTTGTGGCTGCGGCCGGCGGGCATGTCGAAGCCGTGATCGGCCATGACGTAGACGAGCGTGCTCCCGTCGAGCTTTTCCGCTTTCAGCCAGGCGCGGATCTTCCCGAGCCACGCGTCGCAGGCGACGGCGGCGTTCCGGTATTCGGCGCTCGCGGCGCCGTTCTGGTGGCCCATGTGGTCCGGATCGCCGAAGTGGACGAAGGCGCAGAACCGCGGCGACTTGAGCTTCTCGAGGTATTCCAGGGCCAGCGGCCCGACCTCGTCGGCATCCCGCTGGGCCGCGTCGAAGACGTCGAGGCGGCGCTTCGTCAGGTAGAACGGCTCGCCGACGGTCTCCTTCTCGGGCGAGTCGTCGGCCCCCGGCGGGACGGCGCTGCCCGGGGCCGGCGCCCATCCCTCGGGGCGGCCCGCCGCTTCGTTCTCCCTGCCGAGCCCCTTGCCCTTCCCTAATCCTTTCTTCCCGAATCCTTTCCGGCCGGCCCCCTTCTTGCCGCCGGCCTTCTTTCCGGCGCCCGCGCCTTCGCCCGGGGGGGAGTCGGCCGGCCCGCGGCCGCCGACGTGGGCCACCTTGCCGGTCACCATGAACGTTCGGATTTTTCCGGGCCCGCCAAGCGAATCCTGCAGCCGCTCGAAGATTGTGAGCCCCGCCGGGATCGGGCGGTAGCGCTGGTTCGAGTAGACGCCGGTCGTCTCGACCCCGAGACCCGTGAGCATCTCCGCGTGCCCGGGCTTGGTGACGGTGACGTGGCCGCGCACGTCGATGTCCTGGAGCGACCCCTCCCGGATGAGCGCGGCGAGGTTAGGGAGGCGCTCCTTCGCGAGGAGTTCCTTCAGGACGCTCCGGTCGAGGCCGTCCCAGGAAATCAAAAGGACGTTCTGGGGCTCCGGCCCGGCCTTCGGCGTTCCCGGCGGGGCGGCCGGCCCGGCCGTTCCGGCCGCCGGGGGCGGGGGAGCATCGCGAGGGGGCGTCGGGACCGGGAGGCCTGGAGGCGGCGGCGCCTCGAGGGGCGGCGCCAGCGCCGTCTCGGGCGCGGACGGGCAGGCGGCATCCGGAGCGCCGCCGTCGGCCCCCGGCTTTGCGCAGGCGGTCCAGGCCAGAAGGGTCGTCAGAAGCACCCACGGCAGCCGCCGACGGAAAAAGTTCATGCGCCGCCTCCTTGAAGTTTCCATTCTATTCTAGAGAGCGCGGATCCGGCCCGCGTGTTGAATCGGCCCTCC
>CAYHQZ010000097.1:0-14385 GCA_964358555.1 uncultured Planctomycetia bacterium
AAGGCGGGCGAAACCCGGGAGAGGGGTGCAAAAGTGCGTGGACCCGCGGGGTTCGTGGCGGAAGGGGGCGGGATGCCAGGCCCTGGGGGCCCACCGTGGGCCCCCAGGGCCTGGGCATCGACGCCCTCGGTGCCCAGGCTTGCTCTATGGTTGCCCTTATGACCTCACATGCCGAAATCCACTTTCCTATCCGTCACCCTGACGCGCGATGAAATCGAGTGGGCCAGGCTCACGCCGCAGGAGCGCTGGCGAGAGCAGGATCGGCTCTGGGCGATCTATCGTTCCCTCGGAGGCTCGCTTGACCCCGAACCCGACTCGCAGAGTCCTTTCGACGCTGAAGGCCTGGAACGTGCGCGCCCTTCTCGCCGGCGGGCAGGCGTGCGTCCTCTACGGCGCCGCCGAGTTCAGCCGTGACTCCGATTTCCTGATCCTTGCCGACGCGCGGAACCTGCGTCGCCTGCGATCCGCCCTCCGGGAGCTTCAGGCCGCGCCCGTATACTTCCCGCCCCTCACGCTGCGCCACCTCCGGGCGGGCCACGGCTGCCACTTCCGCTGTCGCCACCCCGAGGCGGACGGATTCCGCGTGGATATCCTTGCCCGGATGCGGGGATTGGAGCCTTTCGAGCGCCTCTGGAGGCGGCGGACGGCCCTTCGGTTTCCGGACGGAACGCCCGTGGACGCCCTCTCCGTCGAGGACCTCGTCCGTAGCAAGAAGACCCAGCGGGACAAGGATTGGCCGATGATCCGGCGGCTTGTCGAGACGGACTTCCTGAACGCCGGCCGTTCTCCGGGGTCCCGGCGGGTTGCCTGGTGGCTTGCGGAGTGCCGGACGCCGTCGATTCTTGCCGGCCTCGTCCGCCGGCACCCGGCCCTTGCTGTGCGCTCTCCCGATCGCCCGTGGCTCCGTCGGACGGGGGCCGACGAGGCTGCCATCGCGGCCCGTCTCCGGGAGGAGGAGGATCGGATTCGCGCCGCCGATTGCCTTTACTGGCAGCCGCTCCGGCGGCAGCTGGAAGCGATGCGCCTCGGGCGCAGAAAAATGGCAACACCAAGGCCTCGTCGAGCCTGACGATCGGGCCGTAGGGGCGCGGACCGCGGAAACAGCAGGATCGTCCCAATCATCGGCAATCGCGTCCCAAACGCCGCGCCGTTCAAAGCGTACGATCGCGTCAACTTGGAATTCCCGAATGACGCAGCCGAGAAACGGAGAACCACGATGAAATACCATGCGCGCGTCTGCCGCCTCTTCCTCGCCGCCCTCGTCTGCGCGCTCGCCGCCGCGCCGTGGGCCGCCACGGCCCAGGAGGAGCCGTCCCATCCCAAGGGCCTGCGCGAGCCGAACGCCGCGGAGCGCGCCTGGATGGACCGCCACATGGTCCGAACCGTCGACCTGACGCCGGGCGAGATCGGCCTCGAGCGGATTCGCGCAGATCGCCGGTCCCGAAGGCTGCCGGATGTGACTCGCGAGCAGGCGGCCCGGGGGCTGCGCGCCCGGGCCGCGCGCCTCGCCGAGGCGGGGGCCATCGGCGCCGACGCGCCCGCGTCCTCCCCGGACGGCGGCGATTCGTCGTCCTCGTCCACGGAGGTTCTCGCCGCCGGGGTTTCGGAAACCGGCCTGCCCGTCGCCGTGGACAACAGCCTGCTTGCCGCCTTCCCGCCCGTCGGCGACCAGGTGGGGCCCACCTGCGGCGCGTTCTCGAGCACCTACTACACGACGACGCACATGGTGAACCTCGCCCGGGGGGTGAGCGCGAAGGATCCCGCGGACAAGAGTACGAGGATGTCCGTCAAGTTCGTCTACAACTTCCTGAACGACGGCTATTCGGGCACGGGCTCCTGGTTCACCTTCTCGCTCACCCAGGCGATCGGCTGCCTCTCCGAGGCGGAGTGGCCGTGGGACTCGAACGCGACCAAATGGCCGCTGGAGGCCTCGGTCTACCGCAAGGCCCTGAAAAACCGGATGGGCCAGGCGGGAACGGTGACGGGGCTCGACACGGACGCCGGCCTCTTCAACCTCAAGACGCTTCTCAACAACGGCTACGTCCTCAACTACGCCACCCACATCGACTCCTGGAAGTGGACCACGGTGAAGGACGATCCGTCGACCCCGAACGACGACGCCCAGGTGGGGAAGGCCGTCTGCTTCTGGACGGGTACGAATTCCAGCGGCCACGGCATGACGGTCGTGGGCTACAACGACGACATCTGGACGGACATCAACGCGAACAAGGTCGTCGACCCCGGCGAGAAGGGGGCGCTGCGGGTCGTGAACTCCTGGGGCACCGGCTGGAAGGACAAGGGCTTCTCCTGGATCTCCTACGACGCCCTCAATCTCGTCTCGGCGGTCCCCGGCGCGCCGAGCGCGGGCCGGACGGCCGCGTGGTGGGGGGCCCAGGCCTACTGGATCACGGCGCGCGCCTCCTACACCCCGAAGCTCCTCGCCGAGGTGACGCTCAACACGAGGGACCGCGACCACATCCTTTTGCAGCTCGGCATCGGCACGACCTCGCAGACCGACCTGCCGGCGGCCGCCTGGCTCAACGAGCCCGTCCTCACCTACAACGGCGGGCCCTTCTCCTTCGCCGGCACGACCGTCGCGAGCGACTGCACGTTCGCGTTCGACCTTACCGACCTGAATCCGCCCGTCCGCACCCCGAAGCGGTATCTCCTCAAGCTCTGGGACCAGCAGACCGACACGGTGGCCGCGCCGACGACGATCAAGGCCTTCCGCCTCACGGACGCCGGCGGGCGCGTCTTCGCAGCGGCCCCCGGGCTGCCGGTGGTCGTCAACGACAGCTCGATCAAGACCCTCTGGATTGATTCCGACTTCCCGAACGTCCCGCCGGTCGCGGCGAACCAGTCCGTGTCCGCGAGCCGCAACGCCGCGAAGGCCGTCACGCTTTCGGCAACCGATGCCGACGGCCAGGCCCTCTCCTACGAGATCGTCTCCGGCCCCGCGCACGGAACCCTCTCGGCGGTCTCCGGCTCGCAGGTCACCTACACGCCGGAGGCGGGCTATGCGGGCGACGACGCCTTCACCTTCCGCGCGACCGACGGGATCGAGTTCTCGGGCGCGGCCACGGTGTCCGTCACGGTCCTCGAGAACTCGCCGCCCGCCGCCTCGAGCCTCGCGGTGACGACGGCCGAGGACACGCCCGCGGCGATCTTCCTCATCGCGAGCGATCCGGACGGGGCGCCGTTGACCTACTCGATCCTTTCGAGCCCTTCGCACGGGACGCTGTCCGGCACGGGTGCGAATCGGACTTACACGCCCGCGGCGAACTACTCCGGCGCGGATTCGTTCACCTTCCAGGCGGGCGACGGGGAGCTCTCCTCGAACGTCGCGACCGTGAGCATCACCGTGACCGCGGTGAACGACGTTCCGGTCGCCTACGCGCAGAGCGTCACGACGGCCGAGGACACGGCGAAGGCGGTCACGCTGCAGGCGACGGACGTGGAGGACGTCGCGCTGACCTACTCAATCGTGCAATCGCCGGCGCACGGCGCGGTCTCCGGCACGGGCGCGAACCGCACCTACAAGCCGGCCGCGAACTTCTTCGGCTCCGACGCCTTCACGTTCAAGGTCAAGGACGCCGCCGGCGCGTATTCGAGCATCGCGGTCGTGAGCGTCACGGTGACGCCGGTGAACGACGTCCCCGTCGCGAAGACCCAGAGCCTCTCGACGCTGCAGAACACGCCCGCGACGATCACCCTCGTCGCGACCGACGCGGACGGCGACGCGATGACCTACCGGATTGCCGCGACGCCCCTGCACGGGACGCTCTCGGCGGTCTCCGGCGCCCGCGTCACCTACACCCCGGCCGCGGGCACCTACGGCAGCGACAGCTTCACCTTCACGGCGAGCGACGGCAAGTCGACCTCCGCGGCGGCCAAGGTGAGCCTGTCCGTCCGCCGCCCGTGAGCGGCGGCGCGTTCGGTCCCCTTGCCAGCCGAAGAAGCCCGGCGGCGGAAAGGAGGCGATCGGGCCGTAGGGGCAGGAGGGTGGAAATAGCAGGATCGTCGCATTCTTCGGCAGTCCCGTTCGTTTCTCCGGTCCGCACAAAACGTACAATTCCTTGAGTCCATCATTCCTAAGAGGGCTCGAATGACGAAAAAGATCTCGAAGATCGCCGGTGCGGTTCTCGTTCTTGCCGCCGTCCTGTTCCTGGTTTCGGACCGCGCGCCGCCGCCGGCTCCGGCGGGAGCGCAGGCGCCCGCGATCGTTCCAGCCCCCGCGGCGCCCGTGGCCGAAGCGCGCCGCGAGGCCCCGGCGCCCGCCGCGCCGGCCGCCGCCACCGAGGCCCCCGTTGCCAGGCCCACCGCGTTCGCCGCTTTCGACGCCTGGGCCGATTCCCTTCCCGTCGATCTCTCGCCGCAGGACGAGGCCGAGGGAATCGAGATTGCGAAGGCCCGCCGGGACGCGCTGAAAGCCCTCATCGAGACGGATCCCGAGGCGGCCGTCTCGCTCGCGATGGACAAGGACGCGCTCGCGCGGATGCCCGCGTTCCTCCGCCCGTTCCTCGAGGAGCGGATCGAGGGGCGCGGGGATCTCGAGGTCATCTCGGTGGATCCGGCGGATCCCGCCGCGCCTGCGGGGTTCGAGCGGTTCGTCCAGGTCGGGGACCGGCGCTTCCGGGCGTTCGTCCCCGAGGCGCTCCGGTTCGCGCCGACCCGCCGGGGCATCCCGATCCGCGGCGTCGCCCTGGGCGATCGGATCGCGCTGGCCGCCGACGGCACCGTTCCGGACGGCGACGGATCGGTCCCCGTCGAGGCCTCCGCCTGGACGGAAGGGACGAAGCGCCTGCTCTTCATCCGCGTGGACTTTTCCGACATGACCGGCGAGCCCGCCTCGGACGCGACCCTCCATGCCGTGTTCTCGCAGATGGACGCCTACTACCAGGCCGCCTCCTACGGCAAGACCTCGGTCGCCACGACGCTGACGCCGGTGCTCCGGATGCCGAAGACCTCGGCCTGGTACAAGACGGACGCGAACGGCCGCAACCAGCTCCTCGCCGACGCCCGCGCCGCCGCGGAGGCCGCGGGATATCCGGGCGCGAACTACGACTTCGATTTCGCCGGCTTCAAGACGCTTTTCACCGGCTTCTCCGGGATGGCCTACGTGGGCGCGAAGGGCGGCTGGATCAACGGCTCGTTCTCGTTCCGCGTGATGGCCCACGAACTGGGCCACCAGTACGGCCTCTTCCACGCGGCGTCATGGGACGCCGTCGACGGCTCGCCCATCGGGGGCGGGTCCTCCTACGCCTACGGGGATCCGTTCGACCTGATGGGCGGCGGGGGCCTCTCCGCTTCCCACTTCAACGCCTGGTTCAAGACCCTCCTCGGATGGATGCCGTCCGCCGAGGTCGAGACGGTGATTTCCGGCGGCACCTACCGGATCCACGGCCTCGAGTCGGCGATTGCCTACGGCCGGCACGCGCTCAAGATTCCGCGCGACGCCTCGAAGGCCTACTGGGTGGAGTTCCGGCCCGGCTACGGGACCGCCTCCCTCTCGAACGGGGCCGTCTTCCACTGGGGCTATGCCTCGAGCGCCCAGAGCTACATCCTCGACATGACGCCGGGCACGGCCTCGGGCCTATCCGACGCGGCTCTCCCGATCGGCCGGACGTTCTCGGATTCGGAGGCCGGGATCCACGTGACGCCGGTGGGCAAGGGCGGCACGACGCCGGAGACCCTCGATCTCGTCGTGAATCTCGGGACGTTCCCGGGGAATGCCGCGCCCTCGGTGACGGTGTCCGCGTCGTCCGTCTCGATTGCCGCGGGCGGCACGGTCGCGTTCACGGCGGCCGCGACCGATCCGAACGGGGACGTCCTCGCCTACGGCTGGGACTTCGGCGACGGGACGACCGGATCTAACGCATCTTCGGTCTCGAAGACCTTCCCCGCGGCCGGCGACTTCGCCGTCCAGTGCACGGTCACCGACATGCTGGGCGGCACCGCGCGCGACTCCGTTGTCGTCCGGGTGGGCTCCCCCGCGACGCATCGGCTGTCCGGGCGCGTGACCGCGGGCGGCGCGCCCGTTGCGGGCGTCCGGGTCTCGGCGACGAGCGCCTACGCCGCCTGCACGGATTCCGACGGGACCTACACGATCGCCGGCGTCCCGGCGGGGACCTACACGATCTCGACGCTCCTGCCGAACTACGCCTTCTCCCCGAGCGGCTTTTCGAATCCCCTCGCCGTTTCCGCGAACAAGACGGGGCTCGACTTCACCGGGGCCTACGTCCCGCCGGGGCCCGACCTCGTCATCAAGTCCGTCACGGCGTCGCTGTCCGGGACGTCGCTCTCGCTCGGTTGGCAGCCGGCGAACGTCGGCCAGCGCGACACGGCCACGCCGTTCGCCGTCGGCTTCTACCTTTCGACGGACACGACCATCACGACGTCGGACATCTTCGTGTCGAAGACGACCCACAACGGCCTGACGATGAGCGCGGGAAGCACCTATTCCACCGTCGTGGCGCTTCCGGCGGGCCTGCCGTCCGGCGCCTACTACGTGGGCGCGATCGCGGACGCCGAGAACGCCGTCGCGGAGATGAACGAAACGAACAACGCGAAGGCGACGGCCTCGACGCTGCTGCTCGGCGTCCCGGCGGGGGTGGACATCGTCGTGGCCTCGCTTTCGGCGACCGTGACGGGCCGCACGATCACCGTGGCGGACTCGGTGAAGAACATCGGCGCGACGGGGACGGCCGCGACGTTCACGGTGAAGTACTACCTCTCGACGGACGCCGCGATCACGTCCGCCGACATCCTTCTCGGCAGCCGCTCGATTCCCGGCCTCGCCCCGCAGGCTTCGTCGCCCGGCGCGGTCGCGTTCACGACGTCGACAAGCCTTCCGTCCGGGACCTACTATGTCGGCGCGATCGTGGACGCGACGAACGCCGTGGCGGAGGCGGTCGAGACGAACAACGCGAAGGCCTCGTCCTCGCCGTTCGCCTTCCGCCCGGACCTCGCCTTCTCTGCCTTCTCGGCGAAGATCGCCTCCGGGAAGATCGCGATCTCGAACACCGTGAAGAACAACGGCGCCGCGGCGACGGTCGGGGCGACGACGGTGGCGTTCTACCTCTCCGCCGACAACGTCCTCTCGACGTCCACGGACCTGCTGCTCGGCGCGCGCGCGAGGACGACGGCCCTCAAGGTCGCCTCGACCGACGGCGCGACGACGAGCTTCACGGCGCCGGCGACGCTGGTTCCCGGCGACTACTACGTCTTCGCCGTGGCGGATTCGGCCAACGCGCAGATCGAGACGAGCGAATCGAACAACGTCGGCGGCCCGTCCGCCAAGGTGGCGGTCCGCGCGGACCTCACCGTTTCCGCGCTCTCGGCGACCGTCGCGGGCCGGACGCTCACCGTCAAGAGCACCGTGAAGAACGTGGGCCCGCTCGCGACGTCGGGCTCGATCCGGGTGGACTTCTATCTTTCAAAGGACGCGACGATCACGACGTCGGACACGCTCATCGGCAGCCGGACGATTTCGGCCCCTCTCGCCTACAACGCCACGAACCAGGCGACGACCGCGATCACGGTTCCGGCCTCGGTTCCCGCCGGCGCCTGGCGGGCGGGGGCGATCGTGGACGGCGGCGGCGCCGTCCACGAGCTGCTCGAGACCAACAACACGAAGGCGTCCTCGAGCCTGACGATCGGGCCGTAGGGGGAGGCGCGCGCGGCCCCCTCGTGGCCCGCCCCGCGGGGTGTAGACTGACCGCGTGAAGCCGCGCGTCCTGCTCGTCGACAACTACGATTCGTTCACCTACAACCTCGTCCAGCGCTTTGGCGAGCAGGGGGCGGGCGTCGAGGTCTTCCGGAACGACGAGATCACGCTGAAGGGGATCGAGCGCCGCCGGCCGACGCACCTGGTGATCTCCCCGGGCCCCTGCACGCCCAAGGAGGGCGGGATCTCGAACGCCGCGATCCGGCGGTTCGCGGGGAAGATCCCGATCCTCGGCGTCTGCCTCGGCCATCAGTGCATCGGCTTCTCGTTCGGCGCGAAGGTCGTGCGCGCCCCGCGCCTGATGCACGGCAAGACCTCGCGGATCCGCCACGATGGGTTGGGGATCTACGCCGGCGTCGAGAATCCCTTCGTCGCGACGCGCTATCACTCGCTGGCGGTGGACGTCTCCACGCTGCCCGCGACGCTCGTCCCCGTCGCCTGGTCCGAGAAAAACGAGCTGATGGGGATCCGCCATCGCGAGTTCCCCCTGGAAGGCGTTCAGTTCCACCCCGAGTCGTTCCTCACCGAGGCGGGCCCCGCGATCCTGGCCAACTTTCTTCGGCAGAAAGCGTAGGATTTTTCCGATGTCCGTCCGCTGCCCGCTCCTTTGTGTGGGGCTCGATCCCTTCGTCGACCGCCTTCCCCCGGCCATCCGGCGCCGGTTCGGGTCGAGCCGCGGCGGCGAGGCGCGCGCGGTCAAGGCCTTCCTCGAGGGCGTGGTCGAGGCGGTCGCACCGTACGCCTCCGCCGTGAAGCCGCAGTTGGCGCTCTTCGAGCGGCTCGGATCGCACGGGTTCGAGGCCTACGAGGCTGTCGTTCTCGCCGCGAAGCGCTGCCGGCTGTTCGTGATCGCCGACGGAAAGCGCGGGGACATCGGCTCGACCGCGGCGGCTTACGCCGAGGCCTTCCTCGTCCCGAGGAAGGGCAGCCGCGACGTCTCGGCGGACGCCCTCACGGTGAATCCCTACCTGGGCGAGGAGGGGCTGCGGCCCTTCGTCGAGTGCGTCCGCGCGCACGGAAAATCGCTTTTCGTCCTCGTCCGCACGTCAAATCCCGGGGCGTCCGAAATCCAGGGCGACGGCCGGGACCCGGAGTCGGTCTGCCGGCGCGTCGCCTCCCTCGTCCGGCGCCTCGGCGAGGAGTTCAAGGGAAAGGACGGCTGGTCGCGGGTCGGCGCCGTCGTGGGCGCGACCTCCCCGGCCGAGATCCCGGCGCTGCGGCAGGCGATGCCGCTCTCGCCGTTCCTGATCCCGGGCGTCGGCGCCCAGGGCGGGCGGGTCGAGGATCTCCGCCCCGCGTTCGACGCGCGGGGACACGGGGGCCTCGTGAACGCGTCTCGCTCCATCCTCTATCCCGACGACAAGCACGGCCGGCCCTGGCAGGAGGCCGTGGCGTCCGCCGCGAAGGCCACCGCCCGGACGCTCGACGATCTCCTCGTCTCGATCCGGGGCGCATCCCCCCCCGACGACGACGGCGACGAGTAGCCATCGAGCTTTCGCGTCCGCCTTCTCGATTGCGGTATGGCGGCACCGATCCCTGTATTCCTGAAACCGAAGAACAAAAAGGGCGAGGGGTGGGGGCTCGGATGGAAGCGACCTGTCGAGGCGCGGTCCAACGCCATGAATTCGTCTACCTGCCGTGGACCGCGGGGAGACCGGGAGCGCCAGCCGAGCCCCCGCCCCGAGCCCGTGCCCGGTTTATATCCCCGACGCGAAAGAGCCGCCGCTACCCCGTCGCCGGCCCCGCGGCGTTCGTGTAGACGTTGTCCACGTCGTCGTGGTCCTCGAGGGCCTCGATGAGCGTCTCGATCTTCTGGAATTTCTCGGCGTCCACGTCCACCATCGAGGTGGGGATCCGGGACATCTCGGCAAGCTCGGGCTTCACCTTCCGGGCGGCGAGGGCCAGCTTGAGCCCCTGGAGATGCTTCGGATCGCAGATGATCTCGAAGACGTCTCCCGCCGTGGTGTAGTCGTCGACGCCCGCTTCCAGGAGGAGTTCGAGAAGGGCGTCCTCGAGGATGGCGTCCTTGCGGACGGTCACGAGGCCCTTGCGCTCGAACATCCAGGAGACGGACCCGGCCTGGGCGGTCTTCGCCCCTCGGTCCTCGAAGATCCGGCGCAGCTCGCCCACCGTCCGGTTCTTGTTGTCGGTCAGCAGGTCCACGAGGACCGCGACGCCGCCGGGCCCGTAGCCTTCGTAGGCGCTCGCCTCGATGGCGGGCCCGCCGGTCTCGGTGGTCGCCTTCTTGATGGCCCGGTCGATCGTGTCGGAGGGGACGGAGGCGTCCTTCGCCCGATCGATGCATTCGCGCAGCGTGATGTTCTGGGAAGGATCCGCCCCGCCGATCCGCGCGGCGGACATCACGTGCTTGATGAGCCTCGAGAAGAGCTTCCCGCGCTTCGCGTCCGTCGCCGCCTTCTTGTGCTTGATCCGCGCCCAGTGTGAGTGGCCGGCCATGGCGGGGATTCTACGGCCCTCCGCCCCCGGGTCTACGGCCTGGCGGCGCCGGGCCCTTTCTCCGGCTCGGTGTAGAAGGTCTCGAGGACCGAGCGGAGGTTCGCGTAGTGGTTGAAGGCCGACGAGGGGGGATAGGGCGTCATGACGCCCTTGTCGTCGATGGGAAGGCGCTCCCAGGCGGCGGGCCTTCCCGGCACGTCCCGGAGGCGGTAGGTCGCCCCGCAGGAGGTGTCGAGCAGGATCGTGCCGCCGGGCGTCGTCTGGATCGCGTAGCGGCCGGGGTAGAACGGCTCCGGGACGGGGGCCTGGGCCGCGAGCGGGCGGGGGGCGAGGAAGAAGAAGGCGACGATCGCGACGGCGGCGATCGCGAAGGCGGCGAGGATTCGGAACATCGGCGTGTCCTCCGGAATAGGGGTTTCGAAAACGGACGGTCCCGTAGAATCTAGCGTCTGGAGGAATCTCCCGCATGCGATCGGCCGCCGCCGTCCGGTTTTTCGGACTCGTCGTTCTCCTCGGGGGCGGCTGCGTCCGCCCGCCGGAGCCTTCGTCCGGCCCCTCCGTCCGCGCACGCGGCGCGGTCCTCCGGGTCGAGATCGTCTCGACTCCCGAAACGCGCGCCCGGGGGCTTTCAAACCGGGATTCCCTCGGTGCGGACGAGGGGATGCTCTTCGTTTTCGAGCAGGAGCGTCCCGTTTCGTTCTGGATGAAGGACACCCGCATCCCGCTCTCCATCGCCTTCCTGGACGCCGCCGGTCGGGTTCTCGCGATCGAGGACATGGAGCCGATGGACGAGACCACGCACCCCTCGCCAGGGCCCATCCGCTACGCGATCGAGGCGAACCGCGGCTGGTTCGCGCGTCGCGGGATCCGGCCGGGGGACAAGTTCGAGCTGCCTTGAGGGGCGGGTCCAGAGCCCAAGGTCCAAAGTCTGCCTTGAAAATCGGCCCGGCCGGATTGCGAAACGTGTAGGGGCGGACCTATGTGTCCGCCCAATGCGGCGGGGGCGAACACGCAGGTTCGCCCCTACGTTCCGTTTTCATCCACCCGGGTGGACAAGACGTCCATGGAGACTAAGGTCGGGCCTCCGATTCCGCCTCGTCCTCCCTCACCATCCGCAAGAAGTAGTCCTCGAGGGACGCCACGGGGTCGGCCGCACCGCCGAGGCGGCCGCGAATCTCCTCCGACGTCCCCGCGTCCGCGATCCGGCCCCTGCGCAGAAACGAGATCCGCCCGGCGAGGCGCTCGACCTCCTGCATGTTGTGGCTCGTCAGCAGGATCGCCTGGCGCCCCTCGCGGCCGAGCCGCAGGATCTCGTCCCGGACGCGCGCGGCCATCGCCGGGTCCAGCCCGATCGTCGGCTCGTCGAGCAGCAGCACGTCCGGCTCATGCACCAGCGCCCGGGCCAATCCGAGCCGCGTGCGCTCCCCGGTCGAGAGGACGTCGAATCTCCGGTCCGCGACCTCGCATAGCCCGAAGGCGTCCAGCAGGCGCTCCGTCCGCGCGTCCCGTTCCCGGCGCTGGATCCCGTAAGCGATCCCGTAGAGCCGCAAAACGTCCCGCGGAGAGAGGGCCCAGTGAAACCTCGTCTCCGCGGAGACCAGCCCCACCCGCTGCAATACGTCGGCGTCCCGGAACGGATCGCGCCCGAGGATCCGGACGTCGCCTTCGTCCGGCTCCAGGACCCGGACGAGGATGTTCAGGAGCGTCGTCTTCCCGGCGCCGTTCGGGCCGATGAGGGCGTGCGTCTCTCCGCGGCCGACCTCGATCGTCACCCCGTCGAGGGCCCGGACCGCCCCCTTCGGGGTCCGGAAGGATTTCGAGACGTTGCGGACGGAGAGGAGGGGGACATCCATGGGCTCGCGCCGCGCCGGCCGCCGCGCGCGGCGCATCTTGACGCGGATTCCGAGGGGGGTCTAGCATCGCCGTCCTTCGTTTCGAAGCCCCATCCCCACGGAGAGCCACCCATGACCGACCTGTATGCCCCCAAGAAATCGGACAAGTTCACGTTCGGCCTCTGGACCGTCGGCAACACCGGCCGCGACCCCTTCGGCGCCCCGGTCCGCGAGCCCCTCGATCCCAAGGAGATCGTTTCGAAGCTCTCCTCCCTCGGCGCCTTCGGCGTGAACCTCCACGACAACGACCTCGTCCCCATCGACGCGACCCCCAAGGAGCGGGACAAGATCGTGAAGGAGTTCAAGAAGGCCCTCGCGGACCACGACATGTTGGTCCCGATGGCCACGACGAATCTCTTCTCGGATCCCATCTTCAAGGATGGGGCCTTCACCTCGTCGAACCCGTCCGTCCGGGCCTATGCCGTCCAGAAGGCGATGAGCGGGATGGACCTGGGAGCCGAGCTCGGCGCGAAGATCTACGTCTTCTGGGGCGGCCGGGAGGGCAGCGAGACGGACGCCTGCCGGGACCCCCGCGACGCCGCCAAGTGGTTCCGGGAGGCGCTCAACTTCCTCTGCGAGTATTCGATCAAGCAGAACTACGGCTACAAGTTCGCCCTGGAGGCCAAGCCCAACGAGCCCCGCGGCGACATCTACCTCGCCACGACCGGCGCGATGCTCGGCTTCATTGCGACGTTGGATCACTCCGACATGGTCGGCGTCAATCCCGAGGTCGCCCACGAGGTCATGGCCGGATTGAACTTCACGCACCAGGTCGCCCAGGCCATCGAGGCCGGCAAGCTCTTCCACATCGACCTGAACGCCCAGAAGATCGGCCGTTACGATCAGGATCTCCGGTTCGGCTCCGAGGACGTGAAGGGCGCCTTCTTCCTCGTGAAGCTCCTCGAGGATTCCGGATACCTTGGCTCCCGGCATTTCGACTGCCACCCCTACCGGACCGAGGACGCCTCCGGCGTCTGGGACTTCGCCTCCGGCTGTATGCGGACCTACCTCATCCTCAAGGAAAAGGTCCGCCGGTTCCGGGAGGATCCGGAAATCCAGGGGTTGCTGTCCGAGATTCGCTTCCAAAGCGAGGCTGCCGGATCGGGCGCCCCGGACTGGAAGGCCCTTCTCAAGGCCTATTCCCAGAAAAACGCTTCCTCCGTGAAAGGCTACAAATTCAATCGTAACTCCATTGCCGAAAAAGGGTTGCATTACGAGAAGCTGGATCAGCTCGTGATGGACCTCTTGCTTGGTGCCCGCTAGCGGATAAAGGGGGCTTGGGCGAGCATGGAAGGCTAAAAGTTTTGCACAAATATACGTAAAAAAATAACCTGAAAATAGTAACGTTTGCAGGCGTTCCGGGTCTAATATGGTGAACGGGGATAGCCCCCGAAATGTTCAAGCAACTGTAAAAGGCGCACGACGCGGGCGGGAAGCCGCCACGTCGATACATTCGGATTCATCATTCCCGGTGCCGTTCAATTCGTCCAAAAGGAGCCTTCAATGCTTGACATGGCCAAGTCGTCGAGGGAAAAGCGCGGCGGGTTCACCCTCGTCGAAGCCGTTTTTGCTTGCGGCATCGTCGTCTTCCTGATTGCCTCGCTTCTCGTCGTTGCGCATTGGCTCCGCCAGAAGAGCCTGGTCGAGCAGACCCGCGGCGAGGTGCATATGCTGGCCCTGTCCGCGCAGATGTTCGCGGGCGACCACAACAGCCAATACCCGCCCACGGGGAACCAGAATCTCGTCACCTCCCTTCGAAAGAACAGCTATTTCCAGTTCAGGGACGAGCGCCTCGTCACGGACCCCTCCCTGGTCCGCGGGCTTCTCGACGCGGCCGCCAAGGACCAAATCAGGCTGCTGAACAACAAGATTTCCGATCGAAACACCACGATTCGGAGCAAGCGGGACACGATCGAGAACATCCGGGATCGAATCGCGAACCGCGGCACGGTCGACACCCAGGCCGAATCCGAAGCCAACGCGATCGATCTTGCCAAGATCGACGAGTTGCTCGCGGACATCGCCAAGCTCGAGAGCCAGATCGCCAAGGACCAGCGCTCCATCGACCTGCTCGTCGGGGACTACCGCTACAAGGACCCCGTCCTCGACCGAATCCGGCAGATCATCGAGGAGGCCGCGACCCTCGACACCAAGCTTGCGGGCCTTCAGGGGGACCTTGACAAGGCCAAGATGACCGAGGTCCGCAGGATCTCCGAGTTCGTCCGGACGGAGGACCTGAATGCCCAGGGCAAGACGAACCTCTACCCGCCCACCGCCCGCGACATCGCCATCGAGGAAGCCAACGCGCTG